>CAYXLS010000233.1:0-1001 GCA_964464785.1 uncultured Gammaproteobacteria bacterium | reverse complement strand
GCTGAATTCTAAATCTGATTGCAACCAGATAATAAATAATACTCAAATTGTAACATCTCGTTTGGGGTAAAGTAGCCCAATTTTTTCCTTGGTCTGTTGTTTAGATCTTCAGCAATTTCATCTAATTCAAATTGAGTTAAATCGTCGATGTTATGTCTCTTAGGTAAGTATCTTCTAACTAATCCATTGGTATTCTCATTGGTACCTTTTTCCCATGAATGGTAAGCATGACAAAAATAGGTTTTTGCCCCTAGTCTTTTTCCTATTTCTTCATGTAAAGTATTTTCATTTCCATTATCAAAAGTAATGGTTTCAACTGGTAAGGTTTCCAACTTACCAATAATTGCTTTTTTAGTTTCAATGGCTGTTTTTCGATTAAGTAAGGATAACCTGGTAATTAATATTCTTCTCTCCACTAAACTATTAATAGCTTTCTTGTTGGGATAAATTATTGAATCAGCTTCCCAGTCACCAACTCTTTGCCGTAGATTAACAATTTCTGGTCGGTCATCAATAGAAACTTTATTGGGAATTAAGGATTTTTTTGATTTTCTCCCATATTGTTTTGTCCGATGTTTTTTACCTCGACGAAGATATTGACTAAGTTTTTCTCTTTTTCCAAAACTTGATTCGTAAACTATTTTGTAAATAGTTTCATATCCAATGTAATCTCTTTTAGTTTTTAATCCCAAATCAATTTCTAATTTAAGACGACCACTGACTTCTTCTGGTGATAAACCATTTTTAATTTGATTACAAAAATGACTAACGATTTTGTCGTTATTAATCTTCAGTTTTGGATGACATTTTTTACGTTTTTTTAAGTAATTAAATTGGGCTAAATCAGCCCAGTAAACTCCATCTCTACTTCTAATTGAAATCTCTCGGCTAACTGTCGATTTATTAACTCCTAAAGCTAAAGCAATTTCTTTTTGTAAACAACCTGTTTTAAGATTTTTCTCAATAATTTTTCGTTGTTTAAAACTTAATTGTTTAAATTT
>CAYXLS010000232.1:0-1003 GCA_964464785.1 uncultured Gammaproteobacteria bacterium | reverse complement strand
TCCAGAAAAGAAGGCAGGAGATGTACATTGTATAACCACTTTTGCTTGGTTACTAACCAACCCATAGAAATAGCTTGACTCGAAAATATCTTGCCCGACTGATGATAAGTTAAGTATATCAGGGTGGGTATGTAACTCTTCCTTTATAAGTCTTGTGTCTACTCCAAACATGGTCCGACTGTCACCGAAAACAATCCAACTATCCTTATTTGCCTTCTTGGTTAGCTCTTCTATAATCAAACGATGTCGATCCTTATCACTGGGGAATACTCTGTAAAACAATGGCTGCATAAATGTAAAAGTTGTAATAGCCCCAATTCCGACAACAATAAACACGAGAATGGAATACAGAAATTTATTCATTTTACCTAAAACTTAAAGTAAATAAAATCTAATGATTCCCCGGAAAACAGGAAGATTACTATCACAATTAATCCGAAAACAAATGATTGAATGTAAATACTTCTCGTACCAATTGCTTCAAAAACAAAGTCATTTTGTCGATTCCTCCATTCAATTAAGAAAAATGCAATCGAAAATATGATAGCCAGTAACAAATTTGTGTTTTGAATCCCCACTAGCTTCGGTAGTGAAAAAAGCGAATTGCTGCAAATGCGGGCCAGGTATAAAACTGCTTCTTGAATATTCTCAGCCCTAAAAAACACCCAGGCAACTATTACTATACAACCTGTAAAAAGATACTCAAGGATTAAAACTATTGTGTTATGATTAGAAATGTGCAGTTTTCGGAAGAGTACCTTCCTGGGTTTGGCTTGTAACTTGTACAGAATTAAAGCAAACCCATGGATTAGTCCCCATAATATATAAGTATAGTTTGGTCCATGCCAAAGACCGGTTAACAACCAGACCATTAGACTTCCTGCGATATATATCAGAAGATCTTTTTTAATGTAAAAGACTGTCTCGCCTTTAATCCTCCAGGCGAGGAGAAAAGATATTGGTAAAAAAAGATAATCACGGAACCATGTGGTTAAAGAAATGT
>CAYXLS010000231.1:0-1004 GCA_964464785.1 uncultured Gammaproteobacteria bacterium | reverse complement strand
TTTTTTATCCACGGTTTTAGCCTGTATGTGATGCTGTCCTGCATGACGCACAACGGTTTGCAATATGACCAGTGGCGGAATGCGGGCGACATCACTGTCAACCGTTACAAAACTTGGCGCGGTGCAGTCGCTTTCAAGCTACCACTGCACCCGCCGTTGGTTATATTGTTTGTTAAATACAGTGTTTATTCATTCATTAAACCAAGAATTTCAGACGAAAGCCTGATTTCTCTGTTTAGATTAAACAGTCTTAAAGATAGAATTTCTTTCGAGAAATAGTCATGGATAACCCAAAATTGTCTAAAAATTCAGGTTCCTGCATATAAATCGAAAAGTCAATTCAAGTTACTTTAAGCCTTCAATATACAAAGAACCGAGTTGAACCAAGAGTACAAATATTCCCGATGATTCACGAAAATCCTAATTTCAATTTGCTCAAAATTTCATTCAAAATTCCCGCAATTTTCAATTTTCAATTTTCAAGTCAAGCCGCCAGTGATAAAAGTCAAGCGGTAAAAATCCAATGAATTTTCAAAAAAATGAAAGTCATTCAACCTGCTGTAAATATTGGAATTGCAAAGAAAAATACATTGTATTTAACGTTTAGTGTATGATTTCGTAAGGGATTGCGGGCTTCAAACCTATCCATTTACCACCCAAATTTAATGCGGGTGATAATGCTCGAAAACCTCTGAAACCCTTATGAATTATACACATTGTTGTGTTTCCGTGCTTTGTTTTTTATCCATACTTTTAAAAGTCCATTGTCAATTTTAGTCCGTAAATAGCTGTTTTATTATCAATCGCATTTCCAAAATATAAAATCAGGTTGTAATTTAATTGTTAAGCGTTTTTCTTGATGAGCAAGATTTTTAATCTTTGTAATCTTGACAACATCATATATACTCCATATTTGAATTAATCCAGTTGCTATTAATCCAGAGTACATTACAGTTCTTGCTCCATCGGAAGACTGTCCAGTTTCAGAATCAACACTCATTGAC
>CAYXLS010000230.1:0-1005 GCA_964464785.1 uncultured Gammaproteobacteria bacterium | reverse complement strand
CAGCACCGTGTGCACCGCGCCGGAGAACGAATAGTCCGCACCGCTGGCCAGGTGGAAGCTGCGGCCATGGCCGGGCAGGTCGGGGACCACCAGGTCCAGCCCGCGCAGGTGCGGGGCCAGCGGCACGAAGCTGGCGGCGTTGTCGAGCCAGCCGTGCAGGGCCAGCACCCGCTGTCCGCCCTCCCCGCCCGCCCGCAGCCCGGCGATGGTGCCGCCGGGGATCTGCAGGGAGAACTCGCGCATCAGGCCCAGGCCGCCAGCTCGCGCCGGGCCAGGCCGGCGATGACCTCGGCGTGGGCCGGGGAATCATTGAGGCAGGGGATGTAGCGCAGTTCCTGGCCGCCGTGCTCGCGGAACAGGTCCGCGTTCTCGATCGAGATCTCTTCCAGCGTCTCCAGGCAGTCGGCGGCGAACCCGGGGCACACCACGTCGATGCGCTTCACACCCGACCCGGCCAGTGCCTGCACCGTCTTGTCCGTGTACGGCTGCAGCCACTCCTCGCGCCCGAAGCGCGACTGGAAGGTCATCACCGCCTGGTCGGCGGGCAGGCCCAGCTCGGCCACGATCGCCTCGGTGCCGGCCTGGCAGTGGCGCTGGTACGGGTCGCCCTGGTCCACCAGCCGCTGGGGGATGCCGTGGTAGGAGAACATCAGCTTTTCACCGGCGCCGTGCTGCGCGCGCCATTCACGGATGGAATCGGCGATGGCCGCCACCCACTGCGGATCGTCGTGGTAGTCGTGCAGCACCCGGACCGCGTCACCGCCCACGCGGTGGTGGAGTACTGCGGGTACATCGGGACCACCACGATGCGGCGCGCGCCGTTGGACCGCAGGCGCCTGATGGCCGCGGTCAGCGACGGGTTCTGGTAGCGCATCGCCCAGTCCACCTGCACCCCGGGCATGGCCCCGGCCACCGCTTCGGCCAGGCGCCGGGTATGCACCGCCAGCGGCGAGCCGCCCCCCATCCACACCTTCTCGTACAGCCTGGCCACCCGCGGTGAGCGGA
>CAYXLS010000229.1:0-1006 GCA_964464785.1 uncultured Gammaproteobacteria bacterium | reverse complement strand
GGCGTGATCGCCGCGGAGCGGATGGGTGCGGCGGCGCTGGTCGATCCGACGCCTTATGCCGTCGGCAGCATGGCCGAAACCCTGGCGAAGTGGCCACGCCTGACGCGTCTGTTGCCGGCGATGGGCTACAGCGAGGGGCAGATGCACGATCTGGAGGCCACCATCAACCGAACCCCGGCCGATCTCGTCGTCATTGGCACCCCGATCGACCTGCGCCGCCTGATCAAGATAAACCATCCCGCCTGCCAGGTCAGCTACGACCTCCAGGAGATCGGGTCCCCCACCCTCGCTGAACTGCTGCAGGATTTCTAAAACCTGCCCCAGCCTACACCCGAGAGTAAGATTAATACAAATACACGGGGCGGACAGCCAAATCCGCCCCGGACTTTTTTAAGAGAGGAAAACATGACCAAGACAGCAGTTCTTGCCCTGGGCGGCAACGCCATCATCAAGGCCGGCGAACCAGGCTCGATCAGCCAGCAGTTTGCCAACACCCGCGATTCGCTGGGCGGCATCGTGGAACTCATCCGCCAGGGCTATAAACTGGCCATCACCCACGGCAACGGACCCCAGGTGGGAAACCTGCTCCGCCAGCAGGAAGCGGGCGAAAAGGAAGGCATCGCGCCGCTGCCACTGGGCGTTCTAAACGCCGCCACAGAAGGCAGCATGGGCTACATGATCGAACAAAGCCTGCAAAACAAGCTGCACCTGAGCGGAATCGACAAAGACGTGATCACCATCATCTCGCAGGTGGTGGTGGACCGCGATGACCCCAGCATGCTCAATCCCACCAAATTCGTAGGCAGCACCTACTATACTGCGCAGCAGGCTGAAGAACTGAAAAACACTCTCGGCTGGACACTGAAGGAAGATGCCGGCAAGGGTTACCGCCGGGTGGTTCCTTCGCCGCTTCCACAAAGGATTGTTCCCGCCCACACGGTGAAGGAGCTAGTCCAGCGCGGCGAAATCGTGATCGCCGTGGGCGGAGGCGGGATCCCTGTCTACG
>CAYXLS010000228.1:0-1007 GCA_964464785.1 uncultured Gammaproteobacteria bacterium | reverse complement strand
CGCCGGAGCACGTGAAGTTCCTGCTGGCCACCACCGACCCGCAGAAATTACCGGTGACGGTGCTGTCGCGCTGCCTGCAGTTCAACCTCAAGCGGCTGGACCTGTGCCAGATCGAGGGCCAGATCACGAAGATCCTCGGCGCCGAGGAGATCCCGGCCGAGCAGGGCGCCGTGCGCCAGCTCGCCAAGGCCGCCGATGGCAGCTTGCGCGACGGACTGTCGCTGCTGGACCAGGCGATCGCCTACACCGGCGGCAAGCTCGACGACGCGGGCGTGGCGGCGATGCTGGGCACGGTCGACCGCACCCGCGTGGGCGCGCTGCTGGATGCGCTGGCGCAGGGCGACGGCGAGCGGCTGCTGGCGGAGGTCGAGACCCTGGCCGGCTTCTCGCCCGACTGGGGCAGCGTGCTCGACGCGCTGGCCGAGGCGCTGCATCGGATCCAGGTGCGGCAGCTGGTGCCCGGTGTCGCGCTTGAGGCGGACTCGGATGGCGTGGACGTGGATGCGCTTGCCTCCGCGCTGCGTGCCGAGATGGTGCAGCTCTGGTACCAGATGGCGCTGACCGCGCGCCGCGACCTGCCGCTGGCGCCCAGCGCCCGGGCCGGTTTCGAGATGGGCGTGCTGCGGATGCTGGCGTTCCGCCCGGCCGGTGAGGCTGGCGGGGCGATGGCATCGGGTGGCGCGGGCAGCGGCCGCTCGGCGGCCGAAGCGGCGAGGGCGGCGCTGGAGTCCGCGCCGCCGCCTGCGCCGGTAGCGGCAGCCCCGCCCCGGCAGGCGGCACGCCCCGCCGAACCCGCACCTTCGCGGCCGCCGCCGACGCGTGCTGCTCCTGCGGCCCTGCCGACGCCCCCACCCGAACCCGCCGCGCCAGCTCCGAGCGTGGCGGCACCCGCGCCCGCGCCGGCTGCGCCGAGTGCCCCGGCACCGCCGCCGCCAGCGCCCGCGGCGACCACCGATATCAACGCCGAGAGCTGGCCCGACCTGGTCACCGGCCTGGGGCTGCGCGGC
>CAYXLS010000227.1:0-1023 GCA_964464785.1 uncultured Gammaproteobacteria bacterium | reverse complement strand
CCCCTGTTTTTCCGGGTCCGGGCTTCAGACCAGCCGATGCCCTGATCCGCGTCATGTTTGTCGGGGGTGGGTTACTCCACCCCCGTTTTGGTGATGTGGCGATAAGCCGCGGCTCTTTCCTGCCCCGCGGATCGCGGATGAATTTGTTTCGGATTGTCAAAGCGATAAATCCTTGACAATTTATCCCATTTCCGGAAGCATGGACTAAAATCGTCACTCTTGGGAACCCTTATGAAAACCCTGACCGCCATCCTGCTAATCGCAGCGCTGAGCTGCGGAGCCTTGTTCGCCGGGGATGAAACCGCCCCGCAGAAGTTATCAGTATCCCCGGAACCTCATGGCATCCTGCACGCCGATGAAGCAACCGCACCACCGGAATTTTTCACCTCTGCGGAACCCCGCGAAGCGTGGCTGGATGAGATGTTCCTGGCCGGTTTCCAGGTGCTGGACACCATGGAACAGGACTCGCTGATGCAGGTTTGGGAAAAGCTGTTCTCCCTCGACGAAGAGATCCCGCACGCGGATTCGCTGCCCTACTACGGCGTTTCGTTCGTTTCCGAAGCTTACGATCCCGCGGCGCAGACCGGTTACGGTTACATGGCAGGCCTGCCGGTGGAGGCGGACGTGAAACTCCCCGAAAACGCGGTGCTGAGAAGGATCCCGGCCCAGCACTACCTCGTCTTCGAACACCGGGGACCGCTCAGCCACCTGCAGGAAAGCTTCAATTATATCTTCTCCCAGTACCTGCCCCAAAGCCAGTATCGGATGCTAACTGCCGATGTGCTGGAGCTTTACGACCACCGCTTCAAAGACGAGGCCCCGGACTCCGTGATCGAGATCTGGCTGCCGGTGCGGCCTGAACGCTGATCAGAATATACTTGACCCCACCTTAAACACCCTTCGCGATCAGGAAAACCTCCTCCACGGCCTTGCCGAATACGCGGGCGATCTTCACCGCCAAAAGCAGTGAGGGAAGGTATTTGCCGGCTTCAAGGGCGATGATGGTCTGGCGGGTGACGCCCA
>CAYXLS010000226.1:0-1035 GCA_964464785.1 uncultured Gammaproteobacteria bacterium | reverse complement strand
CCTGCTTAATCAGCCGAAAAAAAACATCCCTTCCCTTCACTTCTTTTAAATTGAGCACAGCGCTTCTCTTATTACGGTTAAGCATCATGAAAGGGCCTGATTCTTTTTTAATTTTTGTGCCGAGAACTCGGGCAAGATCCCCGCCAGGGCCTTCTATCTTTATAATGTTAGCGCCAAAATCTGCGAGAACCTGAGTACAAAAAGGACCGGGCAGCAACTGTGTTAGATCTATAACTGTTATGTCTTCGAGAACCATTCAATCCACCCGCTGTAATTTATCTGTTTCACGAAAATCATGCACAGTTCGAAGAAAACCGCATGCATGGGTATGAATGAATAGAGCAATTCAGATGCCAGCAGGATATTAGCGCGATAAATCCGTAGGAAAACCAACAAAAACAGGCACTCACATCATTTTCTTTTCTGCAAATTAACAGCAAGCCACAGAGGGTTGGACAAGGAAAATGATTTTATTTAAGACATCTGTCTTTTTTGAGTACACTTTCCTTCGAATCAGGCATTCGATAACACTCGATAACGCTACTGCCAATTCTTGGATTCTTTGACCTCATCTATGAGCCAGCGCCGACAAAGATTATATGGTATCCAAAAGCAGACTCTTCATTAAACCTCTGGCTCAATATTTGCTACTTAGCTGAAAAGCAAGATGGGACAACTCAGGAGATTTCTTCCAGTCAAATGTGATATAATTAATCAGCAACAAACACGTATGATTGATGTAACTTCTCATCTATTAGAGTCATCCATCCTAAATGCTTTGGTCGCTGGCATCTATGTGCTGGACAGAGACCTCAACATTAGGTGGATCAATGGCAAAAGCTCTTTCTGGTCAGAGATGCCTTACTTTCCTAACTCAGAAAGTGGGTCGTCGTGTCACTCTGTCCTCTTTCAAAAAAATTTGCCGTGCGAGAATTGTCCAACCCGTAAAGCGTTTAAAAGCGGTAAGGTCGAGCACAGCGAGATGGTTTTTGAAAGTGTAGGGAATCTCTTATATTTCTCGTTAACCGCAACACC
>CAYXLS010000225.1:0-1049 GCA_964464785.1 uncultured Gammaproteobacteria bacterium | reverse complement strand
TGGCGCGTCCGCATCGCAATCGAACGCCACCCCGAACGCCGGCAGGTTGGCCAGCGCCCCGTTGGCGCGCCACTTGCCGGGCGTGCGGACCTGGTTGGCGGCCGCCACGGTCGCCGCGTCCGGCGTCATCTGCTGGCGCCACAGCCCGGCCCAGGCCTGGAAGAACGCCTGCGAGGATTCCTGCGTGGGCTGCGAGCTGGCCTGCTCCAGCGCCTGCCACGCCAGCTCCACGCCGGCCAGGTCGGCGGCGTTGGCGTCGCGGTTGCGGGTGCCGTCGACCATGGCTTCGCTCGAGCCGGGGAACGGGTAGGCGTGGTACTGGGTGGCCAGACCGTGGGCGCGGTCGTTCCAGGCGACCTCGTCGGCCTGGGTCCACCAGTTGCGGACGTTGCGGTCGGCATCCACGTGGCGGCCGAGGATGTCGACGCTGCGGCCCAGTTCGTGGCCGACCAGGGCGCCCAGGCTGCCGTAATGGGCCGCGGGGTCGGCGCCCATGTCCAGCACCGGCGGCTGCAGCACCGCGGCCGTCACCACCAGATGGTTGCGGGCAAGGTCGTAGGCCAGCGCCGGCTGCTGCGGCTGCACGTCCCAGCGGCGGGCGGCGTTGGGCTGGCCGATCCGGCGCATTTCCTGGGCATGGCGCCAGGTGGAGGCGATCAGCATGTTGGCGCCGAAGCTCTCCCGGCCCATCGGCTGGATGGTGAAGTCCACGTCCCAGGCCGGGAAGCCGACTTCGATCCGCAGCGCCTGCAGCTTGCGCCCGGCCTCGGCCCTGGTGGCCGGGTCCATCCATTCGTTGCGCTCCAGTGCCCGCGCAAGCGCGTCGCGGACCTGGCCGGAGACGGTTTCGGCGCGCTGGCGGGTGGCGTCGGGCAGGTGCGCGGCCACGTACTCGTTGGCCAGCATCGGCCCGGCGGCCTTGTTGATCGCCGCCAGGACCTGGTCCGGGCGCGCCGCCGGGGCGGTTTCACCGCGCAGCACCCGGCCGTGGAACTCGAACTCGGCGTCGCGGAAGGGCCTGGACAGGTACGGTGCCATGGCGTTGGCGA
>CAYXLS010000224.1:0-1058 GCA_964464785.1 uncultured Gammaproteobacteria bacterium | reverse complement strand
TACTGATTTTGCCAAAGTAAAGTCCCCAATTTTTTTGCTTTCAATGTTATAAATTTCGGATTTCATATTAATTTCTCTTTTTTAAAATTACCCAAGAGTTATAACTTCCGGGGATTGAACCTTTGATTAGAATTTCATTAGTTTGCGAATTAATTGAAAAAATTTCAAGACTAGAAACAGTGACAGCATCAACACCAAAGTGTCCAGGCATTTTTTTGCCTTTGACGACTTTTCCTGGAGTTTGAGCTCCAATTGAACCTGGTCGTCGAACATAATTTGAAGCACCCAACAGTGGTTGTTTCTTAAATCCGTGTCGTTTGACAACACCAGTAAATCCGTGACCTTTTGAAATTCCAGTAACGTTGACAATATCACCATTATTAAAAATTGATTCGATAGTAATTTCACTCCCAACTTGGGGAATTTGATCAGAGGTAAGTTTAAATTCTTTGAAAAATCGAGGTTTGATATCAAGTTTAATTTTGGCCATTTTCTCAGAGAGAGCTTTATTTAACTTTTTTTTGGAATCATAGGCTACCTGAACTGATTGGTATCCATCTTTGTCAACAGTTTTAACCTGAATAACTTTGAGAGGTAAGGCACTACATTTAGTAACCCCAACTCTTTTTCCTTCTGGGGTATAAACACTGGTCATTGTACCTTTTTTGACTAAAAATCCAGAAATCATAATTTTACATTTTAACTTCTACTTCCACTCCTGAAGGTAAATCCAAATGTTGAAGACTGTCGACAGTGCGAAGACTAGTATTGGAAATATCGATAAGACGTTTGTGAGTACGAATTTCAAAATGCTCACGAGCATTCTTGTCGGTATGAGGACTGGTTAAAACAGTAATGGTTTTTTGTTCTGTAGGTAAAGGGATTGGTCCTTCGACTTTGGCTCCAGCGGTAACCGCAGCCTCAACTATTTTGATAGCTGCCTCATCGATAATTCGATGATCGAAAGATTTTAGTCTTATTCGGATGCGATTACCTTTGGCCATTTTATTAATTTTCAATTTACAATGAGATTGTCGATTGATTTTCCTTTATTTAAC
>CAYXLS010000223.1:0-1059 GCA_964464785.1 uncultured Gammaproteobacteria bacterium | reverse complement strand
GGCTGGGATGATTAACCGCAGCTCGTAAATTATCCGGAACAACAATCTCCGTTACTCCTCCAAGAAACTCATACGCTCGCACATGTCCACCAATCCAATTGGGTAAGTCTTGATGCCATTGCGCTTCCGCATAGGTATAACTGGATGCTCCCAGTACGGCAACGAAGATCTCAGCCTCCTGTATTTCTCCTGTCTTTGGATCGATCACCGGAACGGTCTGCCCGGCATAATCCACAAAAAGCTTTTCCCCAGCCTTATGGTTCAATCTCATAGTGGGTTTGAACTTCCCGGACCAATTCCGATACAACTGGCAGAATTGGCTGTAGCCATACCCTTGTGGATGGTTTTCCAGGTATTCCATCCATAATAGGCGCAAGGTCACTCCCTTTTTACGTAGTTCAAGGTGGACCGTTTGCCAGTCTGGCATATAGGCTGCTTTTGGATTGAGTTGTATTGTCCTGGGGAAAAGTTGCTCATAAAGTTGGTTATCGGTGATCTCTTCTGAGATGGGCCACTTCAATCCTGCCGCTTCTGCTCGTTTGATATATTCACTTACGGTGCTGCGTGATATTCGGCAGCTGCGCGCTATGGCTCGCTCGCTTATTTGGCACTCCCATTTCAAGCGAAGTACTTCTTTGATTTTTCGCACGGTTAACCTTTCTTGTGACATTGTTCTCCTCCTTCTCCCGAAAGAGTAAGATGCCACATTTTTCAAAGATTAACCAGTTCTGTTCTATTCCCTCATTTTGTTATTTCAGATTCCGATTGATGTCGGCCACTGATTCCGATTCTTCCGAAAAAGTGGCCGCTTTGGCCCGGAATGGGTGGCCGTCATGCTCCGGATTCGGTGGCCGCCATGGTTCGGAATTGATGGCCGTCTTGCTCCGGATTATGCACCATTAATGTACAAATGGGTCTTATTGTTGTTTTGTTTTGAGGTTTTCCCTCCTCTTTTCTCCCACTAATCCGAGATCATACGCATAGAGGTGCATAGCTTCCATTACCCAGCTCAAGGCTTCTTCAGCATGGGCCGGCTCACCACTTTGAACATACCCTTCC
>CAYXLS010000222.1:0-1063 GCA_964464785.1 uncultured Gammaproteobacteria bacterium | reverse complement strand
AATTCCCTGAAGCATAACAGGCGCCTGCAAGAGCTCCTGGAATCGCTCCAACACCTCCTGCAAATGCCCCTACCGCTGCACCTGTTATACCCCCTATGATGTCCATCCTTCCCATCCTGCTGAGTGATGACCAGAACCATTCTTTATGAGCAATCCCTTTCTTGTCAATCAATTCAGGCATATGGAGTTCTTCAGCCCAAATATCATAATTATTGTACCAATATTCTAATGAATTGGCCCCAATTGCAGTTGCAGTGAAAAGAAATTCAATTTCGGAAGATGAACAGGATGAGTATATCTCATATTCTAAATTTCTGATATTGCATATACATTGGTCTATTCCATCAGAAACGCTTGAGAGTATTAGGTCAAGTCTTTTCAGGTATCGGATTTCATTATCAGTTAATTGTATTTGTCCGATCATCATTTCTACAATACCTTGGTTGTTGTCGCTCTTAGTCAGTGAGATTTTTATCGATTCCTGTACCTTTAGTAAGCCATTTTCAAATGAATTGTCTAGTCCTAGTTTCTCAATTGTGAAGTCAATACTTGTTTCCTGAACTTCCTTGAACAATTGCTCCATATTTAATCTTTCATCTGATTCAGATGTTGCAGCTTTCAGGTCCTCCAGAATACGATTCAGGCCATACTGATGATTGTTTCCAAGCTCAGTGTAGTAACTGGTCAGTTCCTCAAAGGGTACTTGATTTTTTTTTGTGCACGAGGATGCAATTAATGGGCAGAGACACAAAATTGTTACCAACCGAAGTTGTGAGACACAGAAAAATTCCACTTTTTTCATTTCTCAATGGTTTTAAGGTTTGACATACGTTAGGTATCACCATGTATTTGTATTACACGCATCAGTATTAGCCTAGATAACCAATTCAAAAGTGCAATTCTCTTTTCTGCAGCGAAACAGAGTAGCAAATCTGAAGCTAATTTACATTGTTTTGCATTAAGAGTCAATGATTTTCCCACTCTTTTTACAGCTGGCCCACTTTTCTCTGGAATGATTCTTGCATAACCCACTTCAGAAAAACCTTTGTATATTTGCCACATG
>CAYXLS010000221.1:0-1067 GCA_964464785.1 uncultured Gammaproteobacteria bacterium | reverse complement strand
CGTGGTCGAGTCGCCCGATGGCCAGGTCCGCCAGGAAGTCGACAGCAGCTTCTTCGGTCCCATGCCATGACCCAAAAACTCCCCATCTGGCGCAACCCGGTCCTGATCCTGGTGTTCGTGCTGCCCGCAATCTCCATCATCGCCGGCGTCGGCCTGCTGGTGATGGCGCTGCGTACCGGCGGCGACGACCCGGTGCTGGACGAAGTCCGCCGCACCGCCCGCGGCGCCCAGGTCACAGACCTGAGCGCGGACCAGGCCGCCCAGGCCGGCCGCTTCGCGGCGGTGGTGCGGGTGGATGCGGAGAACGGCGTGGTGGAAGTGTTCCCGGTGAGCGGCCGCTTCACCCGCAACGCGCCGCTGCAGCTGGTGCTCGGCCACCCGGTGCAGTCGTCGCAGGACGTGACGCTGCAGCTGCAGCCCGGCGACAACGGCTGGAGCACGCAGGCGCAGGTGGACACCAGCCACGACTGGAACCTGCGCCTGTACCCGTCCGACCGCGAATGGCGCCTGCAGGGCCGGCTGGAGAGCGGCGAGCTCGCGGCCCGGGTGCAACCGGCACTGCAGGACGCCGGCGACACGCCATGAACGCGGTCGTGCCGGGCGCCGCCCTGCACGCGGACACCGCGCCGCAGGAACGGCCCGGTTGCCACCACTGCGCTGAACCGCTGCCGGCCAACCCCGCCCGGCGCACCCTCGGCGGCGCCGTCCGCCCGTTCTGCTGCGAGGGCTGCGCCGCCGCCGCCGAATGGATCCAGGACGCCCGCCTGGGCGACTACTACCGCCTGCGCACCGCGCCGGCCAGCCGGATCGACCAGGACGCACTGGACGACGACCTGTCGCTGTGGGACCGCGAGGAAGTCCAGGCCGAACACGCGCGCAACGTGCCCGGCGGGCGCGAGATCACCCTGCTCACCGACGGCATGCGCTGCGCCGCCTGCGCCTGGCTGATCGACCGCGCGCTCTCGCGCGAGGAAGGCGTGGTGGAGACCGGCGCCAACGCCGTCACCGGCCGCATCCGCCTGACCTGGGATCCCTCGCGCGCCGCGCTGTCGGCCCCGCTGCGGCGG
>CAYXLS010000220.1:464-1069 GCA_964464785.1 uncultured Gammaproteobacteria bacterium | reverse complement strand
GCTGAAATCGAGCAGCCTGCGGCTCACCCCGGCCGCGCGCCGGGCCGCCGACTCCACCCCTTCGAACATCGCGTGCAGCTGCCCCACGTCCTGCTCCTGCCGGCCGCGCTGCGCGTAGCCCAGGACCAGCCCCAGCAGGTGGTTGAAATCGTGCGCCACGCCGCCCGCCAACCTGCCCGCGGCCTCCACCTTCTGCGCGTGCAGCAGCTGCCGGCGCGACCGTTCGCGCTCGTCCATCTCCAGCTGCAGCCGGTCCCGGGTCAGGGCCAGCTGCCTGTTGCGCTCGGCCAGCTCGTTGACGTACGCGCCCATCAGCGCGGCCGCGCGGTCGAGCAGCAACGACGCGGCGAGCACGCCGGCGCCGGACCGGAGGGCCAGCAGGACGGCCGAACGCACCACCCCCGGGTCGTAGAAATGCCGCGCGATGTCGATCCAGGCAGCGCCCAGGATGATCACCAGCAGCGTCGCCGCGCACAGCCAGAGCACCCACCTGCCCAGCAGCAGCGCGCCCAGGATCGGCGGAACAAGCGTAATCAGCTGCGCGCCGGACTGGATCGCCAGCCCCCAGCGCATGGTCCAGATCATGCCGTGCCGGTCATGCATGC
>CAYXLS010000220.1:0-454 GCA_964464785.1 uncultured Gammaproteobacteria bacterium | reverse complement strand
GTCCGCGTCGGTGACGGTGTCGATCGGCGTTGCGCCCTGCCCGTATTTTCCGGGCCATGGAGACGGCTGGCAGGATGCCATCCGGATGGCCGACCGCGCCCTGTACGCGGCCAAGCACTCGGGCCGCAACGCATGGGCCGGCACCTGGGGCGAGGCCGCCGGCCGGCACGTGGACGCCTACAGCGTGCGCCAGGACCCCGAGACGGCGCTCGCGCGCGGGTGGATCACGGTCGCGGGCAGCCGCCCAATCTCCTGGTCGCAACCGCGCGACGGCCATGCCTCCCGGCAGGCCGCTGATGCCGACCGCGGCATTCGTCCGGGCCAGGCGGGCTGACCATTGGCACGGGCACACGCGGACAGCGACGGCGCGCACGCGTTAAGGCCGCCTAGACAATCGCTTGGGTATCCTGCGCCGATGCCAGGACGCATGACCGCCCCCGCCGTTGCCGCGCTT
>CAYXLS010000219.1:0-1072 GCA_964464785.1 uncultured Gammaproteobacteria bacterium | reverse complement strand
AACGGCCGCGAGGCGGTCACCCATTTCCGGCTGCGCGAGCGCTTCCGCGCCCATACCGCGCTGGAGTGCCGGCTGGAAACCGGCCGCACCCACCAGATCCGGGTGCACATGCAGCACCTGCGCCATCCGATCATCGGCGACCCGCTGTACGGCGGCGCGCTGAAGCTGCCCAAGGGTGCGTCGGATGAACTGGTGGTCGCGCTGCGGGGCCTGCGGCGCCAGGCGCTGCATGCCGAAACCCTGGAATTCGCACATCCGCGCAGCGGCGAGCCGGTGCGCACCAGCGCCCCGGTGCCGGCCGACATGCAGGAGCTGATGCGGCTGCTGCGCGAGGATACGGCCGCCCACGCGGGCGACGGGCGCCGCTGACGTGAAGGCGGGACCGGTGGACGCGTTCCTTCCGGCCGACTGGCCCGCGCCTCCGGGGGTCGCCGCCTTCACCACCCTGCGCCAGGGCGCAGGCGGCTCCGCGCCGCCGTTCGGCAGCTTCAATCTGGGCAATGCGCGCGGACCGGACGGCGATGATCCGGCGGCGGTCGCGGCGAACCGTGCCGCGCTGGTGGCCTGCGCCAGCCTGCCGTCCGCGCCCCACTGGCTGCGCCAGGTGCACGGCACCGGCGTACTGGTGGTCGACCGGGCGCTCCCCGCCGGGAACGCTACCGCGGAGCGCGCCCGCATGGCCGCCGAGCCGGAGGCCGACGCCGCGGTGACCGCAGCGCAGGGCGTGGTGCTTGCCGTCCTGACCGCCGACTGCCTGCCGGTGGTATTCGCGTCCAGGGATGGCCGCCGGGTCGGCGCGGCCCATGCCGGCTGGCGCGGCCTGGCCGCGGGCGTGCTGGAGAACACGGTCGCGGCCATGGCGGCACCGCCGGAGACGCTGCTGGCGTGGCTGGGCCCGGCGGCCGGCCCGTTGGCCTACGAGGTCGGCGCCGAGGTCCGGGACGCGTTTGCCGGCCATGAGCCGGCGGCCGCCCAAGCCTTCACCGCCACCCGGCCCGGCCATTGGCACGTGGACCTGTACGCGCTGGCACGCCGGCGCCTGCGGGCGGCGGGCATCGCCGCGGCCGACATC
>CAYXLS010000218.1:722-1073 GCA_964464785.1 uncultured Gammaproteobacteria bacterium | reverse complement strand
TTTACTATTATCTTCACAGATAAAGATACTGCGGAGGTAATGCTTCGTTTTAAAACCAAGAACACCATGTTATGTCTGGATTCTTTTAAATCATTCGGAATAGCGAAAGGATGGTTTTCAGATTCGATGGTAGCTGTAGAATATAGAATTCCAAAATATACATATATTTTGAGTGTCCCTATGGCAATGCGTGGACTTCGCTCCATGGATGATAAAAAATGGGATGAGATGTTTGCCACCTTAAGCAGAGAAGATCAAGTAGCATGGCAAAAATTTAAGGCAGGGAGCGAAAAACAATGTAACCTTTACGATAATAAGTCATGGGAGCAAATTATACGAAAAGTGATACCT
>CAYXLS010000218.1:0-712 GCA_964464785.1 uncultured Gammaproteobacteria bacterium | reverse complement strand
GACGAAGCTGAACCCTTCACTCCAGAGGAAGAAAAAAAGGTTCAGGCATTGTGGGCAGACGAATTGCTGGCTAAGTGCCTTAGTAAGTTTGGTATTTCAAGTGATGGTCAAAAAAAGATCACTAATTTTATCAAACAGCCAAGGCTTTCTAAAAGGTAAAAGTCTATTAACGCCAAGACATTTTCTTTATCATAAGAGTTCAAAGTAATGATACTCTATAGATACCGACCATTAAACGATCACACTTTAGATAGTATTTTCAACCATTACCTATATTTTTCCAAGCCATCATCTTTCAATGACCCGTTTGATTGCCATTTCACTCTGACTATAGAGGGTAATGATGATGAAAAGATGGATTGCGTAAAAAGAATGGTGAGCCTCCTGAACTTAAGTGGAGAAGAAAGAAGAAAAGCTGAGGAAGATTGTCTGCAAGAGATGCTTAATAAAGAACTTGATTATGACTTTATTTACAAAAGAATTGATGAGATAAACGACAAGGTAAGTATTTGTTGCTTGAGTGACACCTGTGACGATTTGCTAATGTGGGCTCATTATGCCGAAGGGCACAACGGCATCTGCCTCAAATACGATATCGAAAGGGACTCATTCCCTGATTGTATTCTCGAACGTGTCGATTATCTGGAAGATTTAGTCAAGGTGAATATCGTAAAAATGCCTGAAGAACCCATAATTCCCATATTTACTACTA
>CAYXLS010000217.1:0-1074 GCA_964464785.1 uncultured Gammaproteobacteria bacterium | reverse complement strand
AAAGCTTTTATTATTTTGCCATAACTTTCCACATTAGCCGCCGTCGGCACCTCTCCTGCCAATTTAGTTAAAAAACTTTTTCCACCAATCTTTTTTAGAAGTTTCTGTTCTTTCAATTTTTCCGAAACAGTGACCAAATCCAATGGCATTCTGTCTTCATACAAATCCATCATCGATTGATAGATTTTGCCATAGTTAGAATTATAAAAATGTTCCGCTCTCAAAAACTCTGATACCGACAAAACTGCATCATTATCAATTAAAATTGACCCCAGCACGCTCAACTCTGCTTCTTCAGAATTTGGTGGTATTCTGGTAATTTCTTCCATTCTAATTATTTTTTAATAATTTTATTTCTAAACCATCGGGAAGTTCTTCTTGTTTTTCTAATTTCAAAGAATCAACTTTTTCCAAACCCTCTTCATCAGCATCATCCAAAAATTTATTTAAAGAATCCTCATTTTCAACAATCGGAATCAAATAATTTGCCCCCCATTTTTTAGCCCAACCTAAAACCAGTTTAAAGCTACAATTATTCCCGATACGAGTCGGAGCCAACAATATATCGGTTGAGTCAATTTTTTCAATTCTCTTAGGAGTAAGTTCTTGGCTTATTTTCCCTAAAATTACTAAAATAAAGCTATCAACCACAATCCGATAAACTGTGTTACCATCTTCACCATTTACTCCTGTTATCTCCACCCCACCAATCTCATATTCACCACCACCTTTAATAATTATTTTTTGATTATTCAAAATATCCACATCATTAAAATCACCGCTAGTATAAACAATAATTCTTGAAGCACTTTTATTTTCAAGAAGATCCTTTTCACTTGGATCAATTAAAACACTTTCTTTTTTCCCCTTTATAAATATTGTTGAATTACTTAAAAACTTAATTTCCATATTGACTCATTCTAGCATTTAAACAACCTCAAAACTAGTTCACAAAAACAATCAAATTACTTAATTTAGTTTTTGTACCATCACAAAAACTATCTTTATATGTTATCATTTAAGATAATCCCATGATAAAAGAACTATTTCTTGCTATTGTCCTCGGCGGTATTT
>CAYXLS010000216.1:0-1075 GCA_964464785.1 uncultured Gammaproteobacteria bacterium | reverse complement strand
CAGCTCAGCATCTGCCGGCCGTCGCCCATCCGCCCGCCCAGTCCCATGCGGAACGGCAGCAGCAGCCGCTTGAGCATGCCGCCATCCGGATGCAGCGCGATGCCCGTTCGCAACAGCAGCACCGGCACCTCCAGCGACACCGCCTCCATCGCCGCCGACTCCCATGCCTCGCACAGCGAATGCGAGAAATCATCGGCCGGCGCGCTGCCCTCGCCCAGCGGGGTGTCGCCCTGGCCGCCATACCAGCCCACAGCGGAACCGCTGAGCAGCACCCGCGGACGGTGCTCGCTCCGCCGCACCCACTCGATCAGCGCGCGGGTCGGGCCGAGCCGGCTTTCGAACAGCAGCTTCTTGCGCCGGTCGCTCCAGCGCCTGTCGGCGATCCCGGCGCCGGCCAGGTTCACCACCGCGTCGAAGCGGTCGCCCGGCGCAAGCGCGTCGTAGCCGAGCACGCGCACCCCGTCCGGCGCCTGGCGCGAGGCATCGCGCGAAAGCCAGGCCACGTCCGCACTGTCCTCCCGCAGCCGCGCCGTGAGCGCACGCCCCAGGAAACCGCTGCCGCCCGAGATGAGGACCCGCATCGCACCACCCGTCGCACGGCGCCAACCAGGAGGACGGCGGCGCCAAAGACAACAGTGTGGCCCGGGCCGGATCAAGCCACCGTAAAGCCCTCAGCCCTTGGTGAACACCAGCTTCCCGCCTTCTGCGTCCACTTTCACCGTATCGCCCTGGCCGAACTCCCCGGCCAGGATCTTCGACGCCAGCGGATTCTCCAGCTGCTGCTGGATCGCACGCTTGAGCGGCCGCGCGCCGTAGACGGGGTCGAAGCCCACGTTGGCCAGCAGGTCCAGCGCCTTGTCCGACACCTCGATCGCAATCCCGCGCTCGGCCAGCCGCTTCTCCAACCCGGCCATCTGGATCCGCGCGATCGACTTGATCTGCGCCTTGTCCAGCGGATGGAACACCACGATGTCGTCCAGCCGGTTGATGAACTCCGGGCGGAAATGCGCCTGCACCACGCCCATCACCGCGGCTTTCATCTGGGTGTGGGCCTGGGCGGAATCGTCGCCGGCAA
>CAYXLS010000215.1:0-1083 GCA_964464785.1 uncultured Gammaproteobacteria bacterium | reverse complement strand
CAGGACCTCGTCGGGGTACTTCGTCGGCACCGCGGGCCCGTCGTCGTCGAGGTCCCGCGGCGCAAGCACCTTCTCCTCGACCAGCTTGGGGTCGAACACCGCCCCGGCGTTGCGCAGCACGCGCGCGCCACCGCCGTCGGCGACGATCACCAGTGTGTCCTTGGGAACTCTCATCTCGTGCCATTCTCCTTTCAGTTGTTCGTGGGGCGGCCGGACTCAGCCGGACCCCAGCGTGCGCCCGATCTCGTCAGCCGGCGGCCGCACCATCCGCGCCGTTTCGGCCCCGTCGCGCAGCACCACGATCGTAGGCCAGAGCTTCACGCCGAACGAACGCCCGAGAGGACGCCCGCGTCCGTCCTCGATCTTGATATGCCGCACCTCGGGGCGCCCTGCAAGCGCCTGCTCCAGCGCCGGCTGCGCCTCCTGGCAGTGCCCGCACCACGGCGTGCCGAACTCCAGCACCACCGTCCCCGGCATGGCATCCACCGCGGCGCGCGCAGGCTCGTTTGCTTCGAATTCGCTGGTATAGCCCATGCGCCAAGCCTGCCAACCGGCGGGTGAAGCCCCGGCGATGGCCACAAATCGGCCCCGCTCAGGGCCTGCGCACTTCCAGCAGCTCCACGTCGAACACCAGCGATGCGTTGGGCGGGATCACCCCGCCGGCGCCGCGGCGGCCGTAGGCCATTTCCGACGGGATCCGCAGTTCGCGCTGGCCGCCCACGCGCATGCCGGTCACGCCCTCGTCCCAGCCGGCGATCACCCGGCCAGCGCCCAGCGGGAAGGTGAACGGCTCGTCGCGCTCGCGCGAGCTGTCGAACGCCTCCCCGCGCCGGTCCGCCTCGCGCTCGTCGTAGACCCAGCCGGAGTAGTGGACGACCACTTCATCGCCAGCCTGCGCAAGCTCGCCTTCGCCCTGCACCACGTCGATCCGCTCAAGCTCGGCCACGCTGCCACCCGGCGGCGGGCCGGAACAGCTGGCTGACGGCCTGCGTGGCGTCCGGCCCGTCCACCACGAGCGTGGCGACCGCACCGCGACCGGGCGGCGTCAGGACCGCCGCCTGGCAGCGCCACGGCCGTGTCCGA
>CAYXLS010000214.1:491-1090 GCA_964464785.1 uncultured Gammaproteobacteria bacterium | reverse complement strand
GCAGCGCGAACGGATTCTGGAGCAGGCCGCGGCCCAGGCCGGGGCCGAGCGCAGCCGGCTGCTGGAGGCGGCCCGCGCGGAGGCCAGCCGCAGCCAGGAGAAGTGGCTGGAGTCACTGCAGCGCGAGCGCGCAGAGGTCGTCGGCGAGTTCCGCGCACGCGCCGCGGCAGGCGTCCTTGCCCTGGCCGGGCAGGGGCTGAGACAGCTGGCTGACGCCGACCTGGAGGCGCAGGTGCTGAAGGTCTTCTCGCGCAAAATCGGGGAGCTCGATGCCGAGCAGCGCGAGGCGATCATCGCCGGGATCCGCGACGGCGACGGCGAGGTCGAGGTCCGTACCTCCTTCCCGCTGCGGCCGGAGTCGGAGCATGAGATTGCGGGGGTCCTGCGCCAGCACCTGGGCGACGCGACCAGGGTGCGCTTCGCCGTCGCGCCCGAGCTGGTGCTGGGCGTCGAGCTGCGGGCCCGGTCGCACCGGGTGGGCTGGAACGTGGAAGCGTACCTGGAAGGCCTGGAGACCGACGTGTTCCGGGTGCTGGATGGACGGAGCGCAGGCGATGCCGCGGCCGCCCATCTCCGGATACCGCTCGGTGACGGAGAAG
>CAYXLS010000214.1:0-481 GCA_964464785.1 uncultured Gammaproteobacteria bacterium | reverse complement strand
GCGGACCGCGAGGTGCTCTTCGGCACCGCGGAGCGCGCCTGGGCCGCTGCGCCGGGCCGCGGGCGACGCGCTGGATGCGTTCGGCGAGGTGCTGGCCTCCCACGAGGCCGCCCCGGCCACGAGCGAGGTCGGGCGGATCGAATCGGTCGGCCCCGGGGTCGCGCGGGTGCGCGGCCTGCCGGGGGTGCAGGCCGAGGAGCTGGTGGTGTTCCAGGACGGCCTGCTGGGCCTGGCCTACAACCTGGATCCGGATGAGGTGGGCGTGGTGCTGCTGGGGCCCAACCGCGGCCTTGCCGCCGGCGGCTTCGCCCACCGCACCGGGCGCATCCTCGACGTACCGGTGGGCGAGGCGCTGCTGGGGCGGACGGTCGATGCACTGGGCCAGCCGCTCGATGATCTCGGACCGGTGCGCGCGCGCGAACGGCGTCCGGTGGAGCGGCCGGCGGCGCCGATCATGCAGCGCGCGCCGGTGGCGCGGCCG
>CAYXLS010000213.1:0-1090 GCA_964464785.1 uncultured Gammaproteobacteria bacterium | reverse complement strand
TTCCGCCGCCGGGGCCGGCTGGCCCTCAGCCGCCGAGGCGACTTCAGTTGCAGCGTTGCTGTCCGCCGAAGTTGCCGCGCTTTCGGCCTTGGACAGTTCCGCGGCATCGGCATCGGGACCGGCATCGGAAGCAGCGGCAGCCGCCTTGCGCGGCCTGCGCGGGCGCTTGGGTGCCGCATCCACGGGCGCGGATTCACCTTCGTCGAAGTCGAACTCGGGCTGCGAGGCCTGTGCCGCGGGGGTGTCGGCGGCCTCTTCCTGCAGTTCGGCCGTCGACTCGCCGGATTCCGCGGACTCCGCCCCCGGCGTCCCGCGACGACGACGACGTCCACCGCGACGTCCGCGGCGGCGGCGTCCGGTGCCTTCACCCGATGCAGCGTCTCCTTCGCCCGGAGCAGTGGCCGCACCCTGCTGTTCCTGCGCGGCAACGGTTTCCCGCACGTCGTTTTCGGCAGCCTTGCCTGCCTCAGCCGGGCCTGCAGTGGCCGCTGCCGCAGCGCCGGTGGAAACGGCCGCAACTGCCGCGGATTCCGCCGCCTTTACTGCCTCACCCGCCGCCTTTGCGGACTGTGCGGAATCATCGGCATTGGCCGGACGGGCATCGCCGCGGGCAGGCTTCTCGGCCGCCTGCTTCTGGCGCTGGCCGCGGGACTGCTGTCCCTGCTTCTGGCCGCGCTGCTGCTTGTTGTCCTGGTCCTGCCGCTCCTGTTTCTCCTGCCGGTCCTGTTGCTGGTCACGGTCAGCCTTGGCCTGGCCCTGTCCGCGGCCCCGGCGCGACTTCTGCTCGTCGCGGCGCTCGCCGTTGTTGCGGCCCTGGCGGTTGGAACGCCGCTGGCCGCCGCGCTCGCCGCGTTCCTCGCCCTTGCCGGAACCGCTGCTGCGGCGCTCGGGCGCGGCCGGAGCCGGCGCGGCCGTGCCGCCCATCAGCGACTTGAGCCAGCCCATGAATCCTCCGCCGGACGGCGCCGCCGCCGCAGGCGCGGCCACAGGAGCCGGGGCGGGGGCGGGGGCGGGCGCAGGTGCCGGCGTTTCGCGCGGCTCGCGCACCGGCGCAGGCTGCGCCGGGCGGACCGCCTTCACGGCCGCCGCG
>CAYXLS010000212.1:0-1098 GCA_964464785.1 uncultured Gammaproteobacteria bacterium | reverse complement strand
GCAACAGCGGGCGGCTGTTCCGCGAGCTGTCGGTGGCGCTGGCGGCGGCGGTGGCGATCTCGGCCTTCGTGGCCCTGACCCTGACCCCGATGATGTGCTCCAAGCTGGTGCGCCCGCACGGCCGGGAGAACGCGTTCAACCGCCGGGTCAACCGCGCGCTGCAGTGGGCCAGCGCGGGCTACGGGCGCCGCGTCGGCGCGCTGGTGGCCATGCCAGCCGCGCGGCTGGCGCTGCTGGTGGCGGCGGCGATCGCACTGTGCCTGCTGGCGACGGCGCTGCTGTTCTGGCGCGTGCCCAGCGAGCTGTCGCCGGCCGAGGACCGCGGCCGTTTCTTCGTCGCGGTCGACGGGCCGGAGGGCGCGGGCTTCGACTACAGCGTCGCCCAGATGCAGCAGGTGGAGCGGATCTTCGGCGAGCACATTGGCGGCGACGGACCCATCGAGCGCGCCAACTCGCGGGTCCCGCGCGGCTGGGGCGGCAGCGAGGAAATGCACTCGGGCATGGTCATCGTGTTCCTCAAGGACTGGCGCGAGCGCGAGGAGAGCACCGCGGACGTGGTGGCCTCGGTGCGCGACAGCTTCGTTGACCTGCCCGGCGTGCAGGTGCGCGCCAACGTGCCCGGCGGCCTGATCGGCGCGCGCGGGCAGCGCTACCAGCTGGTGCTGGGCGGGCCGAACTACGACGACCTGGCGCAGTGGCGCGACCGCATGCTGGTGCGCATGGAGGAGAACCCGGGCATTCAGGACCCGGATTCGGACTACAAGGAAACCCGGCCGCAGATGCGGGTGGAGATCGATCGCGCGCGCGCCGCCGACCTGGGCGTGTCGGTGCAGGAAATCGGCCGCACCCTGGAGACCATGATGGGCTCGCGCCAGGTGACCCGCTATATCGACGATGGCGAAGAGTACGACGTGATGCTGCAGGCCGCGCGCGACGACCGCATGGAGCCCGACGACCTGTCCAACACCTGGGTGCGCGGCCGCGACGGGGTGATGGTGCCGCTGTCGAACCTGGTGACGCTGGAGGAAGTCGCCGAGCCGGGCAGCTTCAACCGCTTCAACCGCCGGGATGGCCGCAGACTGCGCTTTGGGCGCCGTA
>CAYXLS010000211.1:0-1101 GCA_964464785.1 uncultured Gammaproteobacteria bacterium | reverse complement strand
ACAGTAAAATCGTCGTTATTGAATCAGATGACTGGGGCAGCATACGAATGCCCTCAACAAATGTATTCAACCTACTTTCAGGTCAGGGAATAATCCCTTCAAGAGGGATCCCGTTTAATGAATATGATTCACTGGCATCTCCCGAGGACCTGAGTGCGTTATTTGATACTCTGTATTCATTTTCAGATTATAAAAGCAACCACTGTGTTTTTACTGCAGTGAGCAATGTTGCGAATCCTGATTTTGAAAAGATAAAAGAGAATGGTTTTCAAGAATATTTTTACGAACCGTTTACTGAGACTTTAAACCGCTACTATCAGAGCAACAAGTCTTTTGAACTTTGGAAAGCAGGAATTGAGAATAGAATATTCATGCCCCAGTTCCATGGCCGTGAGCATCTTAATGTAGGAGAATGGATGAGGGCACTACAAAGCCAGGATCAGAGAACGCAAATTTGCTTTGAAAACGGCTTTTGGGCCATTCCTGCTAGAGCAGCCAATAACAATCAAATGTTTTACCAGGCGGCTTTTGATTTCTATGAACCTGATGATCTGTCTATTCATGCTAAAGCAATAAAGGAAGGCCTTGCACTTTTCAAGGATCTGTTTGGTTATTCGGCATCGTTCTTTGTCCCGCCCAACGGCCCATTTAATACCACCCTTGAGCAAGTTGCTGCTGAATCAGGTATTAGGTATATGGCTACTTCAAAAATACAGACCGAACCCCTCGGATTAGGGAAGAGCAAGAAGATTTTTCATTGGCTTGGGCAGCAAAACAAACATCTGCAGATATATTTAGTTCGCAACTGCAATTTTGAACCTATAGAAAAGGGGAAAGACTGGGTTGACTCATGCTTAAGCGATATAAAAATTGCATTCCGATGGCATAAGCCGGCTGTGATAAGTTCACACAGGGCAAACTATATTGGTGTCCATAATCCGGAGAACAGGGATAATGCTCTTCGGTGTCTTAAGATTCTTCTCCAGGGAATTATGAAGAGTTGGCCGGATGTAGAGTTTCTGACCTCTGATCAACTGGGGACAATAATTGCTAGCGAAAAGGAATGATTAAGATATTAAAGAAGAGTATTGCTAATACATT
>CAYXLS010000210.1:0-1103 GCA_964464785.1 uncultured Gammaproteobacteria bacterium | reverse complement strand
AAATTATAGTTGTTCCTCCGTCCAACTTGATCTTTCCACCTGACAAAGCGGATGTGGATGTGATAGCGGACACATCTTCTGTCTGCAGTTGCGGTAACCTTGAACCACCCACATCTTCACAGGATGTTAAAACTGACAGAAAGACAAAAAACAATACAAAGGCTAAATTGAAACCCAAAACTATCGACACAATATTTTTTATGTAATTCATTATCTTCAATTTAACAGGTTTAACAATTTATCAATAAAATAGATAACGCATTTAACAATAAGTTGAGTCCAATGCAATCCAATCCTGATGATAAGAAAACGTCGGGACATACTTATATGTTACAACTGTATTACAACAAAGTGAACGAGAAGTTCATTTCGCTGATTAAAAAATATTAAGCTTTCTTTTTGAGATTATATTGAGATACATTTTGAGATAAGTCGGGTCATGTAATGTTAAAGGGAAATCTCAGTAATATAATTGTTTATACCAGATGAACACAATGGGATTTGTCCCATGAGCGACGCAATCCTATGCAGTTACCCCATTCTGCGGCTATGAGTTATTGTATAAAACCCTTTCATGAATCTGTCACTGTTAAATTAACTAAGAGAAAAAGCTATATATTTGTGAAACCAGTCATCAATAATTGTTCTATTATGAAAAAGGTTTATCTTGGAATTCTCGTTTTACTCCTATTGATTGCCACATACATAATTTTATTATTTATACTGAGCCCTCAGAATGCTATTTACCTTACAATTGAAGATGGATTTACTGAGACATTATCGGTAATTTGCTGTTTTATTTCTGCTGTCATGTTTTTTTATTTGTTCTATAAATCTGGCTCCAGAAATGAAAAATATCTTTTCACTACAAATCGAAATTATTTTCTTTTTCTTCTTGGACTTTTCTGCATCCTTATTATAGGTGAAGAAATTAATTGGGGACAGAGAATGTGGGGACTCAAAGCACCGGAGTGGATACTCGAAAAAGAATCAAATGAAATGAACCTTCATAATATTGATACACTTTTTACAATAGCCGGAATCCGGATTACAGCTGGCCGACTTTTCTTTTCATTTGTTATTTTATACTTCTCATAAATCCC
>CAYXLS010000209.1:0-1109 GCA_964464785.1 uncultured Gammaproteobacteria bacterium | reverse complement strand
TAATATGTACTATTTTATTTATTGTACATCGGGCGATTGAATCATAAATGACAACATAACTGATTTATTTGCAATATGTTGCAAATTGATCACTATAAATAATAACGAATAAATCATCGAAGTTGAACCTGCTGACGGAAGTGGGGCATGGGATGTTTCGAACGGCCCTTCACTACCGGCTAAATGTATCCCCTATCGACGTACCACCATCGAGGAAAATGTCTACGACATGTGTTTTCGTGTACATGGCAAGAGCGTGCCAGGCAGTCTCATGGCTACCGATCCACCGGTCTTCTTCACTCTTCTTTGGCTTAGGCCTCGCGAATCGCTTGAAGCCGCGCACTAGGCGCATGGCATACTTCCGATGAATACCCTCACGTCGCACAGAGCGCTTCCAGGATGATGGACTTCATCTTCTTGGGGAGTGGGTATAGCAGGAGCAGGCCGCCGCGCGTGCGCTATCAATTGCTGCCAGGAATATACTGAAGGGCCTCGTTCTGGCGATTTCATTGATGGCTGGAAATGGTTTGATTGCAGAATGTGCAAGAGCGCGCCTAACCCTTATAAGGCCTCCTCTCGTCAAGAGAAAAAACTCTCCTGACGGAAAATAAAAAAGTAAATTCCTTTCCGTAAACTCTGTGAGATCGCATTCTGCTCTGACTTCATTTCACTTTACGGCGTCTGATTCTGCGCCAAACACTTATCGATGTTCAATAGCCCCGATAGCAGATTATCCGATACCGGGACGACAGTGGAGAGACCATTCGGTCTTGTTCTCCACGACAGAGAAACAATTTTTGAACCCTTATGCCGTCCCCATCAAAAGTATGGCTGAGACCAGTGGTCTCTCCAGTTAGTTACAGGCTCAGGTAAGGGGCAGAACCTTCACGCAATCTCTGTATATTCATTGGGGCCGGATGTCCTAATCAAGCGCAGGTGGCGCCGGGCATTTCATTCTATGATGCCCTAAGGCATCGATCAGACTTAGCCCTTTGAGGCTCCAGTTAGGCGGTGAGGATCATCCGGCGGTTTGCGCAAAGAACGTCTCCATATGAAACACCTCTTTTCTCTTCAGGATATAATAGACCGACCGTGCGAGTTTATGGGCA
>CAYXLS010000208.1:0-1114 GCA_964464785.1 uncultured Gammaproteobacteria bacterium | reverse complement strand
AGGTTTATTGAAAAGCTAAAAGCTGAATCCAAAGAGTAAGAATTTCAGTTTGGTTTTTTTGGACATCCATACAATTAGTCAGTCCCTAAATCAGACTTCCATTATAACATTTTCTTATATAAGATAATATGTAGCAATTTTGCTTCGGACTAAAAACGAGTTTCACCTTGTTGATGCATAATGGCCCACAGATTGAGGAAAAGAAAAAAATTTTCAAGACAACAAAAACCTATTTATTGGCCTGCAAGCTAAATACATCTTTACCGCATTCGGAGCATCGAATAAATACCACTTACACCACACATTTTTTTATGGTTTCTTTCTTTGAGTAGGTTTACCTGATTTCTTTTGTTTATTCCATTTTTCTTCAAAGTCTTTCAGGTCTTCCAAGGCAAACTCTGCCTCTTTAACTTGGGATTTATAATTTGAACCCGTATAATTATTTATAACACTACGGTACATTTTCTTGGCCTTGTCAAATTCGCCTGCATTTTTATGTACATCCCCTATAGTAAGTCTCATTATGGCGGTGTCTTTCGCTATATTTCCGAAGGTTGTATAGGCTATATTCTGAGCATACCTGTCTTCAAGCTTGCTGGTTATAGTACGAGTATGCCAACTATCGGCCATCTGTTCGACTTCATCTAAGAGTTTGTATAGCTGGGGAATTTTCTTAAAGTCTTTGGTCTTAATCATCTCAGCTGATAGCATGACCAATTCCTTTGCTTTCTCTCCGGCAGTTCGCATTGCCTGGGTGGCTTCATCAAGTCCTGAATCTTGCCCTTGAACAGGACTTGCAGGCCAGGCATAAGTCATAAAAAGAAGTAATGTAAAAAATATTATTTTTTACTTTTGAAGAATCACCATAAAAGGCCTCCTAAGTAAGCGAACATCCTAAATAAAAAAGTCCTCAAAATCGAAAGGAACAAATCATAATCTAACTTTGTGTTCATAAAAATGGGGGAAGGACATTCATTGTTAATAAGCTCTGCTTGTGCAAAAGGTGAAAATCCAAAGACTACTATTAAGATACCAATAAATAATATCTTTTTCATGTTCATTTTCTCTTATAAATATTTCCTTATAGAAATGCCGATGCTTATTTGAGGTTAAT
>CAYXLS010000207.1:0-1114 GCA_964464785.1 uncultured Gammaproteobacteria bacterium | reverse complement strand
GCCGCCGCCACGCCCACCGCGGCCACCGCCTGCAGCCGCGGGAATCCGTCCACCGCGATCCCGCCGGCATCGCGCAGCCGCATCGCCGGCTTGTCCCATGCCGCCTGCATCCGCGCCCACGGCAGCCGCGCCTCGAACTGCGGCGAGGACACGATCACCGCCCCCACCGCGCCGCGTTCGGCCAGCGCGCTGAACTTCTCGCGCGTGGCCGAGTGGTACGCGCGGGCGTTGTCGTCGAAGCTGTCCGGCGCGCCTGGCAGCAGCACCGCGATGCGCCCGCGCAGGTCCACCCCGGCGAAGTCGTCGTGTCCGAGTTCGGGCGCGTGGATGGCATGGCCGACGAAGGCCGCCGGCGCGCGCACCGCGTGCGTGGTGGCGTTGAAGTTGGACCAGGGCAGGAACTCGTCGCCGAAGCGCAGCTCCTCCACCATGCCGTCGCGCTCGATCGCCAGCCGCGCGCCCTCGCGCAGCGGCGTGCCGGTCAGCAGCGGCACGCGCTGGAACCAGGTGCCGCCGTCGCCCGCCGGCTGCAGCCCGGCGTCCGCCATGCGCGCGGCGACGAAGGCCGCGGCGCGCTCGAAGCCGGGCGTGCCGGTCTCGCGCCCGGCCATGTCGTCGCCTGCAAGCCGGCGCAGGTCGGCGGCGATGCGCTGGGCGGCAGGGTCGTCGGACTGTGGCGCGGCGTCGGCGACCGGCGCGGAGGGAGCGTCCTGCACCGGTTCCTGGTCAGCCGGGCGCGTGCAGAGCCAGCCGAAGACGGCGAGCGCCGCCAGGGCGATCAGAACCAGCAGGATGCGCAGTGATCGGGGCATGGGTGTCAGGCTCACGCGGCTTCGCGCGCGCGGCGCGCTCCTACTGGACTTCGGCCATGATCCGGCGCGCCAGGGCGTAGGGCTCGGGATGGTTGCGGTTGGTCAGCACCAGCACGGTCAGGCGCTGGGCGGGATCGCGGATGATCACGTTGCGAAAGCCCATGGTCTCGCCCGAGTGCCACAGCCGATCGCCGTCCAGGCGCCAGCCGTAGCCGTAGGCGGCCACGTCGTCCTCGTCCACCGCCACCGCGGTCTGGTTGGAGAACGCCAGCGCGCGGGTGTCGTCCGACAGCAGGCGGTCG
>CAYXLS010000206.1:0-1119 GCA_964464785.1 uncultured Gammaproteobacteria bacterium | reverse complement strand
AAACTGATGCCGAAATTTTGTCGACAAGAATTTTGGATTTATTTTGTCCGGTTGGACTTGGTCAAAGAGGGATGGTAGTGTCGCCGCCAAAAGCAGGTAAAACAACGCTTTTGAAAGAAATTGCGGCTGGGGTGGCGATAAATTATCCAGAGGCTCATTTGATGGCGATATTGGTGGGGGAAAGACCAGAAGAGGTGACTGACATGCAAAGATTTATAAAAGGAGAGGTAATTGCGTCGAGTTTTGACCAAAAACCAGAGGATCAAACCAGAGCAGCGGAAATTGGGATGGAAAGAGCTAAACGATTGGTGGAACTTGGGAAAGATGTGGTAGTAGTATTTGATTCGATTACTAGACTGGCTCGGGCTTATAACTTAGCAATTCCAACTAGCGGGAGAACACTGTCGGGTGGTTTTGACCCAGCGGCTTTGTACCCGTCAAAAAAGTTTTTTGGAGCAGCTAGAAAAATTGAAAATGGAGGATCGTTGACTATTATTGGGACAGCATTGGTAGAAACAGGTTCAAAAATGGATGAGTTAATTTTTGAAGAATTTAAGGGAACGGGAAATATGGAATTGAGACTTGAGAGAAACTTGGCAGAGAGACGAATTTATCCAGCTTTTGATATTTTAAAATCAGGAACCAGAAAAGAGGAATTGATTTTGGACAGCGCTACTTTACAAAAAGTAATATCAATTAGGAGAATGTTTGATGCTCTGGGAGAGAATAATGATGCAACTGAGATGATTATTTCCCAAATGAGTAAGACGAAAAATAATGAAGATTTCTTGGGGAAGATAGGGAAGAAGTAAAAACCCACCCCTAACCTCTCCATTGACAAGGAGGGGAAGACAGTAATTTAGTATAATAGAAACACGATGTTTGATATTAAGGATGCGATTAGTAGTGAGTTGAAGCTGATTTCAGAGTTTTTGAAATTGGAAGGAGCTTTGATGTCTAGAGTTTTTAAAGGAACTTTGGGATGGGTGGAATGGATTAAGGTGTTGTTGTCTAAACTGATGTATCGACAAAGAGGAAGATTTTCGCAAAGTTTTATTAATGTTAGTATGGCTTTTTTGTTTTTTGTGGTAATTTTGTTTTCGGGAACTTTGGAAAATT
>CAYXLS010000205.1:0-1123 GCA_964464785.1 uncultured Gammaproteobacteria bacterium | reverse complement strand
GATGCCGGACCAGTGAGCCGGCTGCTGGTCGAACGACTGGGCGAGGACGCGCTGCTGCTGCGGCTTGGGGAACGGATCGATCCCGCCCTCAATGCGCGCGTGCATGCCCTGGCCGCGGCGATCGATGCCCGGCGCCCGCCCTGGCTGCTCGACATCGTGCCGGCACACGCAGCGCTCGCCCTGTTCGTGGATGTCGACATGATCGACGCCGGGGATCCGCACATGCGGGAGGCGCCGCTGGCCCTGGCCGAAACCTGGCTGCGCGCGCAGGCGTTCGACGCCGTAGCCGGTGGCACGGCTGCCGGCGAACTGGAGCCGGCCCTGATCCCGGTCCGCTACGGCGGCGCATCCGGCCCCGACCTGGAGTCGCTGGCCACCGCGGCCGGGCTGGATACCGGCGCCGCGATCGCCCTGCATGCCGGCGGCGAATACAGGGTGGCGATGCTGGGATTCGCGCCGGGCTTTCCCTACCTGGGCGGGCTGGACCAGCGCCTGGCCGCGCCGCGGCGCGCCACCCCGCGGGTGCGGGTGGCGGCGGGCAGCGTCGGCATCGGCGGCGTCCAGACCGGCATCTATCCGCGCGAAGGCCCGGGCGGCTGGAACATCATCGGACGCACGCCGCTGCGGCTGTTCGACCCCCTACGGGCCACGCCGTGCCTGCTCGTGCCCGGACAGCGGGTGCGCTTCGTCGCCATCGACGACACCGAATTCAAGCGGCTGGAGGCCGCGCCATGAGCGTCCGGGTGCTCGCGCCGGGGCTGGCCACCGCAATCCAGGCGGGGCCGCGCAACGGCCTGCGCCACCTGGGCGTGGCCGGCGCCGGGGCGCTGGATCCGTATTCGCACGCGGTCGCCAACCTGCTGGTGGGCAACGCCCCCGACGCGCCTGCGCTGGAGATCACCCTGGCCGGCCCCGGGCTGCGCTTCGAACGCGACGCGCGGGTCGCGCTGTGCGGAGCGCGGATCGACGCCAAGCCCGGCGGCGGTGCCCTGCCCGGTTGGCGCCCGTTGCTTCTGCCCGCGGGCACCGAACTCGCGCTGGGACACTGCCGGGCCGGCGCCCGCGCCTACCTGACGGTGGCCGGCGGATTCAAGGGAGCAGGTATTGGAGGACTCGGCACGCA
>CAYXLS010000204.1:0-1123 GCA_964464785.1 uncultured Gammaproteobacteria bacterium | reverse complement strand
GGTGGAATCATGATGTCCGCCAATGATTATGTACTGGTCCGGATACTCGGAACCAGTCAGGGTGGCGACAACATTGTACTGCTGATAGCCGTTGTAGCTGAATTCCTGCAGCTGCACATCGCTGATCCCGAAGGACTGAAACTGCTGTTGGATCCACTGGGCCACGGGCAGACGGGTGTCTGTGTAGGCGTGCCGAGTCCCGAAATCCTGAAGATGCTGGATACGGGCCAGAATGGAATCCGCGTTCACACTGGCCACCAGCTGAGCCACGTCCGCGCGAAATTCCCCGTTCCAGGGCGGCAGGTTTTTTGAGGCTGTAAGGTGCATGGGGTTGAGGCTGAGCTGAATGAACTGGCAGGACGTCCTTACACGCAATTCCTCGTCGTTCAAATCGCTGGCGAACAGAAAGGCTGAATCCAACTCCAGTAGGATCTTTCCGTTTTCCTCAAGTTTGCCGCGATCGGTAAAGCGGGGTTCGCCAAAGATGTAAAGATGCTGACGGGGAGGGTATTCAGCCAGGTACACCGCGTCCGGAAAATCTGTTCCGCATGTTTCCGGAGTAACGGCGATCACATAACTTGCATCGTAGTGCAAAATGGAGTAGCCCGCCTCGCTGAGGTCGAGGACGCTGGCCCGCAGGTCCCGTTCCGGAAACTGCGCTCGCAGAGAGGAAACCGGTATGCCCAAAACCGCGCTCTGGGCGGCCAGGCTTGTGGCCAGCAACAGCAGGCAGATAAGAAGATGTTTTGGCATGGCAGCCTCCCTCAAGGCTGAAACGGGCATCAGCCGGATCTCAACCCAGAATGAATTTCTTGTTCGGCGTGAGGACGTTTTCGCTGCATTTGCGGATGATCAGGTTCAGCGCGTCCACTGAGATGCTTACGGCCTCCGCGATCTCCGCCAGCCGTTTCTTCTCCTCCAGTTCCAGGCGTCCGTCGATCAGCGTCACGCAGACGATCTGTTCCATGAGGGTGAATTTATCATTGTCCTTTTGCCCGGCGTAGTGTTTGCAGATGGCTTTCATACGGCGTTTTATCTCGGCCTGGTTCTTGAAACTCAGATAGATCTCCGGCTGGGTGGTATAATCCGAGATCCAGTCGTAGAGCAGGTTCCACTTCTCTTC
>CAYXLS010000203.1:0-1125 GCA_964464785.1 uncultured Gammaproteobacteria bacterium | reverse complement strand
GGTCAGGCCGCCGCACATCTGGATGATGCGGTCGGCAAGCGTCGACTTGCCGTGGTCGACGTGGGCAATGATGGAAAAGTTGCGGATGTTCCGCATGGAGTCGCTCATGGGCGGCGTCGCTGTCACACGTTGGCGGGGGAAAACGCGACATTATCGCACAGCAAAACGCCCGCCCCTGCGGGACGGGCGTTGCAGGCGGCGGCCGCCGGAACGGCCGCGCAGAAGCGGCTCAGTCGCCGGAATCGTCCACGGTCACGGCCACGAACTCGGCGCCGCCGCCGCGGTGGCGCAGCAGCATCACGGTCTGCCCCGGCCTGACGCCGCGCAGCAGCCGGTCCAGGTCCGCCGCGCTGCCGACCACTGAACGCCCCACGCGGGTAATGACGTCGCCCGGGCGGATGCCGGCGCTGCGGGCGGCCTCGCCGTCGACGGCGGTGATGCGCACGCCTTCATCCTCGGGCAGCCCGGCCTGGCGCCGCTGCGCCTCGGTCAGGTCCTGCGCCGCCAGCCCCAGCGCATTGCTGGAGCCCGGCTGCGCGGGATCGGCGCCCTGGCCGCGGCCGGGCCGCGACGGCTGGGCGGCCAGCGCGTCGTCGAGCGCGGCCAGGGTGACGTCGAAGTTGCGATTGCGGCCCTCGCGGAACACCTCCAGCCGCACCCTGGTGCCGGGCGCCATGTTGCCGATGATCGGCGGCAGGTCGCTGGCCTGGTTGATCGCGGTGCCGTCGACGCCGCGGATCACGTCGCCGACCTCGATGCCGGCCTTCTCGGCCGGGCTCTCGGGCTGCACGCCGATCACCATCGCGCCGCGGGTATCGGGCAGGTCGAAGCCGGACATCGCGTCGCGGGTGACCGGACCCACGTTCACACCCACCAGCCCGCGCTGCACGGTGCCGGTGTCCTTGATCTGCTCGGCCACGTTCATGGCGATGTCGATCGGAATCGCGAAGCTCACGCCCTGGTAGCCGCCACTGTTGCTGAAGATCTGCGAGTTGATGCCGATCACCTCGCCGCGGGTGTTGAGCAGCGGGCCGCCGGAATTGCCGGGGTTGATGGCCACGTCGGTCTGGATGAAGGGCACGTACTGCTGCTGCGGCGAGTAGCGGTTGGCACGCCCCACGGCGC
>CAYXLS010000202.1:0-1149 GCA_964464785.1 uncultured Gammaproteobacteria bacterium | reverse complement strand
GAAAAATAAAAGAAATTTTAGTTGGAATGGAAGCGTCAGACCAAAGAGCAATTGATAATAAAATGATTGAAACAGATGGAACTATTAATAAAGCAGTGTTGGGTGGAAATGCAATGTTGGGGGTGTCTTTGGCGGTTTGTCGGGCTGAGGCTTTTGAAGAAAAAATGCCTCTTTATAAGTACCTAAGAAAAACTTATGGTATAGGTGATATCGGCTGGAAATTACCAAAACCAATGATTGTAATGATTGAAGGTGGTAAACACGCTGATGAAACCACTGATTTGCAAGAATTTATGGTAGGAGCGATGGGAGAAAAAACTGCAGCAGAAAATGTACGAATGGAAATGGAAATCTATAATGCTTTAAAAAGCATTTTGAAAGCTGAAAAACTTTCAACCAATGTAGGGAACGAAGGGGCTTTTGCGCCAAACGGAATATCATCAAACGAAAAACCATTGGAATATTTGACTCAAGCAATAACCAACGCTGGTTATACACCTGGGGTAGACGCAGGAGTTTGTATTGATGCTGCTGCATCTGAATTTTATTCTCAAGAAACTGGTAAATATACTCTGAAATTGGAAGGTAAAGAATTAACCTCCGAAGAGTTAATTGCCTATTACAAGCCATGGATGGAAAAATACAAAATTGCTACCATGGAAGACATGTTGTCCGAATATGATTGGGATAATTGGCCAAAGATGGTGGAAGCTATAAATGGGAAATTTCCTTTAATTGCCGATGATATTACAGTGACAAATACTGCTTTGTGGCAAAAGGCTATTGATATGAAAGCGGCCACAGCGATTTTAATTAAACTTAATCAAGCTGGAACTTTGACTGAAACAGTTGATTGTTGTTTGTTGGCTTTGAAATACAATTTAATGACAGTACCTTCACATCGAGGTGGCGGAGAAACTAATGATACTTTCATGGTAGATTTGGCTGTAGCAGTTAATTCGGCTTATATAAAAGTAGGGCCAACTCGAGGAGAAAGAGTTTGTAAATATAATCGATTGATGAGGATTGAAGAAGAATTAAAAGCGTAGTTTTTAATTTAGCCTATCAGCTTGTCAGTTAATCAGTTTGTCAGAAAAAAATGAAAAATAAAAAAGTAATTTTGATAGTGCGAGATGGTTGGGGTTATTC
>CAYXLS010000201.1:0-1152 GCA_964464785.1 uncultured Gammaproteobacteria bacterium | reverse complement strand
ACACGCTTGGGCACCATGCACTACATGAGCCCGGAACAGGTGCTGGCCATAAAGGATATCGACGCGCGCAGCGACGTTTATTCAGCCGGAGTGGTGCTCTACGAAATGCTCAGCGGCAGACTGCCCTTCAACGCGAACACCGACAGCGACTACGAGATCCAGCACCAGATCATGACCGCACAGATCCCCGATCCGCGGGAGGTTTATCCTTATATTTCGGACGGGACCGTGAACCTGCTGAGATCATACACAATCAAGGACAGGGACCAGCGCCCGTCAGGATTTGGCGCAAACGCGGCCCGGCCAGTAACTCTGGAAGCAGTATCGAGCGAAGCTGAAACCCAATTGTCACCGCCAGCCAACATAGTTGTTCACAAACGATCTGAACGGATCGAAGATAACCTGGTCCTGGTGGAAGGCGGCTCCTTCATGATGGGTTCAGACGATGGCTCGAAAGACGAAAAGCCGGTGCATCAAGTATCAGTTTCCTCCTTCATGATGTGCCGCTATCCAGTAACCCAGGCGGATTGGCTGAGGGTCATGGACCAGAACCCATCTGTTTTTCAAGGCGACGATCTGCCGGTGGATTCGGTGACCTGGTTCGACGCGGTCGAATTCTGCAACCGCTTGAGTGTCCAGGCTGGCCTGCGGCCTTGTTATCGAACCCTGCGGAAGGGCGGCGTGTTCCGGTCGCCGGAGATTGAGGCCGATTGGACCGCCAACGGTTTCAGGCTTCCCACCGAGGCGGAGTGGGAGCACGCGGCCCAGGGTGGAAAACATGGCCGGGGTTACAAGTTTTCCGGCTCGAACGATGTTGACGCGGTTGCCTGGCATGGCGGCAATTCCGGAGGGAAAACGCATCCGGTGGGATCCAAACAGGCCAATGAACTGGGCCTCTTCGATATGAGCGGCAACGTCTGGGAGTGGTGCTGGGATTGGTATGACAGCGGTTATTACGCCACAAGTCCGGGCTATGATCCCCATGGTCCGAGTACGGGCTCATACCGTATGTTGCGCGGCGGCTACTGGTACTACGTTGCTGCTTACTGCCGGGTCGCGGTTCGTTTCTATCTCTACCCGTACCTCGGCAGCGGCGGCGGGTTCCGTCTCTGCAGGGCTATGAATTGATCGGTTCTTGGTACTTGGCCTTTG
>CAYXLS010000200.1:0-1155 GCA_964464785.1 uncultured Gammaproteobacteria bacterium | reverse complement strand
AACAAAACCTTTCTTGTATTTTCTGGATGGTATACGAATTTAATTATTGTTCCTGGCTCAATAGTTAGTGTGATTCCAGCATCAATATAAACATTTCCAACGATCATGTATGGGGCATTGGCTTCTGACCATACCGAGTTGCTCGTTATATGGCCACTGACTTCTGTTTGGGCATTACTTAAGGAGAATGTAAAACAAAATAACCATAAAAAAACTGTTAGTTTCATAGAAAGTAATTGTACGGATTCGTATTAAAGTTACAATAGATTAGATTTATTTTACAACTGAACTTTAGCAATTTGACTAAAATTAGTAATTCTATGACAAGTTGTAACTATCTGCATGCGCAGGATAATCAGACCACATTCCGCCAGAGTAATTTAATCATATCAGAGATAGTCTTAAAGAACAATCTCATGAGTGAAAGGGGGATTTTATCTTTGGTTGCCTTTCCACATTCCAGTAGGTCCTAACCAACGATCCCCTAGCGACCCTCACCAGACCCCATCCAAGAGGGAGATCGTGTTTCTGGGGTCAGATTTGATACCTTAACCTTATCAGATCCCATATCAGGTTAGCTCTGGCAACCCATTCAAATAAGTTTGAGGATAGGACACATTTTGTTGGAAAAAGTCATGTGGCTGTTTGTTGTCGACAAGAATCTTATTTACCTTTAAGGTTCACCCAGAATTAATTTAAATCTCATAATTATGTTTGAAATAGAAAATTCAAGTAAAGATTCTATCATTGAGTCATTTGACAGGATAGCAAAGGATTTAATATTACACAGAGCCATATCAGTCAATGGCTACCAATTTTCGTTTATTGATATCGAGTTCTACTACCACCATGAGAACCATCCAGACGGTTATACACTGAAACATGATCGCCCAAAAGGTGAGTTGGAAATTCATCGATTTGGAATCGATCTGTCCTTAGGTAAAACAGGGGAAGACGGTTATGGAGGTGTTTTAATATGCGGTCTGTATGATCGAAGTAGTAAAAAACCAATTCCAAAACCCCAGGTGATTCGAGAACTCTATAACCAGATAAAAATGGGGGAGAACAAGCTGGAGTTGGTTGAAATCAAACCATTATGGAATGATGTCTTTAAATCCATGAGACAACATCTGGGAGACCCTGGTACCGACAAGA
>CAYXLS010000199.1:0-1163 GCA_964464785.1 uncultured Gammaproteobacteria bacterium | reverse complement strand
CCACTCGCAGTTTTGCGAGCACCAGAATGAAAAGTGGCTAATTTCTTGAATGCCTCTTGTTGCTTTTTGCTCATTACCCTCTTTACTTTAACTACCCCTTTTCTGTAAGGCATATACTCATGAAAAACACAATCCACTATTGTACAATCCTCCCTACCTGAATCATAAAATCCCAGACACTGGTAACAGTTTGCCAGTATTGCTTTTTTAGGTGGAAGTTTCTTGCCTGTTTCAAGGTATTCAATATATTCTTTTTTGCCTTGTGCTTTCTTACCATGTTTCTTGATCCAATTTATTTCCTTTGTATCCATGAAAGCTCCTTTTGATATTTTTGTAAAACCATTTAAAAATTTTAAAAGTAGGTTGAAGAAATTCATAAAATAGAAATGAAGCTAATAGTATTTCAGAAAAGTAATATGAAGTATCAGCAAACGACCAGAGGTACTGGTATAATATATATACTGTCTCATTTGTGTTCTTAAAATCGTCACATTTTTCCCACTACAAGACTCAAAAATGTTTCTTTTTTTCCTGTGATATTGCCTTTATGTTCACTTTGAAGACCTATATGATTCACTTTTGAGACTTGCTTTTTTAAGTAGCATTCCCATAATACTTCCTTGAAGTCAAAGCTGCCATATTTTTTCCACCGCTGCGATAAGGTGAAGCTGCTTTTGGTCAGTCCAAAACCTCTTAAGCCTCCTTTCGAGACTGGATCAACAAAGCCCCTTCTCATGAGAGCTTTCAGTATCTTGCAAAAAGTTGTTTTCCCATATCCTAAACTCCTCGCTTCTGAATAAGTAAATGTGAAAGTTGTGGTATATCGGCAAGAATCATGATAGCTGACCCTTACCTTGTCAAGAAAGAATGGAAGTATTTTGGCGGCTGAAGGCGGTAATTCCCTGTATGCCTTTGAATTTAACATCTCCCTGGTTATTGCCACAAACGGTGGCAGTTTGTTACTGAATTTTTTTCTGCTCATCTGCATTCTCCTTTTGAGTTTCATGCAGTACAAAATGTACAGCATTACTGATATACTTAATTATATTGTTTAGTTATGTTCTCCATGCTTTGAACAAACATCCATTACCAGTTACAAAAAATGGCTATATGTACTGTTGTTGTTCTAAGATAAAAAACTTTGGCTACAGAAAAGAAGAATG
>CAYXLS010000198.1:0-1166 GCA_964464785.1 uncultured Gammaproteobacteria bacterium | reverse complement strand
TACGCATCCGTTGAAGCGGAGGTGTGCAGCTGAGTTGGGGTGTTTCGCGAGTCGTTCTAGACTGGTTCTTAATGTTCTATGTTTTGATAATAAGCTAGGTTACGGCGCGAAGGGAGACTCTCCGAAGCGAGAGGAGATGCTTGCCCCCCCCTTTATTGTGATTTGAGCACTTAACCCATTGAATATTATGTAGGCCGCTATTGACCCTAACGTTGAGTGTATAAGCCGTAAGGGAATCGGAGCCACGTACCTGTCAACCGGGACGAAACGCTGATGCGAGGAAAAACCTTCGCAACCCACCGACACCCTTATGGCTTATACACTGTGTTGGCAGCTGGTGTTTTTTGTCTCAATATGATCCCTTTTAATTGTTCAAATTCCTGGTCTGTCAAGCTGGCATTATATAGTTCATTCACCTGCCAAAGTCCACTTACTCTTATCTTTTCTTTCGGAGAATTATTACCCATCCAATCTACTGAAGGTTTTAATTCGGTCGACTTTGCTAAAGTTGATACTATTTTACTTTCCCAAAAAAGTCTATCTTCTTTCGTGTCCACCCGGAAAACGCAAAATGAAAGATTAGTCTGTACATAGTTGCTTATAAGTTTTTCAATTTGTTTTTCAAAGAGTAGGTCAAGCGCTTTTAAATTCTTTTCTTTTTCAGCTTTTGAAGTAATATCAAGTTCCCAAAGATTCAAATAAGGATCATTTTCCTTATTAAGAAAGCAACGTCCAATGTTTTTCCTGAAAATGCTCCTGTTTTTGTTCTCCTTAATAAAATGTTGATTAAGTCGAGAACGCAATTGATTATTCCCTGTATGAGTGCCTACTCTAACAATTCTGTCTAGGTGACCATATTTTTCTACATTTTCAAATATAATGTAAATCCCATTTTGCGGAATTTCCTTTATAAATTGTCCAAAAGGAAATGAATACCTTTTTTGCTCATTGAATAGTTTATGTAATTCAAAAACTATATTTCTCATAGGGAATTGTCATTTAGAAATTTTACTCTTTCCCCTTGTCGAAGCCCTTTTAAAGGATTTGTCAAATGCGAAATACTATCAATGATTGGTTTGATATATTCTTGACCTGCTAAAACAATAAAGTTGTCATTTTCCAAGTCTGTTTGTTTAGAAAGTTGTTCAATTACTTTTTTGCCCCAC
>CAYXLS010000197.1:912-1168 GCA_964464785.1 uncultured Gammaproteobacteria bacterium | reverse complement strand
ACCAGTCGCTCTTCCAGGTCGCTGTCCAGATACTGCGGCGGGTAGTCGGGCATCGGCTGGTTGCCAACCGGCGCGGCCACCAGGAAGCGTTCGTTCGGCTTTTCCTCCCAGGCCAATGCGCCGGTCGGAATCAGCACCCCGGCATGCACATCACCCACCGGCCCGGGCCGCACCTGCCGGGCGCAGCCGGCCAGGCAAAGGGCCAGCCCAACCGCCAGACCGACGCCCAGCGCCGCTGCCCGCACGGCGCACATCG
>CAYXLS010000197.1:0-902 GCA_964464785.1 uncultured Gammaproteobacteria bacterium | reverse complement strand
GCCAGCGCGCACCACGTGGCTGTTTTCAGCATCCTGCGTCCCCCGTTCCTGCGCGGCCACGCCGCGCACCGCCAGATTCCGCGCTTTATTCCATCGCGTCAAATCCCTGCGTGACGCAAGAACCGGCTCATCCTCCGGGCACCGGTCCCAACGCCACCGCCCGCTCGGCGACGACGCGCGTGGCGCGAATCAGCGCCTCGACCAGAGCCTCGTCAACGTCCAGCTCGCCCTCATACTCGGCCAGATTGCGCTTGCGGTGGGCCTGGTCCAGCACGCGCCATTGCACGGGTTCCAGCCCCAGCGTGTGGGTCAGGCACTGGAAGACCTGATAGCGGTTTTCGGAACGGTAGCCATGCCAGCGCATCGCCGCCAGCGCGAGAGCATGCGCGGCGTTGTAGGCCAGGTCGAAGCGGCTTTCCAGGCTCAGCGTGTTATTGGCGGCGTCGGCCAAGCGCACCTGGCCAGAACGGACCAGTCCATCGAACTCGGCTTGCGCCGGCGGCTCGGCCTTGAGCTGGCCGATGCGAACCAGGTTATCCAGCGGCGATAACGGCATCCTTGCCTCCGATCAGGTCGATGGTGTCCCCCGCCAGCAGTCTAGTCAGGAAAGGATTGCGTTGTTCCAGCCTCTGGTGGAACTCGGCCGAGGTGTACAGCGTGGGACTGACGGGCCGTCCGAGTTGCTTCTCTGCCGGCTCCAGCGCGGCGTACACCTGTTCCAGGGTGAGCGTGTCGGATACCAGGAGTACGTCCACATCGCTCAGTGCGGTGTCGCGGCGCTTGGCGACCGAACCGTACAGCAGGGCCAGCTGCAGGTCGTGCGCAAGTGGTTCGAGCGCGGCACGCAGCACGTCGGCCGGCCCGAGCATCTTGCTCACGATGCCGCGCAGCTCGGCGAAGAT
>CAYXLS010000196.1:0-1169 GCA_964464785.1 uncultured Gammaproteobacteria bacterium | reverse complement strand
CCCCGGCTGCGAATGCAGGACCGCAACCGTGGGCACGGCCTCCATGGTGGGCGAAAACCGGCCCTTGTGCTCGAAACGCTGGCGGAACCCGGAATGCTGCAGCTCCCCCAGCATCGCCGGCACCATGCCGCCGGTCAGGAAAACGCCCTGCCAGGCGCCCATGGTGAGCACCAGGTCGCCGGCGATCGCGCCGAACACCGCGCAGAACACGTCCACGGCCTGCATGCAGCGCGGGTCGCCGGCCCGGGCGCGTTCGATGATGGCTGGCGGGGTGATCTCCCCGGGATCCTCGCCGGCGATTTCATCCAGGGCGTGATGGATGTTCACCAGGCCCGGGCCACACACCAGCCGTTCGTTGGAGACCCGGTCGAACTGCGCGGACAGGCGTTCCAGGATCGCAACCTCTTCGAGGGTGCCGGGGGCAAAGCTGACGTGGCCACCCTCGGTGTAGACCGGGTGCTCCTGGCCGTCGCGCACCACAAGCCCGCCGACGCCCAGGCCGGTGCCCGGGCCGATCACCGCCTGGATGCGGTCGCCGTGGTCCCGGTCAGGATCCCAGGCCGCGCCGCCGATCACCGCGTAGTCACCCGCGCGCAGCAGCGGGATCGCCATCGCCTGGGCGACGAAGTCGTTCACCAGCAGCGCCTGGCCAAGTCCCAGCTGCTGGCACAGGCGGCTGCGCGAAAACACCCATGGATGGTTGGTCATGCGCGCCTGGTCGCCTTCGATCGTTGCCGCCACGGCGAACACGGCGTGTGATGCGCTGGCGCCGGTTTCCTGCAGGTACTTTTTGGCGGCATCGGCCAGCGACGGATAGGCCGTGACCGGATATTTGCGCACGCTGTCCTCGAGCAGCGGCGCGTCCGCCCCCGCTTCTGCCAGCGCGAAGCGGGCATTGGTGCCGCCGATGTCGGCGAGCAGGACCTTGCCGCCGGTTTCCATCAGCGCCGCTTCCCTTGATTTGGCACCGTGGGCGGCAGGAACGGCCCCGCGGCGTCCGGACCCCACGAGCCGGCCGGATATTCATGCGCATCCGTTCCGGCCTGCTCCCAGGATGCGCAGATGCTGTCGATCCAGCGCCAGGCCGTTTCCACCTCGTCCTCGCGCACGAACAGGGTCTGGTCGCCCTTGAGGGCGTCGATCATCAGCCGCTCGTAGGCGATCCTGCG
>CAYXLS010000195.1:0-1170 GCA_964464785.1 uncultured Gammaproteobacteria bacterium | reverse complement strand
TCCTCTCAAACCGATTTACATTCTAAATGGGGAGGAGTAGTGCCGGATATTGCCAAACGGGCACATTTAAAGAGAATTGAGGCAGTAATTGCAGAGGCGATTTTGAGAAGTAAGATTTGTGATTTAAGATTCAAGAATAAAAATCTGAAAAAAATTATTCGTGAAGGATTGAAAGAGATTGATGTAATTGGAGTAACATTGGGACCTGGGCTTGCGATTGCTTTGGGAATTGGAGTAAATAAAGCAAAAGAATTAGCCACAAAATATAACAAAAAAATAGTGGCAGTCAATCATATTGAGGGTCATATCTGGTCAAATTTACTTAAAAATACTAAAGGGAAACCCGAAAGAAAGATAGAGTTTCCAGCTTTGGCACTGACAGTGTCGGGAGGGCATACGAAATTGATTTTGATTGAAAAACCATTTCCCGACCTTTCCCTTGACAGGGCAGGGTGTAATTTTTATGATTTTAAATATACTGTGGTTGGAGAGACATTGGATGATGCAGCAGGAGAAGCATTGGACAAGGCGGCAAAAATGTTGGGATTGGGATATCCAGGTGGACCAATTATTGAAAGATTGGCAAAAAATGGAGATATAAACTTTTTGGATCTTCCCCATCCGTTGGCTGATAAAAAAATATTGGATTATAGTTTTTCTGGACTTAAAACTAGTTTTTATTACAAAATAAAGACATGGCCAGCCGAAAAAATATTTAAAAACATTAATAACTTGGCGGCGACTTTTCAAAATGCAGTTTTTGAAACATTGTTGCGAAAATATAAATTGGCAATAGCAAAATATCAACCAAAAACACTGTTGGCTAGTGGCGGAGTGTTGGCAAATCTTGAAATTAGAAAAAGGTTGAGAAAATTAGCAAAGGAAGTAAACATCCCAATTTTTATGCCAATGCATAAAAATTTGAATACTGACAATGCAGCTATGATTGGAATAGTCACCTACCAAAAAGCATTAAGGGGTGAATTTGTGGAAAACATCGATAAACTTGACCGTGACCCAAGAATGAAAATTAATTAATTTAGTTAATTGGACCACGGCGGTAGACGGCAGCCCAAGCAGCAAAATTTGATTGAAAGTTTTTTTGGTGAATAATATTCCCGTTATTGTCAGTAACAGTCCAATCAAAAGCGGTTTTTAAACCTCGAATTG
>CAYXLS010000194.1:0-1172 GCA_964464785.1 uncultured Gammaproteobacteria bacterium | reverse complement strand
CTTCCTTCCCGCGCCACCTCCGTCCGTCAAATGATTTCTGAAAATAATTTAAAATGGCAATCTCTAGTTCCTAAAAATGTATATAGTTTTATTACCAATAATAAGACCAAATTTTGGTAAAATACATTTATGAAACTTTCTATCGGAATCGTTGGATTACCCAATGTTGGTAAGTCAACTTTATTCAATGCCCTTCTTGGAAAACAAGTGGCCGATGCTAGTAACTATCCTTTTTGTACTATCGACCCAAATGTTGGGGTAGTCGAAGTTCCCGATGAAAAACTACCTATCTTGGCTGATATTGTCAAAACCACTAAAATCGTTCCTGCCGCAGTTGAGTTTGTCGACATTGCTGGTTTAGTAAAAGGTGCTTCTCAAGGAGAAGGTTTAGGAAATAAATTTTTAACCAATATTCGTGATTGTGACGCAATTTGTCATGTAATTAGAGCTTTTTCTGATTCTAATATTATTAAAGAGGGAACCGTTGACCCGCAAAATGATTTCGAAGTAATCTGTGCCGAATTAATTATCAAAGACTTAGAAACAATCGAAAAATTTATAACCACCAACCAAAATAATCCCAAAGAAAAGACTAGTAAAAAATTTCTTTTGGCTCTAAAACTAAAAAGTGAATTAGAAAAAGGCTCTTTGGCTGTCAATCTTCAATTTGATGATGAAGAAAAAGAATTATTAAAAGAATTTTTTTTACTTACAACAAAACCTTATTTTATCATCGCCAATGTTGATGAAGACACCTATAAAAATATTGAAAATTGGAAATTAGAAATTAGAAATTGGAAATCAGTTATTCCAGTTTGTGCCAAAATTGAATTTGAATTATCAGAATTATCTGTTGAAGAACGAATTTCTTATCTTCGAGAATTAGGTGTTCAACAGTCCGGGCTTGAACGAGTTATAAAAAAGGCTTACGAGACCCTCGGGCTTCAATCTTATTACACTGCGGGGATAAAAGAGGCCAGAGCGTGGACAATTAAAAAAGGTTCAACTGCACCGCAAGCCGCTGCCGCTATTCACACTGATTTTGAGAGGGGATTTATTATGGCTGAAATTGTTTCTTATCAAGATTTTATCAAACACAATGGGTGGTTTGGGGCAAAAGAACTGGGACTTCTTCGCCATGAAGGCAAAGATTATATTATGCACCCCGACGA
>CAYXLS010000193.1:0-1177 GCA_964464785.1 uncultured Gammaproteobacteria bacterium | reverse complement strand
CAACTCGGCCGGCCTGATGGCATGGCCGCGCGCGCGCCGCGACTGGGTGCGCCCCGGACTGATGCTTTACGGCACCCACATGCTCGACGCGCCGTGCGCTGCGGCCGACGCGCTGCGGCCGGTCATGCGCCTGCAGTCGCAGATAATCGCGGTGCGCGAACTGGCCGCGGGCGAGCCGATCGGATACGGCGGCGGGTTCGTCACCGACCGCCCCACCCGCGTGGGCGTGGTGGCGATGGGCTATGCCGACGGCTACGCCCAGTACGCGCCCGCCGGCACGCCGGTGCTGGTGGACGGCGCCCGCAGCCGCCTGGTCGGCCGGGTGTCGATGGACATGCTGACGGTGGACCTCACCGCGCATCCGGACGCGGGGGTCGGCACGCCGGTGGAGCTGTGGGGGCCGGAACTGCCGGTGGCCGAGGTCGCCGCGCACTGCGCCAGCAGCCCGTACCGGCTGCTGTCAGGGCTGAAGCGGGTGCGGCGCGAGTACGCGCCGCGAGCGGAAGCCGCAGCGGACTAGAAGCGCCAGGCCGCCAGCAGCATCGTCTCGCCGTCGTTGGGCTGCTTGATGCTGGCATTGGAGATGTGGCGCGCCAGCAGCGAGAACCGGTCCCAGCGCCAGCCCAGGGTAGTCACGAACTGCGGATTGCCCGACAGCGCATCGGTCTCGCCCACCTGCAGGCCGGCGCCGAGGCCGGCGGTGAAACCGTTGGGCCGCTCGTAGCGCAGGCCGCCGTGGAAGACGCCCACGTCCTCGCCCAAGTCCAGCCGGGTGCCGGAACGGCCATGCACGTAGATCGCGCCGACCTCCCAGCGCAGCAGGCCGCCCCGCGGCGTTTCCCGCCACGCCGGCAGCCACGCGAGCGAGGCGATGCCGGTGGTCTCCGAATCGCGGGTGACGGAGACGCCTCCGGCAACTTCCACGTCGGCGGCGGCCAGCGGCGCGGCGGGCAGCAGCGCCAGGCCAAGGAGCATGCAAAACAATGATCTGGTCATGTCGGGGGAACTGTTTCGAAGCGGGCCGCGCACGATCGGGGGCCCCTGTTCAGGACTGGAAAGCTTAGCCCCGGGTACCTGCAACGCCGCGTTAACGCGGGCCTTTCCGGCGCGGGACGAACCGTTCCATCCGCGCCCGCCCGGCACTCGTCGGATACCCTATGCAGCTGATCCAACGCCA
>CAYXLS010000192.1:0-1188 GCA_964464785.1 uncultured Gammaproteobacteria bacterium | reverse complement strand
CAAAACCCTAGATTGGGCGTTCATCCGCTAAAGAACGGCAATGTCTCGTAGTGGAATTCGCATATTATCTTGAATAAACTTTATTTTTTGGGCAATAAATTCGGCTTCTGATACTTCAGAGTTGGCCTCAAATAACTTGATTTTGTCAGTGGATTGCTTTTTGGTAAACAAATTTAGTACTGGGTGGGAAATATTTTTGGAAATTACAGCATTGGCGGCATCTAGAATTATTTGAGTCGAGCGATAATTTTGTTCAAGATTAATGGTTTTGGTGTCTTTAAAATCGGTTACAAAATTTATTAAATTTTTATAATCGGCACCACGCCAACCGTAAATTGCTTGAGAAGCGTCGCCAACAGCGGTAATCTGATGATATTTTTGAGCCAATAATTTGGTTAATAAATACTGAATTTGATTGGTATCTTGATATTCATCGACTAAAATAAAACGATATATTTCTTGGTATTTGTCCAAAACTTTGGGGTATTCAATAAAAAGCTGAACTGCTTTGAACAATAAATCGTTGAAATCGAGGGCTTGATATTCCTCAAGTTTTTTTTGGTAAATTTGATAAATTTTGCTGGCGTATTCTTGAAAAAATCCGTGTGATTGAGCCATCATATCTTGGGGGGTTTGGAAAGAATTTTTGGCTGACTCAATAAAATACATAATAGTTGAAGGTTTAAATTCTTTGGAACTAAGATTAAGAACAGCAAGAGAAGACTTAATCAAAGCTTCTTGGTCGGAAGAATCGTAAATTACAAATTTGCGATCTATTCCTAAATAATGACCGTCGAGGCGAAGAACTCGACAACAAAAGGAGTGAAAAGTTCCCGCTGTTAGCTGCGCAGACTTGGCGGGCAGGCCCGCTTCTTTTGTCTTAATATCTACTAATAATTTAGACATTCGAGTTTTCATTTCTTCGGCGGCCTTGTTGGTAAAAGTTAACAGTAAAATTTGATCTTCTCGAGCAATCTTTTGTTGGATAAAATAGGCGGCTCGATGAGTTAAAACCTTGGTCTTTCCACTACCAGCTCCTGCTAAGAGCAATAACGGAGTGCCGAGATAGGTGACCGCTTCTTTTTGTTGTGGATTAAGACCATCTAAAATATCAGACATGTAGATTTACTATAGTTGGTAAATAGCAGTTTTACCAGACTGAAAAACAATTTTGGCTCCGATATCTTT
>CAYXLS010000191.1:0-1190 GCA_964464785.1 uncultured Gammaproteobacteria bacterium | reverse complement strand
CAGTCCAGGCGCTTGCGGAACTGGCTGATGGCGATGGTCATGGTGACCACGGTGAACGCCACCAGCGCCAGGACCGCCGGCCACAGCTCCCAGATGCTGGCCCCGCGCAGCATGATCCCGCGGATCAGGCGCAGGAACTGGGTCATCGGCAGCAGCTCGGCGCCCCACTGCACTACGTCCGGCATGCCGGCGAACGGGAACATGAAGCCCGAGATCAGGATCGAGGGCAGGAACACCAGCATCGCCACCTGGATCGCCTGGAACTGGGTGCGGGTGCGGGTGGAGATCAGCAGGCCGATGGCGAGGTTGGCGAAGATCAGCAGCAGCGCCGCGATGTAGACATCCACCAGGCTGCCGCGCAGCGGGATGGAAAACAGCCAGAACCCCAGCGCCAGGATCAGGCTGGTCTGGATCAGGCCGATCACCGCGTACGGCAGCACCTTGCCGATCATCAGCGCACTGCGGCTGAGCGGAGTGGCGATCAGCAGTTCCATGTTGCCGCGCTCGCGCTCGCGCACCGCCGCCATGGCGGTGAACATCATCATGGTCATGGTGAGGATGATGCCGATCAGCCCCGGCACGATGGTCACCGCCGAGCGGCGTTCGGGGTTGTAGAAGCTCACCACCTCGATCTGCGGCGCGTGCGCCGCCGGATGCACCCCGTTGGGACGCTCCAGCGGCATCTGCGCCAGCTGGTTCGCCGCCGCCTGGACCACGGTATCGCTGCCGTCCACCATCACCTGCACCGCCGGCCGGCCATCAGCCAGGCGGCGCTCGTAATCGGGCGGGATGGCGATGCCCACGCTGACCTCGCCGCGCCTGAGCATGTCCACCAGCTGCTGCGGGCTGTCGGCCACGCGCTCCAGGTCGATCACGCCGGTGGCGGCCATGTCCATCACCGCAGCGCGCGAAGTGGCGGTGCGGGCCTGGTCCACGACCGCGGTCTCCAGGTTGCGGGGATTGAGGTTGATCGCGTAGCCGAACAGCAGCAGGTCCACCACCGGGATCAGCACGATCATCACCACGCTGATCCGGTCGCGGCCCATCTGCCGCTGCTCCTTCAGGGCCACGGCCCACATCCGGCGCAGGTTCTTCATCCGCCGGCTCCCTCAGCGACTTCTTCAGCCGCGCGGCCATGGGTGGCGGCGACGAACACGTCCTCCAGGTTGGCCGCCACCGGCTCCACGTCG
>CAYXLS010000190.1:0-1193 GCA_964464785.1 uncultured Gammaproteobacteria bacterium | reverse complement strand
CCTAAAGAGAGCGCTCCTGACAAACATGGCAATGCCATGAGAATAAGAGATTACGCCCATTTTGTTGGTGTCTGCTCCAAGTTCATGCCTCACACGGTCTTTCTTGAGAATCCAATTCAAATTGATGAATTAGATTTCAAGGAACTGACAGGAATCTGCGAGTTGTATCCATGGTTCAAGGACAATGAATGACAAATCTGAAAGATGGAAGCCATTACACTACGGAGCGGACAACAACTGAACTATGGATGAACTTTTCTTCCTCATCAGCCTCAAAAAGGGTGGGGATGAGCGAGCGTATTGACGATTTAACAAATAAGTGAACCTACCGATAATTCTTAATAAACCGAGAATCCATAAATAGAATTTATTCATAGGAGGCAAAAATGAAAAACTTCACTTTTATTTTGCTTTTATCATTGTCGCTTTTATTACCCGTTACCGTTTTATCACAGAACGGGCCTACAACCGTCAGTCAAAAGATGATTGACCTCGAAACAAAAAGGTTGGAGCAATATAAGTATGGCAACAATGAGTTTCTGGCAAAAGAAGCAGAGAAAGCCTTGGATTCTTTAAAGAGTGACCCCGAACTCTATTTCTACAAAAAATCTCAGCAGCCCGTGAAGGTGCAATGCATAAATTGTAGATAATAGTTCGATGGATGTTTAATTAATATTTCCAGCCGATGGAATATTTGAACGATATTCCAAAGCATTTCATCAATTAATTCATTTATCTATATATTGATTCAAATATGGAGCATTGATTGCAACGTATTGATCAAATTCAATAGGGGCAACGGTTTGAGGGCCGAATGGTATTTAGGGCGAGTATTAATATATAGATATTGTGCTGGTAAGAATGTAATTTAAATTTTAAGTAGGCCATGACTGATAATGAACTCAATAAATCCTTGTATTCTTTATTATCATTGAATGGGCTATAATTGAGTGGGGATAGGGTGTCGACCCCGATAAGCCGGTATCCCTGACCGGTTTCCCCAATAAGCCCATAGGGAAGCCATTAAGGGAGATGGCGCATGAAACAAAATATAGATATTAAAGCCGTAGCAGCGAGAATACCCGATACGTACGATTATCTCGATTCAATGCCATTAGAAGGGTGGATATGGGAGTTCGTAAGGCGATCGGAACATTACAGGGAACGGTACGCAAACCTGAAGAAAGGTGTCG
>CAYXLS010000189.1:0-1197 GCA_964464785.1 uncultured Gammaproteobacteria bacterium | reverse complement strand
TGGGCTGCGTGCATCAAGCGAAGGGAACACGCCCGCGAACCTGACAGTGATCGGACACTCCTACGGCTCTACGGTTGTTGGTTATGCTGATCGCAGTGACAGGTCGGACGGCCTTGGAGCAGACAACATCATTGTTGCGGGCAGCCCAGGGCTCAGCGTGCACAGTGCTGACCAGCTGAGTATCGACAACGGCAGCCTTTGGACGGCCATGGCCGATGACGACCCCATCCGGCACACGCCCACGTTCATTCATGGCACCAATCCGGTGAATGAAGGCTTCGGCGGGACGCGGATCGACAACGGCGGTGCTTCCGGCCATTCGGGCTACTGGACCAGCGGCAGCGAGTCACTGCGCAACCAGGGTTACATCGTGACCGGCAATGAGCATATGGTGAGCACCCGGGAATTCCGCTGAGCGATCCTGGCGGCCCGTTGCCGAGTGGCTTCACGATGCCATTGATATCGAATCCGGAGTGGCCGCGGCGGCCGGCGATGGCCGCGGTGGCCGCGTTCGCGCTCGCGGGCGCCGCTTGCCAGGCCCAGGTGGATGCAGTAGAGGTAAGCGCGATGGAAACCAAGAACAGTTTGCAGGCCGCGCGCGAGATCGTGCCGCAGGTCGAGGCGTTTTTTTCCAGCCTGCCGCTCGCCCGGGAGAAGTTCACGGTGCGGGTAAACCGCTGCGAGATGCCCGAGGGGGCCGAGGGCAGGGACCGCGACGACGTCTATTACATCTGGGTCGGGGTGCGCGGTGCGGCCCACGACGACGACGCCGGGCAGGTCCTGGAGGACGTGCACGCGCGCTGGCAGGAAGCCGGCTGGGAGATCACCCGCTTCCGCCGGCTCGACAACGGCGGCGTGAACCTGGCGGCCACCGAGCCGGGCACCGGCAACACCTATGCGCTGGACTCCGGCCTCAACAAGGGGCCCAACACCTACGTGGTGGGCATGTTCAGCACGCCCTGCCTGCAGAATCCTTCCGGAGCGGTGCAGTTCGGCGAGATCCGCAACGGGCTGGAGCCGGATCCGGCCTTCCGGCCCTCTTCGATCGACGGCTGATCCGCACGGCGCGCGCGATCGTGCGCGTGCCGCCGGCACCGCGCGTCGTATCCTGTCCGCCCCGCCGCCTGTTGCCCCCTGCCGCGCATGAAACTGCTGGCTTTTGAAACTTCCACCGAGGCCTGCTCGGTGGCCGTCTGG
>CAYXLS010000188.1:0-1197 GCA_964464785.1 uncultured Gammaproteobacteria bacterium | reverse complement strand
TAGCCTTATATGTGTTTTATTGTTTAAGAGATATTGATATACCGGATACCAGAAACCTTGCTTATCAAGTAAATCCACCCTACCACAGAAACTCATGATACTATCTTTCAATCTGTTGTTAAGCTCTGTTTGCTTTGCTTTTGATGCAACTATTGAGGCATAATTGAGATAAAACATGATATAGTGCATGATAACACCACTGTTAATCAATGATGCTATCTGCAAAGCTGCTTCAGCAATGTCCTGAACAACTACGGGTAGGATAGTCTTATCATGTAAGTGTGCTTTTAACTCCCATAAAAGGATGGAGTAGGTAAATCTCATTAGAGGATTTTTGCTGTCGAGCCTTCTCTTGTTCCAGTACAATAGGATTTCGCATAACTTTTCTTTGCTAGTCAGTTCGTTGAAGTAGAAATCACCCATTGAGAAGCTACTTGTCCCTATATCATAATTGAATTCTACAAAAAAGGCGGCCTTCTCGGCTTCAAGTTCGAATAAATGTCCAGGATCATTTATCAAAAGGAGTCTTGTATAGATTTCGAATCTGTCGATAGTCTCATTTTCTAGCTGAAGCAATACTTCATTCAATAACGGCATTGTATCCTCCACACAGCTTAATATTGTCCATCTTTCCCATCATCTAGATATCATTCAACTTGTTGTACAACGTAAGAGATTCTAACAAGGTTGGTAGTTTTGTAGTTCTTTGGGGCATTTCTTCCTTTATCTTCCAAACATACTCGTATAGTAAGTAAGTGTCTTTATGTTTAGGATACTGCTTAGTTAGATCTGTTAGTATGCCAAGAGACTCCTCATAGTTCTCTTGGCTCTGGTAAGCAATGATTTCGACACTTGAAAGAATGCACCTAGTAAGGTTGTGATACTGGGATTGTCTGATTTCGGTCTGAAAGCTGAAAAACAATAAATCCTGCAGTAAGCCAAGTTGAGTCTCATCAGTTATTAACTCAAATGGATTGGGGTACTCATACTCAATGCGGAAATCCTGAGTTCGCTTGATCATATCAATGTACTGTGGTAGCGATTCAATATCACCCATGCAAACTAGACAATACAGATAAAAAAGGGTGGATTCAGATTCACCGAGTTTAACCTCGGTTTTCAACCTTTCTATGAGGCCCACCATACTTCTTCTATCTTTAACGTAACCTCTAGCAAAGTAACGAAGAATTTCAATTG
>CAYXLS010000187.1:0-1207 GCA_964464785.1 uncultured Gammaproteobacteria bacterium | reverse complement strand
AAGGGACTCGATGGCAGATTGGACGTTATTGCGCAGCTCATCCAGGGCACGGACACCATCTTTGATCGAAGCATTGTACCATTTTTCCAGCCAGCAGGTTTCAGGGGGCAGAGCTCTGCCTGTTTCATCTGTCTTTACTTCTACTCGGGACTGATGGCAAAGTAGATATAACAAGAAGAAATCGCTGTAAGCAACTCCATCCATCATCGCCTGAAGATCGAACTCCACATAGGCAGCGCGGGTTAGGGATACATTGTCACGCAGGATGCGAAGTTTGAGGCCATTGGAAAGGATACCCCAGAGGTGATCCTCACTACGGTTTAGAAACTCCTGCATCAGAGAATGCGGGGAAAGTTTGGTTTCTCCTTTGGCTATGGGATTACGTTTATCCAGATCCCATTTGAAGCTAACTAGATGGATGGCAACAGGTTCGGATGCCTTGTGACTGATGGGATAGGTTTTATCCTCTATCTCGATAGATTTTTGGGTCTGGAGCCTGCCATATCCAAGCTCCTGGAAGAGAGGCAATAGCCAGCGTTCACGGGTCTCAGTGGTGCCAATAGCTTCTTCAGGTAATTGATTGAGGATTTCTTTGTAAGTCTGCCAGACACCAATTAGACGATTCCAGGAGCGTGTTGCAGCTTCGTTTCGGCGTTCACTAGGACTTAAGTGGTAGTCTGTGGATTTAAGACCTTCCAGAGTAGTGTCACCACTAACTATCCTCTGGAGCAGTTCGGCAGGGAGGATGGCACCTTCGGTGCGGATTGTATTGAAAACACTACTGCGCTTAGACATTAGCACCTCCCACCGGGAGATAGACATAGATGCCAAGCACATCAGGAGGCAATTCAGGTTTGATGTCTGGTTTTTGTGAACGTTTAAGCAGGACAGCATCGCGCACTCGGAGGTGAGAAGCAAGTAGCTCAGTGGAACGCTTTTGGGCAAAGCCGTTTATGATCGGAAGAAGAGATGCATAATTGTCAATTACCCGTTCGATCTGGGCTTGAGCTTGCTGGGGCAGAACATTCTCGGAAGGCATGGCACTCAGCAGAGCTTTAGCATCATGTTCTGTAAGCCAAACAGGGGATTCAGGTGAGCCTGTAAAAGCCACAATCTGGGAGTCCTCAACTAAGCTACGATAAATCTTTTCTTCATAAGGCTGATTGATATGGAAGCGGTACCTAAGTAGTAAAAGGGTTGTCCATCG
>CAYXLS010000186.1:0-1211 GCA_964464785.1 uncultured Gammaproteobacteria bacterium | reverse complement strand
CTCGAACCGCGGGTGCAGCGCCACGTCCCCCAGACCGCCCTGGCCGCGGTGGACCACCGCCGGGATGCCGCTGATCCCGCCGGTGGTGTCGCGTGCCACGTCGTACAGGCGCAGCGTGCCTGGCTTTTCGGTCACCAGCAGGCGGCCGTCGGGCAGGAAGGTCATCGCCCAGGGTTCGTTGAAACGGGTGACCTGCTCCACCTGGAAGGGCGTTCCGTCCGCCGCCGGGAGCGCCGCATCTGCAGGCGGGGCGCCGGGACCGGCGGACTTTCCGTTGCCGCTGCAGGCGGCCAATGCCATCAGGCAGGCGGTGGTAAGCAGGATCCGGGACATGCGGCTTTACTCCGTTGGGCGCAGGCGGGGCGGATACGATAGCCGGATTGGCATCGCGGCCCCACCCGGGGAGTGAAAATTCCGTTGGCGTTCAGGCGCAAAGAACGGACCGCCCTTGGGCGAACCCGGGTTTGTGCAGGAATCCCGGGCGCTTCGGCATGAAGTGCCGAGCCGGTCACGCACGGCGCTAGCGAATGCGGCGCAGCTGTTGGTTAACAGGGCGTTAGCGTCGATTCCGCGGCCCCGTTGCGGTTCATGCGCGCGCCAGCAGTGTGCCTGCCGTGCGCAACGCAACCCTGCGTACCGGAACGCAAGCGGCCGGCTACTGGCCGCACCGGACCGGATCCCGCACTTTCGATTTCCACACTTGGAGAACTGCATGAACAACGTACGCAAGCCCCTGACCGGCCTGATCGCGCTGGGCGTGGCCCTGGCCATGCCGATGGCCTTCGCCCAGGAAGCCGACGAGTTCACCCAGCAGCCGGCCCCGACGGAACAGGCCGCTCCGGCGGCCCCCCAGGGGCAGGTGAGCTGGGCCGACCTGGACACCGACGGTGACGGCAACCTCAGCCGTGCCGAAGCGGCCTCGCTGCCCGAGCTTGCCGCGATCTTCGACCAGGCCGATGCCGACGGCGACGGCATCCTGACCCCGCAGGAGTACCAGCAGTACGCCGCCTCGCAGGGTGCCGGCAGCCCGCCGCAGGACGACGGGTTCTGACCCACGGCCGCGCAGGTGGATTCATGCAGCGGGGCGGCCTTCGGGCCGCCCCGCCTGTTTGGGCGACCGCCGGCCGTACACTTGCACGCATGCAGACAGCCAACAACAGCAACGCAGCGATCGCCCTGGTCGGCTTCGACGCCGACGACACCCTGTGGCG
>CAYXLS010000185.1:0-1225 GCA_964464785.1 uncultured Gammaproteobacteria bacterium | reverse complement strand
TTCAGTATTAAAGCACATCAATACAGATCTGGAAGGATTCAGGTTAACCCATCTGACCTATTTTAACATCATGAATAGCCCTTATTGGACTGACCTTATTGACAGCAGCAGGGTTTTTTCCAACTCACGGATTGAGTATGTTCGACCTGTCGCACAGGAACTCGGTCTGAAACTGGTGACGGTAGATTCTAATATTGACAGATTATACAATAATTTTAATGCATATACATTTAGATTTTTTGGAACAGTTCTTGCGTTACAAAAGTTATTTGGGAAATACTATTGGTCATCAAGCAATACCTTTTCGCTATTCGGCTTTGCATTTGATGATATAACTCTTTGCGACTTGTTATGCGTTCAATGTGTCTCAAACGAAAACACGACATTTTACTCTACCGGTTCGGAAGTAACCAGGTTAGAGAAAACCGACTATATCTCTGATTTCGCCGTTACACACAAATACCTGAATGTTTGCTGGTTTCATCTATATAATTGCAGCAAATGCCCCAAGTGTAGAAGAACTATGCTGGGTCTTTATGCGTTGGGAAAGTTAGATCGTTATGGTGCATTATTTGATATTGACTATTTTTATCGAAATAAAAACGAGTACCTGGGGCACATGATTCATAAGATGATTGTTGAGAAACATAGCGACTACTATGGTTACTACGGTGAAATATATAAATGCCTTACTCAAAAAGATATAAAAATACCGGCTGCGGCAAAAATGCATGCAATTAAATTGATGTACAGTGCCATGAAGCAGAGGTTGATAAGACTGTAAGGGCTTAGATCGAGTCGCCGAAAGGAGTGGTAGTACAAATGAAAATAAATTCAATCATGACATTATGTTTTGGCGCTGTTCTGGGTGCAGCGCTTGCGTTATTCTTTTTCTGGTTGTGGCAAGTCGTAAAGGGCAATATTAGCGCCATCACAATTGTTGTGACGATAACTGTTGCTGTAGCAGTATTTGCTTGCTGTCAACTGCAGAATAGGGCATCCCTGAAAAAGGCAAATAAAACGAACTCTTACAAAATAAAGAAATACCAAACCTATTACTATCTTTTTGGTTCGTGGATGGTTTTGAGAAACAAAGGAAGAACGCTGGCGGAATATTTTGAAAACCATAACTTCAAAAATGTTGCCATTTGCGGTCTGGGAAGGCTTGGGCTTTGCCTGTATGAGGAACTAAAAGGATCAAATATCCATGTAAAGTATGCAATTG
>CAYXLS010000184.1:0-1227 GCA_964464785.1 uncultured Gammaproteobacteria bacterium | reverse complement strand
ATTCTAGAACATATTCCATGGTACAAATTAAATCAAGTCATTCAAGAATGGAATCGAATAATTGAACCAAATGGATTCCTAGAGATTTGGGTGCCAAATGGGTTGCTGATAGCCAAAACATTTGTGGAGGCAGAGGAAGGGTCCCTGAACAATATTGAAAAAGATGGGTGGTACAAATTTAATAAAAAAAAAGATCCTTGTATTTGGGCAAATGGTCGTATTTTCTCATACGGGGATGGAACAGGCAAAAGAAATGATCCAAACTGGCACTTGACTATTATTTCACCACGGTTTCTTGAAAATTTATTAAAAGAAGGCGGTTTTGCAGACGTTGAAAGAATAGATAATTCATCAGTGCGAGGTCACGATCATGGATGGATAAACCTTGGATTCAAAGGACGGAAGCCGTGAATTACCGTACTATTGCTGACCTCAATCAGATTATTTCACATCAATTATACAAAGTCCCTTTATCGGTTGATCTTATTGTCGGGGTTCCTCGAAGCGGACTGCTAGCGGCAAACATACTTGCACTGAAGCTTAATCTTCCTCTTACAGATGTTGCTGGACTTTGTGATGGGCGGTTACTTCATTCTGGCAAACGAGAAAAGAGATTTCAACTTGAACATATACAGCATGCTCTCGTAATAGATGAATCTGTGTGCTCGGGTGATTCCATAAATGAAGCAAAGAAACAAATAGAAACTGCCAATCTTTCGTTTCGGGTTGATTATGCCGCTGTTTATGTTGCACCAGGTTCGCAAGAATATGTCGACATTTTCTGGGAAGAGTGTCCTTTGCCTCGCGTCTTCGAATGGAATGTAATGCATCACTCAGTTATCGAAAATGCTTGTGTTGATATTGACGGGGTTATCTGCTGTGATCCCAACGAAAATGAGAATGACGATGCTGAGAGATACCTGAACTTTTTGAGATCAGCCCCACCTCTCGTTGTGCCGACAGGCGTGATTAAAACTCTTGTCACCTGCCGTCTCGAAAGGTATCGCCATGCAACAGAAGATTGGCTTGCTTCTGCTGGCGTACATTACGATGAATTAGTTATGCTGGATTTGCCGGATGGAGAATCTCGTCGGAAATGGGCGAAACACGGTGAATACAAAGGTGAGATTTATCAACGTTCGGACGCTATATTGTTTATTGAGAGCAGTGTGTGTGAAGCACGTAAGATTGCTGACATTTCAGCAAAACCTGGCCTAGCAACAGATG
>CAYXLS010000183.1:0-1229 GCA_964464785.1 uncultured Gammaproteobacteria bacterium | reverse complement strand
ACATCCATGTTAATATCAAAATTTAATTTGTAAATTTAATAGATCTATTAATAAAGTGCAATTAAAAGCTTTTCTACAATTATTTCAAAATTATTCTGAAGATATTTTTTCTGAAAACGCAAAACTTTACATCGAACTGTCATCTTTATTCTATTTTTGTTAGCTGTAAAATCTCTGAAAATAAATGAAGAGCATCAATAATTAGTTATGAATTGGACATTTGGCCATATCGATTTTTCTACTTATCCATCATATAATGGAGGCTCCTTGGGCATTTTTTGCCTGCTGGGGAAAACTACTATAACTATTTGGGCTCCAACTTCATCTATGGTTTTATTTAGAACCTATACTACGGGCTGGGGTGGGGAGCTGATTGATGTCATTCAACTGGAAAAGAAACCGGGTGGGATATGGTATGCCGAGCTTTTGGGAGATTTTCACGGGACATATTATACTATCCAATGCCAGATAGATAATCATTGGATGGATGAAATACCTGATCCGTATGCTTATGCAGTTGGTGTGAACGGGCGGCGAGGTATGATCTGTGATCTTATGCGGACTAATCCGGAAGGTTGGGACATAGATCATCGGGTATTGCCAGAAAATTACACCGATATGGTCATATATGAGCTGCATGTCAGGGATTTCAGTATTGATGAATTTTCGGGAATAAAAAATAAAGGGAAATACTTGGCTTTTACAGAACGGGGCACCCGGTCGCCTGAAGGCCTAAAAACCGGAATTGACCATTTGATAGAAATGGGTATTACTCATGTTCATTTGCTTCCTGTGTTCGATTTTCTTACTGTTGATGAAAACCATTTCAACAGCAACGAATACAATTGGGGCTATGATCCGCTCAATTATAATGTGCCCGAAGGCTCATATTCAACGAATCCACACATGGGCGATGTGCGGATCAAAGAGTTTAAACAAATGGTAAAAGCCCTTCACGATGCCAACATCGGAGTTATCATGGATGTAGTTTATAATCACACAGGGCTTATTCATCATTCATATTTTAACCAAACCTTTCCTGGGTATTATTACCGGCAACGCGACAATGGAACGTTCAGCGATGCAAGTGGATGCGGTACCGAAATAGCATCAGAACGCTCAATGGTGAGAAAGTTTATTGTCGATTCTATTCTTTTCTGGGCCAATGAATACCATATCGACGGGTTTCGTTTCGACTTAATGGGTGTTTTCGACATTGAGACCATGAA
>CAYXLS010000182.1:0-1234 GCA_964464785.1 uncultured Gammaproteobacteria bacterium | reverse complement strand
CCGGCGGCGTGTTCACCGTCAGCCTGCCCGGGCCGGATCCGCAGTGGGTGGAAATCAGCGCCGCTGATACCGGACGCGGGATGAGGCCAGAAGAGGTCGACCGCTGCCGCGAGCCGTTCTACACCACCAAGCCGGCCGGCCAGGGCACCGGGCTGGGCCTGTCGGTTGCATCCGACCTGGTCGGACGGGCCGGCGGAGAGCTGCTGATCGACAGCGTGCCCGGCGAGGGCACCACGGTCCGGGTCCGCCTGCCGCGGCGGACGCCGGTGTGCTGAGTGCGATCAGGCGGACAGGTGTTCGATCGCCGCCACGCTGCCGAGCCGGTCGGCCAGGCGCCGCAGCAGGGCCAGGCGGTTGCCGCGCACCGCGGGGTCTTCCGCGTTGACCATCACCGCGTCGAAGAACGCGTCCACCTGCGGGCGCAGGCGGGCCAGGCGGGCGAGCACGTCGACGTAGTCGCCGCTGGCCAGGGCCGGGGCGGTCGCGCCGTGCGCCGCCTCCACCGCTTCGGCCAGGGCCAGCTCGGCGGGCTCCGCGAGCAGCGCCGGGTCGACCGCGCCGGGCACTTCGCCCTCCGCCTTGCGCAGGATGTTGCGGATGCGCTTGTCGGCTGCGGCCAGGGCCTCGGCCTCGGGCAGCGCGGCAAACGTGCCGATCGCGGCGACGCGGCGGTTGAAGTCGTGCAGCGAGGCGGGGCGCAGCGCGGCCACGGCGTTGAAGTGCTGCACCGGCACGCCGCGGTCGGCGTAGTAACCCTTCAGGCGGTCGAGGATGAAGTCGTACAGCTCGTCGACGCTCTGCGCCGGGTCGGCCCCGCGCGCGGCCAGGACCTCGTCCAGGCGCTTGCGGGCCCTGGCCGTGTCTTTGTCGCCGGTGGCCGCGGCCAGCGCGGCTTCGGCCGTTTCCGCCATTGCGTCCAGCGCCAGGGCGCGGGCGCTGGCCAGCAGCTCGCGCAGGTCCAGCTCCAGCCCGCTTTCGATCACGGTGCGGGCCAGGCCCAGCGCGTTGCGCCGCAGCGCGAACGGATCCTTGTTGCCGGTCGGCTTCAGGCCCGCGGCAAAGCCGCCGGCCAGGGTGTCGGCGCGCTCGGCGATCGCCAGCACCTTGCCAGCCGGTGACAGCGCGATGTCGTCACCCGCGTGGCGCGGCGCGTAGGCCTCGTCGATGGCGTTGGCCAGCGCGGTGCGCGCGTCGACGGACAGGTCGTCCAGGGAGGGGTCCTGCAGCGCGTAGT
>CAYXLS010000181.1:0-1241 GCA_964464785.1 uncultured Gammaproteobacteria bacterium | reverse complement strand
TGGAGCCACCCATATACACGCCCATCTGACTGAAGGCGGTGAAACGACACGGCGGGCAGAAGAAAAGGATCTTGTTCTGAAATGGCAGCCGCCGTGCAATGACCAGTATGTAGGATGAATGAGTAATCTGATAGACTACTGACGATAGGGGGCCATCTAACATCGTAGGTGGCCTCTGAGGATTCGCTCGATGAAACGAAAGATAAAAGACATCGCTGAGATTCAGATTGGCTATCAGTTCAGGGGAAGGGTTGAGGCTGATCCGCAGGGGACACATAAAGTTATTCAGATCAGGGATTTGGATGAACTTCCCTTCCTGAAAACGGAAAATCTGCAAGCCGTGAGGCTCAAAGGGGATACAGATCGCTATCTGGTGAATGAAAATGACGTGCTCTTTCTGTCAAGGGGACACAAGAATTATGCAATACCTATCAATATTCCGCTGAAAAATACGGTTGCTGCCAGTTATTTCTTCATTTTGCGCATAAATCAAGACAAAATACTCCCGGAATATCTCGCCTGGTACCTCAACCAGGCCCCGGCCCAGGAGTATCTCCATAGCATTGCCCGTCGCGGTACCCATATACCTCTTGTTCCACTATCTATTTTTAATGATCTTACAGTAGATGTTCCCGATATTGAAACTCAAAAAAGGATTGTTGAAGTAAGCAGATTGTCGGAAAAAGAAAATTACCTGACCATGCAGCTGCAGGAGAAACGGTCGCAACTCATCAAGGCTGCATGTTTAAAGGCTGCAAAGAAGAAGGAGAAAACAGAATGACAGAAAAGATTTCCCAGCAGGAGATTAACAGTGTTGCGTGGGCTGCATGCGACACCTTTCGTGGTGTTGTCGACCCGGCCCAGTACAAAGACTACATTCTGGTTATGCTATTTCTCAAGTACATCTCTGATGTGTGGCAGGACCATTACGAAACATACCGTGAACAATTCGGAGACGATGAGGAGCGTATTCGCCGTCGTCTTGACAGGGAACGTTTCGTGCTCCCAAAAGGAGCGAGCTTCTACGACCTCTACGAAAAGCGAAATGAACCTAACATCGGAGAATTGATCAACATAGCCCTGGACGCCATTGAAGAATCGAATAAGGCAAAGCTTGAAGGGGTGTTCCGAAATATTGATTTCAACAGCGAAGCAAACCTTGGCAAAACTAAGGACCGCAACCGCATACTGAAAAACCTTCTGGATGATTTCAACAAGCCCCAGCTCGATATGCGGCCAAG
>CAYXLS010000180.1:0-1253 GCA_964464785.1 uncultured Gammaproteobacteria bacterium | reverse complement strand
ATAATCTTTAAATCAATCGCGAAGGACAGGTGCTCTATGTACCATACATCCATCTCAAACTTTTCCTCCCATGAGAGGAAATTCCGGCCGTTAATCTGAGCCCAACCTGTAATACCCGGATGGACCTCATGCCTTCTCTTCTGCCTGGTGGTATAAAGGAATAGGTATTCGGGAAGAAGAGGACGCGGACCGACCAGGCTCATTTTTCCGGTGAGTACATTCCAAAGCTGTGGAAGTTCATCAAGTGACATTGATCTCAAAACCCGGCCAATAATAGTCATGCGTTCATTATCCGGCAGAAGTTTACCTTCATCATCCCGTCTGTCGTTCATTGTTTTCAGCTTTACCAGCCTGAATGCCTTGCCATTTATACCGGGTCTGATCTGAGTGAAGAAAACCGGCCCTCTGTTTGCTATTGAAAGAATTGGGATAATCATGATAAAAAATGGCAACAGAGCTATTAATCCTGTCAATGACATTATTAAGTCAATTACTCTCTTGAAATACCTCTTATACAAGACTCTTAAGGTTTAGGATTGAGAAATCCGCAAACGATCTCGGCAATGTCCTCCGCGTTTTGCTGGTTGAAGTTCCGTGATGCCAACAGGGAGTGATTTCGGTAAGACTCACATAACTCCTCATCTTCAGCCAACTCTTCAAGAAAAGTGACTATCTCGTGTACCTGATCAGCAGTAAAGCATTTGCCATTACTAAACTTATTTACCAGGTTGTACAATTCAGATTCTTTGCCTGCAATACATAAAAGAGGCAATCCGGCTGACATAAAATCGAATGTCTTGCTGGGCATACTCAATCCCGAGGATTGCGTGCCTTGAGCAACCAGTGCAATATCACCTGAGGCAAATGAGAATGGGATATCCTCAACAGGTTGTAAAGGAAGTAATTTGCAGTTGGTCAACTGCCGTTTTGCAATCTCCTCAAGTAACCACTTTTTCCGGTCCCCATCTCCTATGATTAAGAAAAGAATCCGGCGATTACACACATGCGAGGCTAACTCCGGAATGATTTCGATATTATGTGTATTGCCCAGATTCCCTGAATAAAGGACTATAAAATGACCAGACAATTCATGACTAGAGATGAACGGATTACTATTTTTGTTGATGGGTCTGAAGAACTCATTGTCACTCCAGATGGGAGTTATTTTAACCTTAGTATTGGTGCAATAATCACTAAGCTGTGTCGCCATTCTTTCAGTTAGTGTAAAAACTGTATCTGCACTTTTCATGACC
>CAYXLS010000179.1:0-1269 GCA_964464785.1 uncultured Gammaproteobacteria bacterium | reverse complement strand
ATTGGCTCATAATTAGGAAGAGTCATCTGAATAAATAAAATTATTTGACTTATGGAAACAGGTTTTTATGGTTCTGAAAATTCTTTGAATACTCTGTAAGTTAACGGAATTGTTCACGGCGGAATAAGTTTATAATTAATTATTTGCAGACTTTACATCTTTATTATGTGTTCTATCCCCAAGCTTTTCAGGTATTCTCATTAAGGCGGCGAGAAGTTAGGCCGATACTAAAATTAATGGCTCTCATCGAAAAGGGACGGAGCGCCTGAGGCAAGGGCGGTAGCATATCGTAATTTTGTGATCCATCATTCTCTTTATACATTTGCTATCCGAAATGGTGCTTGGTTATATTATTTTTCGCTACACTTTTTGTAGATGTACTACGGTAATTCGTAGCCAAATGCACAACATAATGTTAGTGGGCAAGCGTATAAAGAGTTATAGATTTATGTGATGCATTACGAGCCGAGCATTTGTTATGATTTGGCATATAGAATGCATAATGGTAAGACAGGCCTGTCAGAGCAAGAAATGTTTAATACGCGTTACCTCATTTATTAATTAAGGATGAGGCCTATGGCGGTAGCTTGCCTTTTATAAGGTTTAATAAGTAAAGAAGTTACACTTTCCATCTATGGTTGTGCAGAGGGTTGAAAGGTGCTATACTTGATTAAAGTATTGATATTTATGCGTGTAAAGAGGGGGCCAATATGAGAAAAAAAGTTTTTAATATACTATTGAGCTGTATCGCTATGGGGGCTTTCTTGATAACACCGTGTTTTGCTCAGATTATTGATTCACAAAACTGTGTAGTTACTCAAAAGGCCGGCAGCAACTTACTCATAGTCAGTTGTCCTGATGGAAGCAGGACTGTAGACGCGGGCGGTCGTTCTGATCTTTACAGGGTTGGGGATAAAATAGACGTTTATGGTCTTCCCGGTAACCGGCCGTCCTCGCTTCCGGGCCAGACGCAAGAATCGGGTCGCTGATGATAAAATTTAATTTCACCGCGGCAAAAAACGGCAAAATAAAGATAAATAAACACATAGAGGAGGACTCATAATGAAAGCCTGCACTGTTCTTGTAGTTTTTATTTCATTTTTTATTGTAGCTGCTTGTGCACCAAATGCTGTTGTTAATCCTACACCAATAGCAGAATTTGAGAAAGCAGCCCGCATGGCCCCCCAGAGAGATTACCTGATTGGGGTTGGGGATGTCCTCGATATAAAGTTCACATATAATCCTGAATTGAATGAACTGAATGTACCG
>CAYXLS010000178.1:0-1279 GCA_964464785.1 uncultured Gammaproteobacteria bacterium | reverse complement strand
AGCAGCATGGGATCAGCGAGCAAACGTGGTACCGCTGGAAGAAGAAGTTCGGGCAGATGGGCGTGCCGGACGTGCGTCGGCTGCGTGAGCTGGAAAAGGAGAACACGCGGCTCAAACGGATCGTGGCCGAACGCGATCTGGAGATCGACGCGATGAAGGAGGTGCTCAAGGGAAATTTTTAGAAGCGGAACAGCGTCGCCAGGCGGCGGCAGAGCTGAAGTCCAGAGGGCTTTCGCAACGCCGGGCCTGCGCGTTGGCCTCCTTGAGCCGGACGGTGTTCCGCTATCGCGTCAAACCGAAGGATGACAGCCTCGTGATTGAAGCCTTGAAAGAATATTCACAACGGCGTCCACGTGAGGGCAGCCGGAATGCCGGTCAGACCCTGCGGCGGGAAGGGATATGCATCAACCACAAGAAGGTCGAACGCCTCTGGTGTGAGCACGGCCTGACGGTGCCGGTCAAGCGGCGGCAACGCCGCCGGGGCAAGGGCCTGGAGCGGCCGTTGCGGGCGTTGTACCCGAATCACGTGTGGGCGTACGATTTCATGGAAGACGGCTGTATCCACGGGCGAAAACTGCGGATTCTGACCGTGGTCGACGAGTTCACGCGGGAGAGCCTGGAGACGTATGTGGACGAATCGATCCCGGCGGCGAAGGTCATTGAAGTGCTGAGGTTTCTGTTCCTGCTGCACGGCCATCCGGCGTATCTGCGGAGTGATAACGGTCCGGAGTTCGTCGCGACGGCGATCCAGGAATGGCTGGAGCAACAGCAGATCCAGACCGCCTATATCGAGCCGGGCAAGCCTTGGCAGAACGGGATCAACGAAAACTTCAACGGCCGATTACGGGAGGAGTGCCTGAACCTCGAATGGTTCTACAGCCTGGCCGACGCCCGCTGGACGATCGAGGCCTATCGGCACTACTTCAACGAGCGACGCCTCCACGGCGCGCTGGGCTATGTCCCGCCGGTGGAGTTCAAGCAACGATGGTTGGCGGAACATCCGATGGACACGGGGGCGCTGCCCCCGGACCCCCGGGATTTGTCGCTTGGCTCATCAGAGCAGAAAGGGCAAAAGGAAAGCCGGCTCACCCCAGCGGGCGGTCCGGCTTCTGCTCCGATGGCCGACCGGCGCTCGGGTTGCGTCCCCGCAGAGCCCTGTCCTCCGGCCGACAATCAGAGCATAATCGAAACCGAACAGAAGGCAAGAGATTCAGAAATGCAACCAGTTGAAGTCGGAAATCCTGACCCGTAAACTGGCACTAACCGAGGGGGACAGTCA
>CAYXLS010000177.1:0-1283 GCA_964464785.1 uncultured Gammaproteobacteria bacterium | reverse complement strand
TTACATGTTAAATTATCAAAGGAGGAAGCGTTCAGTAGGTATTGAACCAGGACAGTTGTTTGAATTATTCATATAATTCATTATATAATAAATTATTAATAGATTTTTCTTAGATTGAGATTATAAAAAAAATTTTGAGATAGTTTCTTAGTGTTTGCCAAATAGTTGTTAATCTGTACCGTTGCCCACTACTGCTGGACGAATTCTCATGGGCCTGCAAAGTAAATCCTTGAAACTTGTCTATTTTGAGGAATAATAATCCTTGAAACTTGACATTTTGCAGGAAATGATTTATATATAGATATATGAATATACCTAGATACTATCAAAATTTGGGTGATTATTTGGAATCTAATAAAGTGTTAGTTATATACGGGCCCAGACAGGTAGGTAAAACCACTTTATTGCAGTGCTATCTTTCTCAAACGGGTTTGAAATATAAGTTGGATTCTGGAGATAATCTAAAAACTCAAAGTATTATTGGGTCGCAGGATTTTAGTCAAATTATGAGATATCTTAAGGGTTATGAGTTGTATGCTATTGATGAGGCTCAGCGTGTTTCTGGTATTGGGACGGGATTAAAAATAATTGTGGATCAAATTCCAGGTATAAAGGTTATTGCGACTGGTTCGTCTTCTTTTGAATTATCGGGCCAAATTGGGGAACCACTTGTGGGTAGAAAGAGAACTTTAACTCTTTATCCTGTTTCACAATCAGAATTAAAAGGTGTTTATAATCAATTTGAAATTGAAGAAAGACTATCTGATTTTTTAATTTATGGATCATATCCAGCTATTCTGACTGCAGATTATAATAAAAAAGTTGAATTGCTTGAAGAATTAATAAACTCGCTTTTATTAAAAGATATTTTGGAATTGGAAAAGGTTAAGAGTTCTAAGGTATTAATGGATCTTCTTAGGTTAATAGCTTTTCAGATTGGTGGTGAAGTTTCCTTGACTGAATTAGGTAATCAGCTTGGTTTGGATTACAAGACTGTGGCTAGATATCTTGATTTATTTGAAAAGTCATTTATTCTTTATAATTTACGAGGATATTCTACCAACCTTAGAAAAGAGGTTACTAAAAAGAGTAAATATTATTTTTATGATAATGGTATCCGTAATGCAATTATTTATAATTTTAATCCTCTAAATCTAAGAGATGATGTTGGTAAGCTTTGGGAAAACTTTATGGTGGCAGAAAGATTAAAGACCCAAGAATACCGTGGTATGTATTCTAATAATTTCTTTTGGCGAACATGGGATAAACAAGAAGTTGATTGG
>CAYXLS010000176.1:0-1291 GCA_964464785.1 uncultured Gammaproteobacteria bacterium | reverse complement strand
GACTTTAACGAAAGCAGGTCTTTTGATGCCAAAGACTGCCCAAAAAAAATATGTGATTGGTGTGGATTCCGTCAAAAACATTGATTTAACAGAGGGACAATCTTACAGCTACGATTTGTTGGAAAACGAAATAAGAAGTAAGGGGCTCGATGCAGATAAATATGTAGCTTGGGCTTGCGATGCATCCGGAAGGTTTTATTGGTCACACAGTATTTTTAAGAGATACTTGAAACTGAAAAGATTTCGGTGAATCGATTTTTCTAAGATCTGTATGGAGCACATAGCAGAAGCGTATCATGAAGTATTTTGATTTTGCTTTCTACCGTCAAGCACCGGTCGGTGATTGACAGATGAAACGACCGAATCCACCACATTTTTGTTGAAATATACCATTACGAGCGGTAAGCTACCGAAAGGATTTGTAAATCAGAAGGCGGAAAGATGGAAGTGGAACCCAAGTCTCTCAATAACAAACAGAAATATTTTCAGGAATTTCCTGAAAACGTTAGGCAAGAAGCCATAAAGAGCATATTGGATATTAGGAAGTTTGAAATAGAATTATATTGGAAACGAGCGACATATTTTTGGACATTCATAGCTGCTACATTTGCTGGATATGTTGTGCTTGTTAATTCGCCATCTGCGACACCTAATCTGGTGATAACCCAACTCATATTGATTGTATTAGGAGTTATGTTTTCATTGTGTTGGTATTTTGTAAATAGAGGTAGTAAATTCTGGCAACTTAATTGGGAAAAACATATGGATGTTATGGAGGACGAATTCATCGGACCATTGTACAAGACTGTAATAAGCAGAGGTTATTACACCAGAAGATGGTACAACATTTCTGGTCCTTTCCCTTTTTCTGTGTCAAAGATAAATATCTTACTCAGTCTTTTTATCTTTATATTGTGGACAGCCGTATATGTAAATTTTCTATATGTGAATTCAAAACTCTTATTTGAATGGAATCTGTATACTACTATCAATTTCGTTTTCTGGACTTTTGTACTTCTTCTTTTACTCTTGGGTAGAACCGGACAGCCTTTCAAAGATAATCTTCAGACCCATATTAATTTTGATAAACGAGGATATACCGAGGAATCATCCTGTAATGATGCAGCTAAGATAACTGACTAATCGTTATAATTGTAAACAACAATCAGGTGGCGCGATACCTTAATGAGTATATTTTTGATTGTCAGTGGATACCATTCTTGAAAAGATGTTATGTTTTTTAAAACACCGAACTTTGATTGAAAACGCTTTATGGGTGAGTTCATAAATA
>CAYXLS010000175.1:0-1339 GCA_964464785.1 uncultured Gammaproteobacteria bacterium | reverse complement strand
TGTACCGTATCATAGTTTCGTTTACATCGGCCTCTCGATAATCTGGTAGTGTATTAAGGTTAGTATACAACCAGTTTTCTAACTTCATCAATGGGGTTTGTAGGTACATAGCAAAACCAGAATGTCTTCTCTTGTGATTGTAATAAGCTAGATAACGATTAAGCCAATATTTAGTTTCTACTTCATCATTAATTTCATTAACTTTTAGTCTCCAGAAACATTCTGTTTCAATGGTTTGATGCATCCTTTCTACCTTACCATTCTTTGTGGGAGAATGAGGTGGATTACGAATAATATTTATTCCTAATCTCTGGCAGGTTTTAATAAAATCTTTTTGAAATTCAGAACCATTATCAACCCTGATTGATTTAATAGGAAAAGGTAATTGCCAATAGAGCTTTTCTACAAACAATCCAGCATTTAAAGAAGTGTTTTGATGATAAATATCAGCCATTACCCAACGAGTACAATCATCAATAGCAGTAATCATTATTCCCTTACCTTTTCCAAATGATTCAGTGGTGTCTAACTGAATTTCTTCTCCAGGAAATCCTTTAGAATAATAATGATAATCTTTCCTGTGTTTTGGTTTATTGGTTTTAATTAATAATTGTCTTCGTAATAGGATTCGATAAACAGTTGATCTGGATAGTTTGATAAAGGCTAAATCTTCTACAATCCAAGTAAGAGTATCAACTCCAACATCATAACTACACCATAAATCTTCAATTTTCTTTTCTGTCTCTTCTGGAGTTCGATTCCAAACGGAAACACCTAATCTTGGACCTCGTTTATGGCCTAAGAGAGTGGTTTCAGTTACCCCTCCCATATTTACTCGTTTAATTATCTTCCAAACACCCTGACGAGTAATACCGAGTAAGCTTGCAGCTGATTTAATCGATAATTGTTTTTGAATAACCGATTTGATTATTCTTTTTCTGGTATCTACCAGAGTACCAATGGTAAAATCTGTCATCAGTTGACCCTCCTTGGATCTAAATTGCTAATCACACTTAGAATACCAAGTGGTCAACTGATTTTTTAGTCGCCAAATTTAAAAACGTTAAGATTGGGAATGTAAACTAATTGGGTGATACGTTAACACCTCAATACCCACCAACTAGACCTGAAAAATTTAAATTTTTAACTAATTATTTCATCACCTCTTCAAATTCTTCTTGACCTAAACTTTCTTTTTCTACCAACGTTTTAGCCAATAATTCCAATTTTATTTTATTTTTAACTAACACTTTCTTAGCCTCTCTAAAAGCTTGATTAATTAATTTTTCAATCTCACCATCTACTTTTGCTTGCATTTGGTCAGAAATTTTAGAAGGTT
>CAYXLS010000174.1:0-1355 GCA_964464785.1 uncultured Gammaproteobacteria bacterium | reverse complement strand
TTTTTTTGAACTAAAAGACTGAGAAGATCTGATGAACTGGTTTTGGCTCTTTCGGTTTCCAAAACTTCTTTTGACTCGACTTTATCAAAGACATCAACTCCTCTTTCAAAAAGAAAATCAAAAAGATTATCAACATCGTTTAGATGTTTTTCTGGTTCGGGAATTTGGACTAAAATTTCATCGTTGGTAAGATAGTGAAGTTTTTTGGCTTGAGTTAAAAGAGTTTGTTTAATTTTTGAAAGATTTAGGGTAGTAGCCATAGCGTGTATTGTATACGAAATTAACCAATAAATCTAGCTTTTTTTGATTTGAACTTTGGATAATTCTAAAAGTAGTTTATTGTACTCTTTTTCGACTTCAGCAAGTTTGTCTTGATTATCTTCTTTTTCAAGTTGTGAGATTAAACGACTAAGGTAATTTAGCCTATCTTTTAAAAAAAATGAATCAAGTTGATTTACAGTTTTCTTTATCTCAATAAGTCGTTGGCGTGATTCTATTTGATTGATAGTTGAGTCAAGATAAATTGATTGGAACGAGGGTTGAATTTCTGAAGCTAGTGTGGATTCAAATTTTTTCGGTATGAATTTTTTAGAATCAAGTAGTTTTTGAGCGATAATTTGATAACGATGATCTTGGAGTCGAGAAAGTTGTGTTCCTAGTTTTTGGGACAATTTAATAGGACTTTTAGCTCCAAAAATTAATGTTAAAAGAAGTTGTTCAAGTTTTTGTGTTTTTGAGGATTCTTGGGGTTCTTTTGATTCTGATTTTTGGATAGAAAAAGTATTGGTTTGGGTAAACCCTCCTACGTTCTTTGGACTTCGGACGGGTAAGTACCTTTTAGACTCTTCCAAAATTGATTCGTGACTGGAATTAAGCTCGTCAGCTAATTTTTGAAAATAATCAGATTTGATAACAGAATTTTTGATTTTGACTAAAAAAGGTAAAACGATTGAAAGAATATCTTTTTTACCCTTGATTGTTTGAGGATTGTTAGTTTTGATTTGGGATTGAATAATAAAATCCCAAACAGGAACCGATTGTTCTATTTGCTTTTTGAAATATTCGAGATCAGATTTGACAGCTTCGTCTGGATCTTTGTATTTATCATCAAGAACCAAAACCTTGATGTCAAACTCTAATGAATCGGCTAATTCAATACTTTTTTTGGTGGCATTGTCCCCGGCAAAATCAGAGTCGAGTGCAAGAATCAGGGTGTCAGTAAAACGACGCAAAAGTTGAAGTTGTTCTTGGGTAAAAGCAGTTCCCTTGATGGCGATAATATTTTGAATCCCTGATTGAAAAGGAGTAATCATATCAAATTCACCCTCGACGACTAAAACAAAATTTTGAGCACG
>CAYXLS010000173.1:954-1361 GCA_964464785.1 uncultured Gammaproteobacteria bacterium | reverse complement strand
GCGGGAAAGCAGCCACCGGCGGGTCTGTTCGGCTTCAGGCTTTCCCCCAGCGGGGATGCGTCCATCGCGTTCGAACATGAGGGCCACAGGTACACCCTCGTGGATGCGCTCCGCGGTGATTCGGCCGTGGTGGTCGACGCGCCGGGCGGCACGACGACCAGGACCAGCTGCGGGAGCAACCAGACCCTGCAGGTCAACTACACCCTGCGGCTGATGCACGAAGCGGGGCTGTGGAAACGCCCGGCTGCCGAAGCAGCGTCACGGGTCCGCGCTGCCGTTGACGCCGCGATCCTGCCGCTGATGTCCGCGCATGACGTGCCCGGCATGGCTGTCGGGGTGATCGTCGATGGTGAGCCGCATGTCTTCACGTACGGCGTGGCCTCGAAGGAAACCGGTGCGCCGGTTAC
>CAYXLS010000173.1:0-944 GCA_964464785.1 uncultured Gammaproteobacteria bacterium | reverse complement strand
CGGTCGTCATAGGCGCGTCGACCTACGCCGGCTCGCTGCGCAAGTCCGCGGTAACGTGGGCCAAGGCCCGCGAGGCCGAGCTGGCGTCCAAGAAGGTCGCGCTGTTCGAGATCGGCTCGGTCAGCAAGGTCTTCACCGCAACGCTGGCCGCGTACGCGCAGGCCGCCGGCCATCTGTCACTGGACGACCATCCCGGCCAATACCTGCCCGCGTTGAAGGGCAGGCCGATCAACCAGGCGACCTTGCTCCACCTGGGTACCTACACCGCCGGAGGCCTGCCGCTGCAGTTCCCCGCGGAGGTGACGGATGACGCGTCAACGATGGACTACTTGCGCAGCTGGCAGCCGGTGGCCGCGCCAGGCGCGCAGCGGGACTATTCCAACCCCAGTCCCGGCCTGCTCGGACTGGCGGCTGCCAGGGCGATGGACGGCGACTTCGCGGCGTTGATGCAGTCGTCGGTGTTCCGCGCCTTCGGCATGACGGGCAGCTTCATCAGCGTGCCCGGGCACCGGATGGCGGACTATGCGTGGGGCTACCGGGGCGACAGGCCGGTACGGGTGAATCCGGGCCCGCTCGACCAGCAGGCGTACGGCGTCAAGACGACGGCCCCGGACCTGTTGCGCTTCGTGCTGGGCAACCTCGACCCCGATGCCCTGGAGCCGGCGATGCGCCGCGCCGTGAAGGCGACGCAGGCCGGGTACTTCCGCGTGGGGCCGATGGAGCAGGGGCTCGGCTGGGAGCGATATCCGCAGGCGGCCTCACGCGAGTGGCTGCTGGGTGGCAACGCCAGGGAAATGGCGTTCGAGCCGCAGCCGGCTTATCGGCTGAACGGGCAGGGCGGGGATGGCTCGTACTTCTTCAACAAGACGGGCTCGACCGGCGGCTTCGGAGCCTACGTGGCGTTCGTGCCCGCCGAAAAATTCGGCATCGTCCTGCTTGCGAAC
>CAYXLS010000172.1:0-1367 GCA_964464785.1 uncultured Gammaproteobacteria bacterium | reverse complement strand
CTCGACCGGGTCGGCCTGGCCGAGCGCCGCGACCATCGCCCCAACGAGCTGTCCGGCGGGCAGATGCAGCGCGCGGCGATTGCCCGGGCGCTGCTGCTCCGACCGGCGCTGCTGCTGGCCGACGAACCGACCGGCAACCTGGATTCAAAGAGCGCCGCCGACGTGCTGGCGCTGATCGCCGAGGTCCACGCCAGCGGCCAGACCGTGGTGCTGGTGACCCACGACCAGGACGTGGCCGCCAGCGCTCCGCGCCAGGTGCGCCTGCGCGACGGACTGATCGAATACGACGGAGCGACCCATGCGCCGGTGCATTGAGCTGGCCGCCGCGCTGGCGCTCGCCGCCGCCTGCTTCGCGCCGCCCGCGTTCGCGCGCACGCTGGTGCTGACCGGCGAGGTGCGGGCGGTGGATGCGCAGCAGATCATCACCCCGCATTCGAATTCCTCACCGGTGGTGATCCGCTTCTTCGTTCCCGAAGGCGACCCGGTGAAGGCCGGCGACGTGGTGCTGCGGATCGACCCGGGCCAGTCGGCATCGCAGATCCCGGAGCTGGAGGCGCAGATCGAGCAGGCCCACGCGCGGGTGGCCAAGGAGATCGCCGAACTGGAGGTCAAGGCCGTGGACGCGGAGCTGGCGCTGGTGGACGCCGAGGCGGAGCTTGCGATCGCGAAGCTCGATGCTTCGATCCCGGCCGACCTGATCTCCGGCCTGGACTACGACCGCCACCAGGGCGAACTGGACCGCACCGTCCGCGAGGCCGCGCTCAAGCAGCGCGAACTGCAGTCCGCCCGTGAAGCGGTCAGCCGCCGCCAGGCCGACGGCGCGCTGGAGGTGGAGAAGCTGGCGGTGCAGCGCGACTACCACGCCGCCCTGGTGGAGACCGCCGAGGTCCGCGCCGACCGCGACGGCATCGTGGTCCACGGCTTCAACAACAACTGGCTGGGCGGGCGCATCGACGAAGGCTCCTCGACCATGCCCGGCAGCACCGCCGGCGAGGTGGTCAGCGGCGGCGCCATGCGCGTGCAGGCCTGGGTGCTTGAATCCGACCGCGCTGCGCTGCGTGCGGACCAGCCGGTGCAGCTGGCGTTCGACGCCCTGCCCGGGCGCGGCGTCGAGGGCACCATCGCCGGCGTGTCCGGCGCGCCGGAGCGGCGCCCGGAATGGGGCGAGGGCCGCTGGTTCAGCGTGGACGTGGATTTCGACGCCGCCGGCCTGCGGCTGCTGCCGGGGATGAGCGTGCGGGTGGTGGCCAGGCCGGCCTCCGCACCAGCGGACGCGGGAGCCGGCCGGTGAACGCGCGCATCGCCGCCCTCCCGCTGGCCCTGCTGCTGGCGATCCCTGTCGCCGCCCAGGCCCCGCAGACGCTGCG
>CAYXLS010000171.1:1157-1376 GCA_964464785.1 uncultured Gammaproteobacteria bacterium | reverse complement strand
GCGGGTGATCGGCGCCGACGGCCCGCTCATCCAGGTGCACCAGGTGCGCGGCGGGCTCAACGCCGGCGAAGGCCTGCTGGAACTGGACCAGATGCTGGTGGACACGGACCGTGGCCGGCTCAACGTCCACGGCCACTACGCGCCGCGCGACAACTACGCGGTGGACCTGACCGGCGGCGCGGTGATGCCGGCCCCGGCGGGGCGCACCCGCCCCAACTT
>CAYXLS010000171.1:0-1147 GCA_964464785.1 uncultured Gammaproteobacteria bacterium | reverse complement strand
CGCCCGCGGCGACGCCGCCCACCTGGACCTGGTGGCAACCGGCCACGCGCCCTCGCCGGTGCTGGCCACCCTGGCCCTGCGCGGCGGCGAGGACCCCGACTGGCGGCTGGTGGCGCGCACCAATGCACTGGACATCGGCCTGCTGGCCGGCAGCGGCGAGCCGGGCACGCCGCTGGCGTTCGACATCGTTGCCGACGGCAGCGGCGGCCAGGCGGAGCTTGAAGGCACGCTTGCCTACGGCGACTTCGCTGCCGTAGTGCTGCCCTCATCGCTCATGCTCCAGGACCAGGTGCTGGAACTGGACCCGCTAGCGGTAGAGTTGCTCGACGGCCGGGTGACGGTGCGCGGGCGCGCGGACTTCAGCAACGGCGATGCGCCGACGCGCGGCCGCTTCTCGATCGACGCCGACGGCCTGGCATGGAGCGGCGCCGCGGGCGCCGACGGGGACCCGGCGCCGGCGATCGTGGCCAACGCCCGGCTCGGCGTGGCCGGCACCGTTGACGCATGGGCCGCGATCGGCCGCGCCGACCTGGCCCGCGACGGCCTGGCCGCCGACCTCGAGCTGGACGCGCGCGGCAACGCCGAGCGCCTCGAGCTGCGCGAGCTGCTCGCCACTACACCCGGCGGCAGCCTGCAGGCCAGCGGCGAACTGGAATGGGCACCGGCGCTGGGCTGGGACCTTGAGGCGACGCTGGACCGCTTCGATCCCGGCTACTTCGCCCCGGACTTCAGCGGCGCGGTCAACGGCGCCCTGGCCAGCCGCGGCAGCACCCGCGATGACGGCGGCCTGGAGGTCGAGGTCGACCTGGCCGACCTGGGCGGCACCCTGCGCGGTCGCGCGCTGGACGGCCGCGGGCGCTTCGCCATGCACGGCCCGGCCGCCGCAACGCCCGATGCCCCGGCGCACTACGACGGCGAACTTGCGCTCACTGTGGGCGACAGCCGGGTCGAGGCCACCGCGACGATCACGGAACGCCTGGACGTGGACGCCCGGTTTGCGCCGCTGCACCTGTCCGACCTGCTGCCGGGTGCCTCCGGCCGGCTGGAGGGCACCGCCAGCCTGGAGGGCACGCGCGCGGCGCCGGACATCGAGGTCGACCTGGCCGGCAGCTCCCTGGCCTGGGGCGACTACGGCGCCGAGCGCGCA
>CAYXLS010000170.1:648-1383 GCA_964464785.1 uncultured Gammaproteobacteria bacterium | reverse complement strand
GGCGAAGTCGAACGCGCGCTGGATCTCCAGCAGGATCGACGCCAGGATCAGCGGCGGGAAGCCGAACGCGATCATGAACGCCGTCACCAGCATCGCCCAGGCGAACAGCGGCATCCGCCGCAGGTCCATGCCCGGCGCGCGGTTGATCAGGATCGCCACGATCAGCTCGATCGCCGCCAGCACCGCCGCGATCTCGGCGAATGTCACCCCGATCAGCCAGAAGTCCGCGCCCAGCCCCGGCGAGTAGGTTGCATCGCTCAGCGGCACGTACATGAACCAGCCGCCGTCCGGCGCCGCATCGAACAGGAAGCTCGAATACAGGAACAGCCCGCCGAACAGGTAGCACCAGTAGCCGAACGCCGACAGCCGCGGGAACGGCAGGTCGCGCGAGCCCAGCATCTTGGGCAGCAGGTACATCGCGAAGCCTTCCAGGATCGGCACCGCGAACAGGAACATCATCGTCGTGCCGTGCATGGTCACGAACTGGTTGAACCGCGCCGGGTCCAGCACCTGCACGTCGAACCAGGCCAGCTGCAGGCGGATGAACATGCCCAGCACCCCGCCCGCCAGCAGGAAGGCGAAGCCGGTGATGATGAAGCGCATCGCGATCGTGCTGTGGTTCACCGCCTTCAGCTGGCCCGCGATGCCCGGCTCGTTGCCCCAGATCCGGTGCAGCTCCTCCAGCCGGGCGGCGTTTTCCAGCGGATCAATGGGTCCGGGCGCGTCCGTCGTCGT
>CAYXLS010000170.1:0-638 GCA_964464785.1 uncultured Gammaproteobacteria bacterium | reverse complement strand
AGATGAGGGTCCGCTTCGGCGATATAGGGCGGATTGCTCACGATGCAATCGAAGTTCTCGCCTTGCACGGGCTCGAACCAGCTGCCCGCAAGGCAGCTCAGGTTCGCGCCAAGCCGGGCGGCGTTCTCCAGCGGGTCGAGGGGTTCGGGCACGCCCGTCGTGGTGCTCATGTCCCGCTCCCGGCCGGCTGCGCGTCGATTGCGTTCGCCCGCAGCCACGCATCCCACTCACCCGCTTCCAGTACCTGCACATCGAAGTGCATATGCGCGTGCGACATCCCGCAGAGCTCCGCGCACTGGCCGGCGATCGGGGTGCCGCGGCCGTCGTGGTCGGCGCGCAGGCGCAGCCGGTTCACCCGGCCCGGGATCGCGTCCATCTTCCCGCCCAGGCGCGGGATCCAGAAGCTGTGGATCACGTCCGCGCTGGTCACCCGGAACTCCACCATTTGCGCCAGCGGCATCGCCAGCACGTCGCGGGTCATCGCCACCGCGTTGCCGTCGCCGTCCAGGTAACGGAACTCCCAGAACCACTGGTGGCCGGTGACCTCGATCACCGCTTCGGGCCGTTCGCCAGCCCCGGTCAGCCGCGCGCTGTCCAGCGTGCCCCACACCAGCAGCGCGCCCAGGACCACGGTGGGC
>CAYXLS010000169.1:0-1393 GCA_964464785.1 uncultured Gammaproteobacteria bacterium | reverse complement strand
AATACAAATGCCGATGCAAAAATAAAAAGGAGTAGCAGGGTAATACTTTACCATATAAACTGTGGAGGATAATATGGGGCTTATCAAATGTCCAGACTGTGAAAAGATGATATCCGATAAGGCGCCAGCATGTATTAACTGTGGCAGGCCAATTATCCCAGAACAAACACAGAATAAATCTTCTACAATCCAAGACGCAAACTTACCCCACGAAGATAAGATTGAAATAACCCAAGATGATTATAGAACACAACAAGAACAGCAGCGGCAGCAAAAAGATGAATTGTATTATTATGATTATGGTTGGAAGGGTCCATATTCTTTGGAAATGCTCCGAAGGCTTTACTCCGAAGGAAGAATCGATCTGAAGACACAGGTTAAAAGCCACAATGCGTTGGGAGAGGTAGTATTAAGCGAAGGTGTCTTTTCTGTGCAGTTTAAAGATGTTCCTTTGGTGGTTGAGTTAGAAGAAACAAAACAAAAATGCAAGGGCGTTCGCCCTATGTGGTTGCGACCGGCTATTGGAGTGTCTTTAGGATGCGTTGGTCCAAATGTAAGCCCATCGATTCTTGGAGCCGAAAACGTGATGTTTGCGACAGGGGCCTTCGTACTAATAGGGCTCTTGCTTGGACATATCATCGCAAGGCAAATAAATAAACTTAATCAACCCATAAGCACCAAAATTTTGTTGACTTGTCTTATTGGCTTCTTCTGTATCATATTTTTTTCATTATTATTCCCATTTCATATCCACACCGTGGTCCACGAAAGCAATAAGTATACGTCTTCTCGGTCTGGCATTGAATCTCCCTCCGCAAAGAACAATCAAGATGCCGATAAATACCACTCTAGGGCATCTATGGGAAGAAGCATAGTTGAAGAAGCAAAGCAGGAAACAGGTTTTGAAAAAGGTTCTAGTGTTGAATGGTCTAAGAAACAAAATAAAGATATATCCAATACTTTTGATCCAAAGATAAAGATTGCTCAAGAAATGATAGATGAGTCCAGAAACAAACTTAAGCTTAAAAAGGATCAGTTGTGGTTATATGATAATCTATTATCTGTTGGAGAATCTATGGTGTGGTATGGCATCGGAGTGCTTACATTTGGAATTGGACCCCTCATTGGAATGCCATTAGTTGCACCAGCAGCATATGCTGAAAGAATAGACGGCCTCACACGGGCTAAGAAATTACAAGAAAAGCAATCTGAAATCAAAACATCAATGCCTGAATCTTTGTCGGAAGAGAACAAATTTATTAAAAGCACAACTGTTCCGCTCGATCTAAAAGAAAAGCCTGAGAACAAAACGCCCGTCCCAAAGTCTGATGAAACAGCAAAACTATCCACACCGACACAGCCCACATCACAATCCAAAAGTATAAATTCAGAT
>CAYXLS010000168.1:0-1394 GCA_964464785.1 uncultured Gammaproteobacteria bacterium | reverse complement strand
CGCTGCCCGTCGAGACGGCCGTAGTCGATGCCACCGCCTTCGACGCGGTGATCGCCGGCGACTGGCGCACCCCGGAATTCGCCGAGCGCGACCGCTACCGCAATCCCGCCGAAACCCTGGCCTTCTTCGGTTTGCAGCCGGGCCACACCGTGGTCGAAATCACCCCGGGCGGTGGCTGGTACGCGGAGATCCTGGCGCCGTACGTGCGCGGACAGGGCCAGTACGTGGCCGCCGTGGTGGATCCGGAGGCGCTGGAAGAAGACCGCGGCGAGTACTACGCGCGCAGCATCAATACGCTGGACGAACTGTTCGCCGCCAACGCCGGGCAGTTCGACCAGGCCCAGATGGTCCGCTACGACCCGGCCGCGCCCAGCTTCGGCGAGCCCGGCAGCGCCGACATGGTGGTGACCTTCCGCAACGTGCACAACTGGCTCGGCGCCGACCAGGCCGAGGGCATGTTCCAGGGCTTCTTCGAGGTGCTCAAGCCGGGTGGGGTCCTCGGTGTGATCGACCACCGCGCGGCCGACGCGGACGCTTACGGCGATGGCTACGTGGGCCAGGACCGGATGATCGCGCTGGCCGAAGGCGCCGGCTTCCAGCTCGACGCCAGCAGCGAGATCAACGCCAACCCGGCCGATACCAGGGACCATCCCAACGGCGTGTGGACCCTGCCGCCGACCAACCGCCACGACGAAGCGGATGCGGCCAAGTACGCCGAAATCGGCGAAAGCGACCGCATGACCCTTCGCTTCGTAAAGCCCGAATAAGGGCACCATCGCTCCACAAAAAAAAGCGCCCCTTCTCACAGGGCGCTTTTTTTCTCGTAGGAGCGAGTCATACGCGCGAAGCCGCGTGAAGCACGGTATGCAGGCAGAGCCTCCGGAACCGGAAGTGGTGTCCAAGCCACGTGCCACCACCCGATTCACGCGGCTTCGCGCCTGAGAGGCGCTCCTACAGCGGGGCGCCCTCTCCATGGGGGGCACCCTGGCTGTGCAGCGCGCGCAGGATCTTCTGGCCGGCGCGGCCATCGGCGGGGGTGATGCCCAGGCGCTGCTGTTCGGCGCGGATCGCGCGGCGGGTGTTGGTGCCTATCAGGCCGTCGACTTCGCCGATGTCGTGGCCGCGCTCCAGCAGCAGCGTCTGCAGCTCGCGGCGCTCGGCACGCGACAGGCCCGGATCATCCGTGGGCCATGACGCCACCAGGCCCTCGCCGCCGCGCAGCCGGTCGGACAGCATCGCGATCGCCAGCGCATAGCTTTCGGCGGCGTTGTAGGAATAGATCGCGTCGAAGTTGCGGAACACCAGGAACGCCGGTCCCTGGGGTCCGGCCGGCAGCAGGATGGCCGAGCGGGTGTCGCCGGACAGGTCGATCGAACCACCGTCGATGCGCTCCA
>CAYXLS010000167.1:0-1408 GCA_964464785.1 uncultured Gammaproteobacteria bacterium | reverse complement strand
TGCGCTATTACCTGCAGCCGAATGGGTGCTACAGTCGCAATGTTTGGAAGGAATCCTGAGCGGCTGGAGGAAACCCGAAGGTTAATGGAAGATCCTGATAAACATATTATTAAAGCCGAAGATCTTCTTGAGTATGACAAAATTTCGACAATGGTAAGGGAAATTGTTGCTCAAATCGGCAGAATTGACGGGTTGATAAATTGTGCAGGTATTTCAACTACACTTCCACTAAATGCAGTCTCCGTTGACAAACTGGAGCACTTTTTTAAGACAAATGTGGTTGGTGGTATCAATCTGACCAGGCAGGTTGTCAATTCAACCTGCATTTCGAAGGACGGAGGCAGCGTTATCTTTATCAGCTCGGTAATGGGTGTTGTTGGTGAGAGCGGGAAAGTATTATATTCAATGACCAAGGGAGCGATAATATCTGCAGTTAAGTCTATGGCTGTGGAATTGGCCTCGAAAAGGATAAGAGTTAATTCAGTCTCACCGGGGGTAGTGGTATCCCCCATGTCCGGGAATGCCGTATATAGCAAGGATGATGAATCATTAAGCAAAATAAAGGCATGTCATCCGTTGGGACTTGGCAGTGCGGAAGATGTAGCTAATGCATGTGTTTTTCTTCTCTCCGACGCATCCAGGTGGATAACAGGCACAAACCTGGTTGTTGACGGCGGATATCTGGCAAGATAAGACTTAAGCAATGCAGGTCTAAAACTTTGGGTTCGAATTTATTTCTTTTAGAAGACCAGATAGTCAATTCTGAACTAGTTGTTATAATTAATTGAATCATAATTCAATATGTTGGATGTAATAATTATAGGAGCGGGGGGGCATGCTGCCGAGATCGACGAATATATCGCATATAATCAGCATGTTACCGGTAGGAGAGAACTGAATATTATTGGATTCCTTGATGATAATCCTGACAGTTATGCCCGTTATAAGTTCTCAGCACCACTGATTGGAGGCGCTACTGACCATAAGGTGATAAAAGGGCACGGGTATATTATAGGAATAGCAGGCATAGCTTACAGACGGTTATTTGTAGACAGGTACAAGGCTGAAGGGGCGCATTTTGAATCGTTGATACATGCCGGGGCGTATATATCCCGATCTGCCCTTTTAGGTGAGGGAAGCATTATTGGTCCAAACGCAAACATCGGTCCCAATGTATGTATTGGTAAATACACATTAATTAACGCCAGATGCAGCATGGGCCATGATACAATTATTGGTGATTACAACTTTATCAGCCCCAATGTTTGTTTCTCGGGGTTTACTTCTGTGGGGGATGAAAACCTGTTCGGAATCAACAGCGCAACTCTGCCTGGTGTCAGGATTGGCAGCCGGAACAAGATTGCCGCAGGAATGATACTGGACCAGAATATTGAAGATGACTCAGTCG
>CAYXLS010000166.1:0-1413 GCA_964464785.1 uncultured Gammaproteobacteria bacterium | reverse complement strand
CTCGAACCCGGCCTCGCGGGCGAGCATGCGGATGCGCGCGGCGATGGCGTGCGGATCGCAGGATGGGCTGGCGCTGGCGGACGGGGCTTGCATGCCGGTGCAAGTATAGAATCCCGGCCATGAGCGCCTTCCGCCCGGGCCATTCCAGCAACCTTTACGGCCGTACCGCGCTGCGCGCGCTGGAGACCAAGGCGACGGCGCACCTGGACGGCGACGGGTTCGCGCTGATGGCGCGCGCGGGGCAGGCCGCATGGCGCGAGCTGCTGCGCCGCTGGCCGCAGGCGCAGCGGATCGTGGTCGCGTGCGGGCCGGGCAACAACGGCGGCGATGGCTACGTGCTGGCGCTGCATGCGCTGGAATCAGGGCGCCGGGTCGTGGTGTTGCGGCTGGCCGGGCACGAACCGGCCGACGGACTGGCCCGCAGGGCATGCGATGCCTATGTGCAGGCGGGCGGGGCGGTGGAAGCGTTCGGCGACCAGGTGCCCGCGGCCGACGTGCTCGTGGACGCACTGTTCGGCATCGGGCTGGCGCGCCCGCTGGAAGATGACGCAGCCGCCCTGGTGGATGCCATCAACTCGGCCGTCGCGCCGGTGCTGTCGCTGGATGCCCCCAGCGGCGTGGACACCGATACCGGGACGGTGCGCGGCGTGGCGGTGCGGGCGGAGGCGACAGTGCAGTTCATCGCCGGGCACGTCGGCCTGCGGACCGGCGCCGCGCTCGATCACGCGGGTGAGCTGGCGCTGGCCGGGCTGGACGTACCGCCGGAGCTGTTCGACGGCGTGGAACTGGTGGCGGTTTTCCTGCAGGCGGGGGATCTTGCCGGCCGGTTTCCGCCGCGCAGCCGCAACGCCCACAAGGGGCATTCCGGTTACCTGCTGTGCATCGGCGGCGACCACGGTACCGGCGGCGCGGTACTGCTGGCGGCGGAGGCCGCGCTGCGTTCGGGCGCCGGCCTGGTCGGGGTCGCCACCCGCGCCGGGCACGTGCCGGCGGCGCTGGCACGCCGCCCGGAGGTGATGGCCCAGGTGGTGGACGGCGCCGCAGCGTTGCGGCCGCTGCTTGAACGCGCCGGCATCGTGGCGATCGGCCCCGGGCTGGGGCAGTCGGCCTGGGGGTCGGCGCTGTTCGGCGTTGCGCTGGGAGCGGGGAAGCCGCTGGTGCTGGATGCAGACGCGCTCAACCTGCTGGCCACGGGTGGCGTCGAGCACCGGCTTCCGGCAGACGCGATCCTGACGCCGCATCCGGGTGAAGCGGGGCGCCTGCTGCAGGTCACCACCGCCGAGGTCCAGGCCGACCGGATCGGGGCCGCGCGCCGGCTCTGCGAAGCGTTCGGCTGCGTGGTGGTGCTCAAGGGCGCCGGCACCGTGGTCACCGCGCCCGGGGAGATGCCGCGGGTGATCGCCGCCGGCAACC
>CAYXLS010000165.1:0-1414 GCA_964464785.1 uncultured Gammaproteobacteria bacterium | reverse complement strand
GCCCGAATCGGCGAACGCGGCGTCCACGTCCGGCGACAGCGGGTAGTCGTCCGGCTTGAGCAGGTGGAAGGAGCCCAGCAGGTACACCGAACGCTCGCCGGCGCTGGCCTTCCACAGCAGCGGCACCGGCGGCTCCGCCGCGGCGGCGGGCGTCTGCGCCACCGGCTGCTGCGGCTGTTCGGCCAGCGCGGCGGCGATGAAGGCAAGCGCGGACAGCGACAGCAGCAGGGAGGGGACGAAGTGGCCTCCGGTCAGGCGTCCTTTCAGCATCGGTGGGTTCTCCAGTTGTGGGTCGGTCAGCCCGCCGGCGGTGCATGCGCCTTTTCGCCGGCGGTGATGGCCAGGTCGAGGCGATTTTCCGGCGGCGGCAGCGGACAGGTGGCGTAGTTGGTGAACGCGCACGGCGGATTGTAGGCGCGGTTGAAGTCAAGCACCACGCGGCCGTCCGCATCGGGCGCGGCGGCATCCAGGTAGCGCCCGGCGCCGTAGCTGCCCTGCCCGGACGTGCGGTCGGCCAGGACCAGAAACAGCCCGCCTTTGCCGTCGTCCAGCGCCTGCAGGCTGAAGGCCTGGCCGTCGCGTTCGAATTCGACCACGCCCGGATTCGCCATCGCCTCGGTGCCGCCGACGATCGAAGGGATGTCGATCGTCCTGCCGGGCGCATGGGCTACGAACCGGCCTTCAATCCGCCACGCCGGATCGGCCGGCCAGGTCTGGATGCCGGTGAACCCGGTGCGCGCCGGCGCCTCGAGGTGGCGCACCCGCACCGCCTGGCGGCCGGCGCGGCGGATGATGCCCAGCTGTCCCTGGCCGTCGTCGAAGTCGACCAGGGTCGGCTCCGGGCTGCGATCGTCGTGCAGCTCGATCCTGCCCGTTACCGGCTCGCCGCCGACGGTGAGCGCAACCCCGCGCTCGGGCGTCAGGTACAGCCGACCGCCGCGCCGCTGCAGCAGGCCCAGCCGCGGCGGCCCCTTCGCCAGCCGCATGCCGCTCGCGCTGCCCAGGTAATGCGCGTCGAGGTCGATCCAGTGCAGGCCCACCAGGCCGGTCCAGCCGTCCGGCGCCAGCAGCTGTTCGCGGCGCCCGGCACGCCAGGCTTCGTGTTCGGCCGTGAACGCCGCATCGGCCTCTGCCCTGGCGGCAGCGGCCTCGGGGTCTCCGCCACTGCCCCGCTCTGCTCCGCAGCCGCCCAGCGCCAGCAGCAACAGCGCCGCGGCCAGCGTCCCGCGTCCCCTTGTCATCCCCATTTGCCTACCGCCCCCTCATGAACCAGCGATCGATCTCCGCAAGGCTGAAGCGCGCCCAGGTCGGGCGGCCGTGGTTGCACTGCCCGGAGCGCTCGGTCTCCTCCATCTGCCGCAGCAGCGCGTCCATCTCCGGCAGCGTCAGCCGCCGGTTGGCGCGCACCGAGCCG
>CAYXLS010000164.1:0-1416 GCA_964464785.1 uncultured Gammaproteobacteria bacterium | reverse complement strand
GCATGCTTTCCCACTTGAGGTCCTGTTTCATTTGCCGGTGCACTTCCTCGATCTTCCAGCGTTTGTTGTAGGCCGTAACAGCTTTTTCGGCTATCTCCCGGTCGGTCAAATTGGCTTCGGGGAAATTGCAGATGATGTAGAAGTCCTTTCCTTTTTGCCGGCCATGTTTGTATCTGCGCGCCACCACCAAACTCGCCTCCACGCTGTTGGCATTCTTACTTGGATGGCCATCGGTGCGGATCCCGATCTTTCGGGTGGCGCAGTGTAAAACTTCGTTGTCCTTGTAGCCCGGCAGCTCATATTGGAACTTCATTTGACCGACTATTTGGCGAAAGTTACGTTCCACTTGGTGTTCGAAAACGTTCCTTTTACCCATGCCCCGCAGGATAAAACTCATCCCGTTATTCACCAGAAAGCCGATCAGTTCACGGTCATCGTAGCCCCGGTCAAACACGAAAATCCCCTTGCCCTTGCTTTTGATGTTGATCTCCACCAACCTGTCCTGCAGCAACTGCTTGGCTGAATCCATCTCCAGATCGGTGGAAATGAGGTTACTGCTGACCAGAAGTAGTTTGTAACCCTTGTCTGAATCCAGGCAGGCAATGATGTTCATTAACACGTAGCCCATGCTCTGAGTGGCCTTGCTGCCGTTGTGGACTTTCTTCAGGCCCTGCATTTTACGCGCGTAGGGCTTCTCGATGTCGCTGTCGTCAACTATGATCAAAGAATCTGCCTTGATCTTGGGGCAAACAATGTTCAGCAAGGCTTCCTGCAATTGGAGGTCCAGCCCCTCTCGCTTTAGATTGCGATACAGCCTCTCGCTGGTTTTCTTGGTTGAAACTGTGTCCTGGATGTTCTTGGCAATATTGAAAACGGATGCCGAACCCGTTCCACACAGGCCAAACAGCATCTCTTTCACAAACTTCGCTACCGGCCGGCTGAAATCTACGCTCACCTTAGCGGCAAATCTGGATAATTTCTCTTGCACAAAACTGTGGGTTGCATTTTCTTGACTTGTCATTTCGACGCTCCTTTTTGGTTGGTTTTCAGTCTCCAAAATATCAGGGGCGTCGTTTTTGTAAAGTTATTTCTTGCATTAGATTAAAATATATTTTTGTCCTCTAATTTGCCGATTATTGACCTCGTTATCTGCGTTCTGTGAGCTCTAAATCCGAAATTGATCTTCGACCTCCAACCGACACATAAACTCCTTAAACCGCCTTATCCAAGAAACCGTCTTTGAATCAGAGGGGGGGGGCGGTCGGTACGACTGACAAGTCTAATTATGCAAAATGTGGATAAGTCTGGTTTGTGCTGATAAAAACCCAATTCTTTGGACAATAATCGTGTGTATATGTTTATAAGTCAGTATGTTGTGCATAACTTATCTCACTTTTTTGGGGGAATGCCTTAAAT
>CAYXLS010000163.1:0-1426 GCA_964464785.1 uncultured Gammaproteobacteria bacterium | reverse complement strand
TTGTATACATCTGTAAGACCTCCAAATGTTATTTTTAAGCCGGTTAACATTTTTCTGTTCATGTCATCCGTGTTATAATAAGTATACCATACAAAGAGGAGGTAAGGACCTATGTTATACGGAATTAAAGGGCAATTAACCCTGAAACCAAAACAACAAGCACAAGTATTACAGAATATTGGCAATGCGCGCTTTGTATGGAATCAATTTTTAAACATGTGGAACCAACGTTATGAAAATAATCCTTCATTGCCTACGTTAGGGGAGTATGATTTAAATAAACTGTTGCCCACGTTAAAGAAAGAGTACGCATTTTTAAAATTGTCGGACTCTACCAGTCTTCAACAGGTTTCATCAGAACTGGCAGGCGCCTTTAAACAATTCTTTACGAATAAAGGACATTTTAAACACCCTCGCTTTAAAGGAAAATACCATGCTCGACAATCCTATACGTCGAAAAATGTGAATAACGCTATTCGCTATGAGAATGGCTACCTTCGGTTGCCCAAAATTGGTTTTGTACGTTTCCGTTGTGGTCAAACCATCAAAGGTAACATAAAAAGAGCAACAATCCGTCTCACACCTTCAGGAATATTTGAGTGTAGTTTACTTGTAGAAGACGAAAGCCAAGTCATCCCTACAAAGACAAATCAATCCGTGGGAATCGATATGGGCGTTGCAGACTTAATGGTTTTGTCTACAGGCGACAAAGTGCCTACGATTCGTTACGACAAACTATTGTCGGGCAAGCGATTGTATTGGGAGAAACGTGTCGCACGACGTGCCCGTTTAGCCAAGGCAAAAGATATTCCATTATCTGAAGCAAAGAACTATCAAAAGGCTAAACAACAACGAGCAAAAGTGTTTCAAAAAGAAAAAAACCAACGCATGGATCGTCTACATAAATTGACGACTACGTTGGTTAAAGAGTTTGATGTCATTGTCTTGGAAGACTTAAATACAAGTAAGATGATGAAAAACAGCCAATTAGCACGTAGTATTGCGGCTCAATCTTGGCGCGAGATTCGCACAATGTTGGCGTACAAATGCGTGAAATATGGTAAAGAACTCATTGTGGTCAATCCATATAAAACGTCACAAATCTGTTCGTCCTGCGGACATGACGGTGGCAAACAAGAGCTATCCATTCGTGAATGGCTGTGCACCTCTTGTCATGACCACCATGATCGGGATATCAATGCCGCAAAAAACATTCTATCTATTGGCTTGGGACAAGCCTTGGTCAACCAGCCTAAACCGCTGCCTGTCTACCCATAAGTGGCACAGGTAAGTTAAGGGTGTTCCCAGAAGCTCGGTACTTTAGTGCCGATGTAGTTCACAAAATAAAAACCTTCTAAACAGTTTATCCTTAAGCGTATCAAACTTAAGCTGTATTGTATGGGGGGCTTTTTTTTGTCATAATTGA
>CAYXLS010000162.1:0-1434 GCA_964464785.1 uncultured Gammaproteobacteria bacterium | reverse complement strand
AGGCCGGCTTAAGCGTGACACCTCTCAACACGCGCCTGTCAGACAAGGAACTTACTCACATTGTGAATGACTGCGAAGCAACGGCGTTTTTCGCGGGTGATGGATACGAGGAACGCTCGCTCGGGCTGAAGAGAGAACTCAAGAACATTTCGCACTGGATATCCCTGGACAAGAAGGCTGAAGGTTTCATGTTTTATGAAGATCTCCTGAAAGATGTCTCCGCTGTGGATCCCATGGTGGAGGTCAACGAAGACGAGATGGCAGTTCTCATGTACACAGGGGGTACGACCGGGCTACCGAAAGGGGTCATGCTGTCCCATGGGAATATAATAGCCTGCTCATACGCAGAGGTGCTTAGCTTTTCCATCACTTCCAAGGATACTCTATGCTATATGTTGCCACTATTCCACATAGCCTTTTGGCCGGTCATCAGCCACCTTATGGTGGGTGGCACGTCAGTAATTCTTCGTCGTGCCGACATAGGGGAAATCCTAAAAGCAATAGAGGATTACAAATGCACGTTCACCGTTATGCTTCCCACCCTTTTGACCTGGCTTCTGGATGATCCACGCCTTGAGCAATTCGACCTGTCCAGCCTACGTTTCATTATGTATGCAGGGAGTCCTATGCCGCTTGAGGTGCTGAAGAAGTGCATCCACAAATTCGGAAATATATTTAATGCGGGTTATGGACTGACCGAAGCAGCCCCGGGCGTTACCAACCTGCTCAGTGAGGATCACTGTCTTGAGGGGCCGAAGAGTAAGCTTCTTGGGAGCTGTGGCAGGCCGGCGCTGTTTGTCGACGTAATGATCGTCGATGACGACGATGTACCTCTCAAACCCGGGGAGATAGGCGAGATAGTCGTTCGTGGGAAGAACATCATGAAGGGCTATTGGAAGAACCCTGATCTTACCGCCACGACCTTGCGGGGTGGATGGCTCCACACGGGGGACGTAGGGATGATGGACGAAGATGGGTACCTCTTTCTGTCCGATAGGAAGGCGGACATGATTATCACCGGCGGCGAAAATGTCTATCCAAAGGAAACGGAAGATGCCCTCTATGAGCATCCAGCCGTGATGGAGTGTGCCGTAGTATCAAGCCCTGACGAACGCTGGGGCGAAAAGGTCAAAGCGGTTGTCGTGGTGAAGCCCGATATGCCGGTTACCGAGGAGGAACTGATTAATCACTGCAAGACCAGGCTTGCTGGGTATAAATGTCCCAAAGGCGTGGAGTTCTGGAGTGAACTTCCCAAGACCCCTATAGGCAAGATACTCCGGCGGGACATTAAAAAGAAATTCTGGGAAGGATGTGAACAGACAATAGGGTAGAAGCTTTGATGAATACATCAGGAATACTGAGACTATCAAGTTATTCAAGCCTTGAGGCTTTCGCAAGGAGGATAGGGCGATGAAGGAACCCGCGCACTATACA
>CAYXLS010000161.1:0-1434 GCA_964464785.1 uncultured Gammaproteobacteria bacterium | reverse complement strand
TGGCGGATGGAAGCCCGGGACCACGGAGAGCACGTTGCTGGTGACGATGAACAGGAACAGCGTGCCGACGAAGGGCAGGTAGCGGTCAGGGTCGTCGTCCACCACTTCGCGGATCTGGGCGCGGATGGTATTGACCACGATCTCCAGCAGCAGCTGGCCGCGCGCGACCCGGGCCCCGGTCGTGATCCGGCGGGTCACCAGCCACGAGACCAGCACCAGCAGCGCCATCACCACCCAGGTGAACACCAGGGTCGCCGTGATCGCATACGGACCCAGCTGCCAGTAGACGATCGCGTCAGGGGTGATGGTCACGGCGCCGCGCCCTCCCCGCCGCCCACCTGCGCCGCGCCGTCCGGCCGCAGCCGCGACACCATCACCTGGCGCACGATGATGAAGCCGGCCAGGCAAGCCAGCATGCGCTGCCAGCTTCCGTCCATCACCAGGTACATGCCCGCCACCACCAGCGCGGTACGGACGATGAAGCTGGCCGCGAACAGCAGCACCGGCCGGCGCGTGGTGGCGACACCGCGCACCGTCAGCCACAGCCCGCCGAAGTACACCAGGCCCAGCCCCAGCCCCGCCGCCAGCGACAGCACGATGACGATCCATCCGCTCACGGATCGGCCTCCCGCTCGTCTTCCTCGATCAGGCGCGACTCCAGGCTCACCCAGTACCAGGCGTTCAGGCAGCCCAGCGCCACCCCGCCCAGCAGCAGCGCCAGGGTCCAGGAGAAGTCACTGGGCCACGAGCGGTCCAGCCAGATTCCGGCCAGCGCGCCGATCACCGTCGGCACCGCCACCGACCAGCCAACGATGCCGGCCGCGCCCAGTCCATGGAACACGGTGCGGTCCCGGGTCCTGCGCGCCCGCAGCTTGCGCCGCTCCCTGGCGCCGATCCGTTCCTCCAGGCCGCGCTGCCGGGACGGCGGCAGGTCGTTTCCAGCCATGTCATCGGCCCTCCAGTTCAAGCACCTGGTGGACCAGGCTGGCCTCGAGCCGGTCCAGCGCCAGGCGCGCCCGGTATTCCTCGTCGTCCTGCTCGCGCGACTGCGCTTCAAGGGCCTGTTGCAGCTCGCCCAGCCCGCCTTCCAGCGCGTTCCGGGTCGAGACGTTCACCTCGGCACCGCGCTTGACCAGGGTGCCCTCGTCCACGGCCAGGAAGGTCTCCTCCCCGTCCTGCAGGGTGAGCGCGAGGATCCCCGGGGCCAGCGCGGAGACGAAGTCGACGTGGCGCGGGAGCAGGCAGAACACGCCGTTCGGCGCCTCGGCGACGACTTTTTCAGCCGCGCGATCGAGCAGCACGCCGGACGGCAGGATGACCCGGACCCGCATGCTCATGGCCGCTTGGCCTCATCGACCGCGCCGATCATGTACAGCGCCTGCTCGGGATGGTCGGAGAACTCGTCGTTGAGGATCCGCTCGCAGCCTTCCAGCG
>CAYXLS010000160.1:0-1449 GCA_964464785.1 uncultured Gammaproteobacteria bacterium | reverse complement strand
TCTAATTTTCGAGATTCACTTTTTCCAGACGCGATCCCCTACTTCACATTGAAATAATCTTTTCGGCGTAAGATACTGCAAAATAGAGAGCTTGAAAATCTCGAGTAACACTTTGGTAAATACGATATTCCGGGTCATAAATCGTGCCAACTAATTGTGATATATGGCCACTAAGCCAATATAATCTGTTCATAGCTAAAAACAAATAAATATAGTATAATCGAGGTAAAACAGAGCAAAATTCGAAGTTGGCCACGATGCCTGATTTCCTTTCCTGAAAAGGCTTTGGGGCATGATATCCAAAACGGAAGAAATATTTCTCCATCTCTACTCACCCAAGCGATTCCCAAAATGGAGAGTAAGAAATACCGGATTTTTGCCCTTCAGAGACCCAAATCAATATATGTGGATAACTGCATGTACAAAAAATCTGAAATAAATTCCTTTCCCAAAACCGGGGTCCGGGAACCGCTCTGAGTTGCATCAGGCCTCGCTTAGCGCCCATTTCCAGAAACTGATGGCGGGGACCTCTCCCCGGTCTGTTTTGAGGCTGGCGTCTTTGTCCAGGGTGATGATCCTGGCCTGGGTTGTATCAAACTTTTCCATGGCGGCAGTCAGGCTGGCAAGTTCGCGGTTCCGGGTGTCGGTACGGCTCAGGTCCGCGCAGACGTTGATCAGTTTGAGGCCTTCTTCGTCAACATAGACAAAGTCGGTTTCGTGGGAGTTCTTCCAATAACAGATCTTGCCAGTATGCCGGCGCAACTGCCAATAGACCAGCGATTCAAGGTTTCTGCCCAGATCCGTTTGCAGAGAGACCAGGTTCTTCAGGCCATGGTCCAGCACCATCACCTTGTAGGGATTGCGGGACTGCACGCGCTGGTTCGAGCTGTGGATCGGCAGAAGGCTCAGGATGCCGGCCGCTTCCAGATAGCCGGTGTACTGATAGAGCGTGTTTTTGGAAAGGCTGAGCCCCTGGGACTGGAAATCAGCGAAGATCTTGTTGATGGAGACCAGATTGGCAGAATTGGCGATCAGGAATGAAAGCAGGCGCTTCAGCAGGGTATAGTTGTCCACCCTGAATCTTTCCGCGATGTCCTTGAACATGATCAGGTCCAGATAGTCCTGCAGGGCGCGCTGGCGAAAATGGGGCTCCAAGGCCATCAAGCCCGGCAGGGAGGTTCCGGCCAGGAAATCATCAAGCGCTCTCTTGATCAGGGTTTTGCCCTTGGTGGAGATCGTGTCGACGGGGACATCCCTCCATCTGAGATATTCGGAAAAGCTAAAGGGGAAGACCTCGATGCTGAGGGTCCGGCCGCCCAGGAGGGTTGATATTTCCCTGCTCATCAGGCTGGAAGAGGAACCGGTGACAAAGATATGGCAGTTCTCGGTGTCCAGCATCCTGCGGATGAAGCGTTCCCAACCTGGCACAGCCTGCACCTCGTCAAAATA
>CAYXLS010000159.1:284-1457 GCA_964464785.1 uncultured Gammaproteobacteria bacterium | reverse complement strand
CTGAGCGTGTCGAGCACCGACGCGGTCGCGGAGATGCGCAGGCTGGCCAGCAAACGCGGCCTGCTGTGCGGACCCAGCTCCGGCGCCCACCTCATCGCCGCCCGGCGCATCCGCGAACGCTTCCCCGAACTGAAGACCGTGGTCACCGTGCTTGCCGACAAGGGCGAGAAGTACCTGCATGATTTCTACATGCAGCAGTCGGGCGACCCGGAGGCTCCCCCGCTCCACTGAGGAAACGCCCTGCAGCCGGCCGGGGACAAGCCCCGGGGTTCGTGCTAAAGATGGTGCTCCGACCTTGGGGAAGGGCGCATGGAACCGTTCGGGAGGCATGAGGTCCCCGCGCGCAGCCCGGCGCCACGCAGGCGGGTTGTCCTGACTGCCTGGTGGCTGCTGCTGGCCCTGGTGCTGCCCGTGGCCGCGCACGCCCAGTCCGGGCAGGTGCTGCGGATGGGGGGCGACGCCGATTATCCGCCCTACCATTTCATCGGCGAAGACGGCGAGGCCGACGGCTTCGACGTCGCGCTGGCGCGGGCGGTCGCGCGCGACCTCGGGATGCAGCCGCGCTTCGCGCTCGGCGAATGGGATGGGGCGCTGGAAGCCCTGGCCCGGGGTGACACCGACATCGTACCGATGTTCTGGTCCTCCGATCGCGAGCGCCGCTTCCGGTTCACCCAGCCGATCCTGATCCGCCACCACGTGCTGTTCGGCCCGCGCGCCAGCCCGGCCCTGCAGTCGCTGGACGAACTGGCCGGCCAGCGCGTGGCGGTGCAGCGCGCCAGCCTGGCCTGGGAGGCGCTGCGGGAGCAGGCCGGACCCGGCGTGGTGCTGGTGGAGATGGACACCGAATCGGCGACCCTGGATGCGGTGGCGGCCGGCCAAGCCGACTACGCGCTGGCGCCCACGGGCATCGGCTACTACGCGATCCAGCAGCATGGCATCCGCGACCTGATCGCCCTGAGCCCGCCGCTGCTGGAACGCAGGTACGCTTTCGCCGTCCACCCGGACCGCGCCGACCTGGTGGTACGCATCGACGCGTCGCTCGACCGCCTGCGCGAACAGGGCGTCCCGCACGAGCTGTACGTGGAGTGGATCGGCAACCTGAGCCCGGGCGAGCCGCGCCTGGGCGCGGCCTGGCTGGTGACGATGCGCGGCAGCCCGGTCCCGTCGGTGCTG
>CAYXLS010000159.1:0-274 GCA_964464785.1 uncultured Gammaproteobacteria bacterium | reverse complement strand
GCCCTGCTGGCGGCCGCGGTGGCGGCCGCGGCGCTGGCCTGGGGCTGGCGGCTCTGGCGCGCCGCCGCCGTTGCCAGGGATGGAAGCGTGGCCGGGGACGCCGGCGCCCTGGCGTTGCTCACCGAACTGCGCGAAGCCATCGACGCGGATCGCCTGGACTACGTGCTGCAGCCCAAGCTCGACCTGCGCAGCGGGCGCTGGGCCGGTGCCGAGCTGCTGGTGCGCTGGGACCATCCCACCCACGGGCCGATCGAACCGGACGACTTCGTGCAGC
>CAYXLS010000158.1:0-1459 GCA_964464785.1 uncultured Gammaproteobacteria bacterium | reverse complement strand
CGGCAGCGCGGCGACTTCATGCATCAGGCTGCCGTCGGCGCTGCTGCGCACTTCGATGCGGCGCGGGAAGCTCCAGTACGGCACCTGGTAGGAGAACGGGCGCTCGATGCGCTGGCTGAGCAGCAGGCGGCCGTCCGGCGAGGGGCTGACGCCGGTGAACAGGTCCGGCGCGCCGAGCGGGGTCACGCTGCCGTCCAGCGCCACCAGCGCGGTCTGGCTGCGCAGGTAGTGCTCGAACACCTGGGCGTCGTGCTCGTTGGCCAGCAGGTCCTGGTAGGTGCGCAGCTGGGTGACCTCGCCGCCGGGGCCGGTCTCCTGGATGTTGGGGCCGGTGGGGATGCCGTCGTTGGCGGGGGCGTCGCCCTGCCCGGCCGGGCGCAGCTGGACCAGCAGGCGTTCGCCGCCGGGCATCCAGTTGAAGCCGCGGCCGGAGACGGCGTTGAGTGGCTGGGCGGTGAGGCGGCGGGCGCTGAGGCTTTCCACATCCACCAGCCACAGCTCGACCGCGCCGGCGCGGTTGTCGACGTGGCTGAAGGCGATGTGGCGCTGGTCCGGCGACCAGGCCATGGAGGCCAGCGCCAGAGGCTGCGGCAGGCCCTGCACCGGCTGCTCGGCGCCGCCGTCCACGCGCTGCAGCGACAGGCCGGTGCCGAAGGAGAACCGGCTCTGCGAGTACGTGCGCGGGTTGATGCGGGTGCCGGCCAGGCGCAGTTCCGGCTGGGCGACCACGTCGATGCCGGGCAGCGACGGCGTTTCCACGAACGCGATCAGATCGCGCCGCGACGACAGGGTCGTCTGCGGCGCGGAGGGCGCATCGACGATCGCCCGCAGCTCGGCCGGCGGCAGCAGGTAGCCGCTTTCGGCGGCCTGGTTGGCGGCCGGCACGTCCCGCGCCATGGTGAGCGGCGCGCCCAGCAGGGCGGCGACGGCAAGCGGGATGGCGAGGAGGCGGAGGGCAGGCTTGGCCATTGGGCAATCGTCCAGACGGGTCAAACCACCAGCCTAGCCGCTGCGGCCCACCCTGCCCCGTGACTTCGGTCATGCCCCATGCCCGCCCATGGCCGGGTCCCACGATATAATCGCGGGTCCGCCGAGGGGCGCTGCGACCGTGGAGGCACGGCCAGGCTCGGCGGGATCACTGATGCAACGGCGCCCGGTTCACCCCCACCCCTCCCCGAGCGGGAGCGGGCCGAAACCGGAGCACGCATGAACGCACAGGTCAGAAGCTTTTCCCAGGACGGTGACTACAAGGTCGCCGACATCTCGCTGGCCGACTGGGGCCGCAAGGAAATCGACATCGCCGAGCACGAGATGCCGGGCCTGATGTCGATCCGCCGCAAGCACGCCGACGCCGCCCCGCTCAAGGGCGTGCGCGTGACCGGCTCGCTGCACATGACCATCCAGACCGCGGTGCTGATCGAGACGCTGAAGGACATCGGTGCCGACGTGCGCTGGGCCT
>CAYXLS010000157.1:0-1461 GCA_964464785.1 uncultured Gammaproteobacteria bacterium | reverse complement strand
TAAGTCAGTATGTTGTGCATAACTTATCTCACTTTTTTGGGGGAATGCCTTAAATGATGACCCCGCCCCCAACGCTAATTTATATGAACAATATTTTAGCGTGAACAAACCCCCGTTTGGCCCTAAGGATCATTACGGGATAAATACGGGATCAATACGGATTTCATCCGTATTGATCCCGTATTTATCCCGTATTGATCGCCGGAGCGGTGAGCTAACAATATGTGTGAACGAATAGAATGTCCTTATTCATTCATTTGCGGATAAACAATGGGGACGTTTTGCCCTGGCTGATACCCAGTCCAATATACGCTGTCCAGAAAGGATCATTCGACTCGTTGAGGGAATCTTTTAATCCAGAAAAATAGTATCCTCCCGCTTCGAGGTATAGCGTTGAGTGCGGATACACTCCCAACACGAGGTTGGTCAAGCAGTCGTTCATTGCGCTGGGACTAAGAGAGATGGTCAAAAAGTTCAGCCTTGCCGAAGCATGTAAATAGTTTCGGTCTGTACCCCACAACGATCCACCGATCGAAGTCAGGACACTTGAATTGTAAAACTTGTACACAGTATCGCTATAAGGACTGGTTAACACCTTTACCTTGCCCAGATGAGCTGGTATATATACGTACAAAGGAAACCAACTATCGCCGATAGAAAAGAGTTTGGTACCTACACCCACTTTTGATCCAATGGAGAAATCCAAGAAATCAAACCCTTGCACGCCAAAATTAGAACCGTTCTTGTGAACGTACAAGCCCCAACCAATTCTCCAGAGTGAAAGGTCCCACCAACCCGCATATTGATTTTCCGGCGTTAAGATTACAGGTGAGGTTGTGTCTTCATGTCCACTAACGGGCTGTTCGGCATCATTACTGATGTTCTGCTCACCTTCACTGCTAATTTCTGCTGGCTCGCCAGCAAAAAGACCCGAAAATAAGAATACCAATGTGCATAACACAAGTAAACGCATCACTAACCTCCTATGGTGATAGCAAGGTATTGAAATCCCAAATGCCGTTGCATCTGGGTCTTTCTTGAAGATCATACTGATACTTCGCCTCAAACTATCTATATGTTATGCCAACGGCATCAATTTCACCTTCAATTTCAAAACTACTGATCATGATCAATATGTCAAGATAATTATCAGATATCCGTCTTTTATAACTCGGAGGCCCCTACTCCCTGAAGATAGATGTCCCTTCTAAAACAGATTTGATGTGACGGATCTGATAAGCCGATCATTGCGTAAAATCCAATCTGCATAAGGTAACAATGAGCTTGATGTTATCTTTGACATTCAGTAACTCTTTCACGAACAATGCGTTGCGACCATTATCAACCCGGCTGTTTTCTGTTCTTCAGATACTGTTCGATCTCCGCGCGTTCCTTGTCGAAACCGGCTTTGCCCATGAGGGCGTAGGTGGCGATCTTGCCGGCTTCCACCCCGGGTTGGTC
>CAYXLS010000156.1:0-1462 GCA_964464785.1 uncultured Gammaproteobacteria bacterium | reverse complement strand
TACAATTTATACATCAAGTTAATAATTGAACTAGTGACAAAATCTTTTTGTTCTTCTTTTTCACACTCCATCACATTAAAACCCATCGGCCGATCAGTTATTGATGGATCAAAATAAATCACATCGTCGACTCTCTCTGGTGGAATTCTTTCTAAAATACTTTCAAAAGTATCATGAGGATCAATAAAACAAACCCCTTTTCCCGCCTTTATATCTTGAAGGGCCATGTCAGCCAGCAACCACGATTTACCTACACCAGTTTGTCCCACAATATAAAAATGTCTTTGTCGATCTGTCGGTGTCATACAAAATTTTTTGTTTATTCCTCGATATAGATTATCCCCGATATACATTCCTTCTTGAGGAGAATCTACCGGTGCTGGGGCTTTCTTGGCCTTTAGCCAATATATATTCGGCGTTTCAATTGACTTATTAGGTAAATGAAAGATTGAAGCAATTTCGTCAACCGACAAAACAGTCTTATTTTTAAGCCAAAGTCTAATTGGATATTTATAGATAAAATCCTCCATAAACATCGATTTAAATCTAATCTTTTTACTCTTAAGCTTATTCCACGGTGATTCATATTGACCAAAACAAGCCTTAATATTGGCAATATTAGTTTTGGCTATTTCTTTTGATGGTGCCACCGCCACAATCCTAATAGCAGTTTCTAGCCCCACTTTGCCACATTTTTGTTCTATTGTTTCCAATTGTTTAGCATCTACCTTATATGCAGCTTTTTCTGGGTTCGATTCTGTTTTTTTAGTACTACTAATAAAACTTCTTCCAGCCTTAGCCCAAGAACCATCAGTTGGATAAATTACTAATTGGATAGATACAGTTTCGTCCTGACTCAATTTCGACAAAGTTGAAGTGATTGAAGATAACGGGTCAGTACTAATTTCTTTATATGTTTTTAATGGATAATGAGGCAATTTTTTTAGTACTAACCAAGCATATTCAACATATCCTTTATCAGTATAAATATTTGGTTCTTCTGTTACCTTTATATCTGCCCCAGAGTAAACACTATATATTTGTTTTTCAATCATATCTTGGTATTTATCTGGTACCGACATATAAAATTTTATATCGTCACTAGTTCCAATAATTTCTAAAGACGCACTCGGTTGGCTAATAAAGGTTTGTAAAAATTTTGGCTTTGCAGTTTTGTACATACTTGCAAAAGAGCTAATGATTTGTTCAGTCGCATCAATCTTTACCTCATTATCTTGGGGAACTGCAATAAATAGGTTAACTTGCTTTAAGGATTTTTCTTCTCGATCTCGCCATTTGTACCAAATTAAAATTGCCCAAACCACAAACAAAATCAGTGCCACTATTAATACCATCAATATTCCAGAAAACATAATGCTAGTTAAGTTACTAATAATTTCAGATGAATTCATTCTAACCTCACTTGAAACTCTGGGTCTTTTAGACCAGAGAGGAAGTAATA
>CAYXLS010000155.1:0-1474 GCA_964464785.1 uncultured Gammaproteobacteria bacterium | reverse complement strand
GCGGAATGCTGTCTGCGTGGCGGTGGCGTTCATCGGATAATGGACCTGATGCGGCGGGAGGAAGCGGCATTCTCCCATTGCCCGCCGCGGCAGGGAACCGAAGACATGAACGAAAGCACTTCCGCGCACCGGCGCGGCCTGTACCTGATCACCCCCGATGAAGCGGATACCGCGCGGCTGCTGGACCGCGTCGGCGCGGTGATCGGCCACGCCGCCCTGCTGCAGTACCGCAACAAGGCCGCCAGCCCCGCGCTGCGGAAAGAGCAGGCATTGGCGCTCACCCGGCTGTGCCGCTCGGCCGGCGTCCCGCTGATCATCAACGACGACCCGGGCCTGGCCCACGCCTGCGGCGCGGAAGGCGTGCACCTGGGCGAAGACGATGGCGGCATCACCCAGGCGCGCGCGCTGCTGGGCGAAGCCGCGATCATCGGCGCCTCCTGCTACGACGACATCGGCCGCGCCGCGCGCATGGCCGCCGCCGGAGCCGATTACCTCGCCTTCGGCGCGTTCTTCCCCAGCACCAGCAAGGCCACCCCCCGCCGCGCCAGCCCCGAACTGCTGCACGAAGCCCGCGCGCTGGGCCGGCCGCTGGTGGCGATCGGCGGCATCACCGCCGACAATGCCCCGGCCCTGGTGGCGGCCGGCGCCGACCTGGTGGCGGTGATCGGCGGCGTGTTCGACGCGCCCGATCCGGCGGCCGCGGCGCTTGCGCTGCGGCAGGCGTTCGAAGGCTGACGTAGGCGCACCGCGCGCCCGGACCCGCCCCACACTCCCCCGAACCTGGAAGCACACGATGAAGCACGACAAGTCCCACGCCCTCTTTTCCCGCGCCGTCGAACTGATCCCTGGCGGCGTCAACTCGCCGGTGCGCGCGTTCAAGTCGGTGGGCGGCGAGCCGTTCTTCGTCGAGCGCGCCGACGGCGCCTACCTATACGACGTGGATGGCAACCGCTACATCGACTACGTCGGTTCCTGGGGCCCGATGATCGTGGGTCACAATCATCCGAAGGTGCGCGAAGCGGTGCAGGCGGCGATCGGCAACGGCCTGTCGTTTGGCGCGCCGTGCCCGGCAGAGGTCACCATGGCCGAGACCATCAACCGGCTGGTGCCCTCGTGCGAGGTGGTGCGAATGGTGAACTCCGGCACCGAGGCCACCCTGTCGGCGATCCGGCTGGCGCGGGGCGCCACCGGACGCCAGCGCATCGTCAAGTTCGAGGGCTGCTACCACGGCCACGGCGACTCGTTCCTGGTCAAGGCCGGCAGCGGCATGCTCACCCTGGGCGTGCCGACCTCGCCCGGCGTGCCTGCGGGCCTGAGCGAACTGACCACCACCATCAGCTACAACGACTTCGAAGGCGCGACGAAGCTGTTTGAGCAGGCCGGCAGCGAAATCGCCGCGGTGATCATCGAGCCGGTGGTGGGCAACGCCAACTGCCTGCCGCCGCGCGAGGGCTACCTGCAGCAGCTGCGCGAG
>CAYXLS010000154.1:0-1484 GCA_964464785.1 uncultured Gammaproteobacteria bacterium | reverse complement strand
CCGCGGAGAGCAGCAGCGCGGGGACCGCGAACGCGGCGGCGAAGGCGTGGCGGGATCGCGGCATCGGCATGCTCCGGTTGCGGACCGGGCCATCCTACGCCAAGCCGATCAGCTCCCGCAGGCGCACGGTCCGGCTAGAACATGCTGGCGCCGCCGCCCGCGGCCGGCTGGGAGCGCTTGCGCCGCGGCGCTGCTTCGCCATCCGGCTCGGGAAGCGGCGGCGGCGCCTCGTGCCAGCGGCGGACGATGCGCTGGAAGAACAGGCTGTTGGGCACGCGCAGGTTGGCGTGGCCGCCGTCGGCGCGGGTCTCGCGCAGGGTCACGCTGATCAGGTTCATGTCCACCACCTTGCCGCCCAGGCCGCGGCCCTCGTTGCCGTCCAGTATTTCGATGTGGTCGTGCAGGCGGAACGGGCGGGTGATCAGCAGCAGGATCGCGCAGAAGATGTTGGACAGCACGCTCCAGGCGGCGAAGAACGCGATCGCCGCCACCGCCGCGAAGCCGGTGAAGGCGGTCCACAGCACCGCGCCGGACACGCCCATTGTCTCCAGCACCAGCAGCAGGGCGGCGGCGCTGATCAGGAAGGTGGCCAGCTTGCGCGCGCTGAGGGCGACTTCGGCTGGCAGGTCCGGATAGCGGGCGGTGATGCGGCGAATCAGGCGCACCGCCAGGGTCCGCAGCAGCCACGCGGCCAGCACGATGAGCGTGATCCGCAGCAGCGGCAGGGCCACGCCCAGCCACTCGTGGGTCCAGATCGGCAGGTGTTGCTTCATTGCAGGCTCGCAGGCGCTGGCGGTGGGCCATTGTAGGTCGGCGCTACGCCCCCGGCGGCGGGCCGGGCACCCGGTTGTACGCCGCATCCAGCCACGGCGGCGATTCGGCGTACAGCTCGCGCAGCAGCCGCTTGACCAGCCCGATGTAGCGCGAATGGTCATTGCGGCGGTGGCTGAGGATCACCGGCGAGGTGGCGCGCTCGTCGTCGATCAGGCGGTAGTGCAGGTCGGCGCGCTGGCGGCTGGCGGCGTAGGGGATCACGCACACGCCGGTCTCGGCCGCCACCAGGCCCAGCGCAGTCTGCATCTCGCGCACCTCGTGCACGCTGGCCGGGCGCGCGCCGTGGTCCTGGAGCAGGGTCAGCACCTGGTCGGCGAACGAGGGCCGCGGCTGATTGGGGTAGACGATCAGGTCCTCGCCGGCCAGCTCGTCCATCGCCACCGGCGCGTCGCTGGCAGCCAGCCGCGAGCCGGGCGCCACCGCCAGCACCAGCCGCTCCTCGCGCAGCACGGTGCGCTCCACCGCCGCGTCGTTGCTGCGCACCCGGCCGAAGCCGATGTCGATGCGGCCGGCCTTGAGCGCTTCGATCTGCTGCACCGACATCAGTTCCAGCAGCTGGATGTCCAGCTCCGGGGCGTGTTCGCGCAGCTTGCGCACCAGCGCCGGCACGCCGCCATACAGGGTGGAGGCGACGAAGCCGATCGACAGCA
>CAYXLS010000153.1:1123-1485 GCA_964464785.1 uncultured Gammaproteobacteria bacterium | reverse complement strand
AATTACTGCTACAAAGTCTATTGTCTAACTATACATATCACAACCCTTAAGCATTACTCTGGCTTTTTCTCCTCCTTTTATCCAGAATGAATTTATCTATCAGCCAGCTGGCTATGCTAAGACTGATAGTCAGGATCATGCCCTCCTTCCAGCTATAAAGATTGAAAATGACAGGCATCCAGATTAGAGCCAGGAAAACAGTGAAAAGCAGCAGTATTTTAAGTCCTTTCATCAATTACGGAATTTAATATGAAATAGCAATCTTCGCTGCGTCATGGACTGATGAGTTATAAACTGACACCACATAAATTCCGGGCATGAGGCTGGAAATGTCAATAATGCTTTCAGTGGTATCAATGACT
>CAYXLS010000153.1:0-1113 GCA_964464785.1 uncultured Gammaproteobacteria bacterium | reverse complement strand
GCCCCATGAAGGTTATGCAAACTCACCTTCGCAGGTATAAGTCGCTCGGGTACCTGAATAATTACCTCGTTCCTGTTGTATCTGATTTTGATTGATTCAACAAGGTCTATCATTACCGTGAGTTCGCCTGCCACACCTGAACCATCAGCAGCAGAAGCAACAACAGTCACTTCCCCTGGAGATTCTCCGACAAGTAGTCCTTTTTCATTAATTGTAGCTGTTCCTGTTCCATTAATCACTGACCAGGTTATGCTTTGATCAGTGGCATCAGCCGGTTCTATTTCGGCAGTAAGCTGAAGGTTCCCATTAGCCTTGGCAATATCTGTCGATTGGCTTTTCGGTTTAACTTTGATTGCGGTTATCTTGACAATCTGGTTAATAATTGATATCTCCCTCTCTCCAATGACAGAGCTAACATCTGTTGATGTTGCCCTTACCGTGACAGTACCGTTGGATCTGGCCGTTAGCATACCGGTTTCAGAGATTGTTGCATGGCCTGAACCTTTAACAAGAGACCATGTAACACCTTTGTTTGTAGAGGTTATAGGAGCTACAATCGCTACCATCTGGAGCGCTCCGTCATCGGAATTTATGGTTGTTACACCTCCTTCTCCGGAAACAGTAATTCCTGTCATCGCGACATACTGATTGGATATAGCGATGATAAGCTGACCAAATACCCCCGAACCATCTGCAGCTGTTGCTCTGGCTGTTACATTGCCGTTGGAAACTGCAGTGACCAGTCCTGAAGGGCTGATGGTTGCCTGACCCGTGCCATTAATTATCGACCATGTAACTGCCTGATTGGTTGCATTTGCTGGCTGCACAGATACAGTAAGCTGCATTGTGCCGTTTTGGGTTGATATTTGTGCCTCGCCTTTTGTACTGGTTATTTCAATACGGGTTACATGGATTGTCTGGCCTGTGACTGTGATAGCCAGTGAACCTATTGCTCCGCTCCCATCGTTAGCAGTAGCTCTTGCGGTAACCGTACCATTGACAGCCGCAGTAACCAATCCTGTTGAGCTGATCGTTGCCTGGCCCGTGCCGTTGACTATCGACCATGTGACTGTCTTGTTCGTGGCATTCGTCGGAGCGACTGTTGCCGTAAGC
>CAYXLS010000152.1:0-1500 GCA_964464785.1 uncultured Gammaproteobacteria bacterium | reverse complement strand
AACTCGAAGCCGTACTGGAAGCCCGAGCAGCCGCCGCCCTGAATGTACACGCGCAGCTTGAGGGCCGCGTTGCCCTCGCCCGTGATCAGCTCCCTGACCTTGGCCGCCGCGGCGGGGGTGAAGTCGATCGGCCGCTGCAGCGACTGGTAGCCGGCGTCGTTTTCGGGAAGTCCAACGATATCCATGCGCTCAGGATGGGGGCCCGGCGCGCGCGGTTCAAGCGCCCGGGGTGGAACGGCCCGTCGCGTCCGCCCAGGGGAACGACTGTTCCACCGCACTGCCGCGCGCAGGCGCCGCCCGCACCGTCACCCGCACCGGGGTGAACCCTTCGGGCAGCACGATGTCGCCCTGCACCTGCTGGAAGTACCTGAACGAATACTCCACCGCCGGCGCGTCGTCGCGCTGGCGCAGGTCGGCCCATTCCAGCTCCTCGAAACGGCCATTGCTGCTGCCTTCGATGGCCAGCGTCAGCCCGCCTTCACTGACCTGGCCGCGCTCCCGGTTCTGGGTCAGCGTGGCCGAGAAGTGCCACACCCGGCCCTCGCCGGGGCGGATCTGCAGCTCGTGCACGGTCAGGCCGCGGCGCTCGGCGGTGGAGCCGACGAAGCGCTCGTAGAACGCCACCTCCGCGCGCAGCCCGGCCACCTGCTCTTCGCGCTCGGCCAGCGCACCCTGCAGCTCGCGGTTGGCCTCGCGGCTGATCTGGTCCGAGCGTGCCAGCGTGGTCACCCGCTGCTCCAGCTCGTCCACCTGCTCGCGCAGGGACACCGGGTCTTCGCCCGGCCCGCCGCCGAACACCATCCACATGCCCCAGGCCCCGAAGGCAAGCGACAGCAGGACCAGCGCGAACAGCCCGTAGAACCAGTTGACGTGCAACTCGCGGGTCCCGGCGCCCTGCGCATCGCCGCCGCCGGCCGCCGGGGCCGGGCCTGGCATGGCTTCGTCCTGCGCCTCCTGACCGGGGTGCTGGCTGTTGCTCATCCGGCCAATGGTATCCCCCGTTTGCGCCTGCCACACGACGGGGGCCGTATCCGGGGTTCGCAGGGGTTCAGCCCCCTGGGGGCCGGCCGCCCGGGCCATCCGCGCACGCGGGCACCCATTGCATATACTCATCCCGGCGTCGCGGCACACCGCGGCCAGCCGGAGGTCCCATGTCCGAAGCCCACCTGTTCGCCATCGGCGTGTTGCTGGCCTGGCTGGCCGGCATCCGCGCCTACCTGACCGTGTTCGGGGTGGGCCTGGCCGGTGCGCTGGGCTGGCTGGACCTGCCCGAAGCGCTGCAGGTCACCACTTCGCCGTGGGTACTGGGCATCTCCGGCGTGCTGGCGCTGCTCGAATTCTTCACCGACAAGATCCCGGGCGTGGACTCGGCGTGGGACCTGCTGCAGACCCTGGCGCGGGTGCCGGCCGGCGCGTTCCTGGCCGCCGCGGCGCTGTCGCCGGACGGCGACCTGGGTGCGGGGATGCTGGCCACCGGCGCCGGCGTGGCGCTGGCCAGCC
>CAYXLS010000151.1:0-1504 GCA_964464785.1 uncultured Gammaproteobacteria bacterium | reverse complement strand
TGAATTTGAAAGCAGACTCTATGCTGCCCATAGGTAGTCTTCATCCTCAACATTCTTAGCTGAGGAAGCATACGTGGTGATCTCAGCAAAATCATCTGTCTGATAGAGGTTTGTAAACATATAACTACCGTAATTGTCACACTCGTACATCACGGGTAAACCTGAAGATATCTGGTTTACGAAGTAAACATACGAAGATGCTAGAGAGTTGAAGGTTGTCGAAGCATATCCCGAGAATTCACTTACAGGAATTTCAAAAGATAAGAAACCTACGTTCCCTTGATTAGCCCTTTCTGTCTCCAGTTCAGTAGCCTCGAAATATCCAGAGTTACTTATCAACTGGGCGATGTCGCCGTTCTCGTGTTCCTGAAGCAGTTTCATGAAGGTAGGGTGATCCATCGCTTGCAGTCGGTTTGACACTGACCTCACCATTTCTTCAAAGGTTGTTTTCGCATTGCTCATGAATCAATCTCCTCTAAACTCAACCTTAGGGGGAGCGACTCGGATTGATAAGAGATTATACGTCTTTTCCTGTTCTTTTTCCATCTCTTTTATAAATATATCAAAAAGTGCTGCAACCTGTTGTTTTGATGGGTTAGCAGCAAGCCTCTGGGCGTCGGCTAATTCACCGATTGCATCCTTCAAGGTTGGATCCTCTAAGTCCAGATACTGACTTTCATCAACTCTAAGAATCACATAAACTATGACTCCAGTATTATCCTTGTCACGACGATACTGGCCCTCAGCTAGTGATTGCTTGTACCATCCGATCGCCAGTTTTTTCCAATATCGGCCTTCCGCCCAGAAATATACGCCGGTTCCTCCTCTACCCTTTGTCATCACAAAACCTTGGTTTTGTATTGATAATGCACGAGTTTTTGAGGTTCCATGAGTACCTCTCTTTTCAAGTATCGGCATATTGTTAGCTTAAAACGGTATCCCTAACCAAGTCAAGCGAGGTTTAATACCTCATTAATCAAACAAAACCTACAGGCCTGAGATTACCTTTTTGTTGACAGCCCATTGCAGAAAAATAGGGGGTCATAATTAACTAATCCTCCTTCTTCATTTCAGGCCGTTTCGACCAATGACGGCTGACGATTAAACCTTTTCTTTATGCCATGTAAGACTTGGAGATTCGATTTCTCCGGTCAATCAGTACTGTGATATAAAAGATAAAAGGGTATTAGGGGAGTTTTTTATTAATCTTTCTTCTTTGGAAAAACAAAAAACCAAGCAACAGTACCAACCACTACAACAATCCCTGACACCATGCCCACCTGTTTTAGCCATTCTGCTTTTTCTGACAATGATCTTGTCTTGGCAATATAATCATCGAGAGTTTCTGCTTTCTTTAATACAAAAAAACGGTCATCTTTGAATAGCCATGTTCTCATGTTATCTGCTTTGATTTCGTAGTAAATACCAAAACCATATAAAAAAATTGGTGTTAGGAACCAACATAGGAGCATGACCATAATTAATCGTTTCTTATCGAAATACC
>CAYXLS010000150.1:0-1505 GCA_964464785.1 uncultured Gammaproteobacteria bacterium | reverse complement strand
AAATACTCCCCCAGCGCGGTCAGCAGCCCGACCGCGGTGGTCAGGCAGGCCAGGGTGATCACCACCCCCAGCAGGATCCTGCCCATGGTTCCGAATGCGTAGTCGGCGTAGCCGGTGAGCAGCGCGACCCCGGTTTCGGCATCCGGCGCCACGCTGCCGCTGGTCGCGCCCAGCCACATCAATGCCACGTACACCAGGGCCAGGCACACCCCCGCGATCACGGCGGCGGCAATCGTGTAGCGCATCACCAGGCGGCCGTTGTCCACGCCGCGGGAGCGGATCGCGGTCACGATCACCACGCCGAACACCAGCGCGGCCAGCGCGTCCATGGTCAGGTAGCCCTGCACGAAGCCCTGCGAGAGCGGCGCGCTGGCGTAGGCCTCGCTCAGCATGCCGGCGCCGCCGGCCGGCTTGACCAGCGCGGCGATGCCCAGGACCACCAGGGCCGCCAGCAGCGCCGGCGTGAGCACCTTGCCGACGCTGTCGATCAGCCGGCCCGGGAACAGCGCGATCAGGGTCGCCAGCGCGAAGTACACCACCGTGTAGCCGAACAGCTGCGCGCTGCCGTCGCCGATGAAGGGCGCGAAGCCCATTTCGAAGGACACGGTGGCGGTGCGGGGCGTTGCGAACAGCGGGCCGATCGTGAGGTAGATCGCCACGCCGAAGGCGGTGCCGGCGACCCGGCCGACCGGCGAGGTCAGCATGTCCAGGCCGCCGCCCACCCGGGCCAGGGTCACGATCGCAAGTACCGGCAGGCCCACGCCGGTGAGCAGGAAGCCCAGCACCGCCCACCACAGGTGCGGGCCGGATTCGAGCCCCACCATGGGCGGGAAGATGATGTTGCCCGCGCCAAGGAACAGCGCGAAGGTCATGAAGCCCAGCGCAACAACATCCTGATTCTTCAAGGTCTTCATCTGGCGGCTCCCCCGCGCGACAAACGCGCCATTCTAGACACAGGCGGCAGGCGCGCGCCCGGGCCGCTGGTCATGCACGCGCCCGGCGCGCCACCGCATCCTTGTGCGCGCCGCTGAAGCCCAGCCAGCGGTTACGGCCGCAGCGCATGAACACCTGCTCGGTTTCTTCCGCACCGGCCGGCCGCAGCGCCAGCTCCAGCCAGTCGCCCCACAGCACCGCCTTGTCCAGCGCGGCGGGCTCGCCGTCCACCCAGGCCTGCCCGGTGACCTGCTGGAAATCCTGGAGCAGGTCCACCCGCAAGCGCCGCCCCTGGGCGCACGTCCACTCCCAGGCCCCGTGCACCCGGGCCGGGATGACCCACAGGAACACCCCCACGCCGTCCACCATCACCTTGCGGTCCGGCTTCCAGTCGCCCATGTCGAAGGCGTGCGACACCACCCGTGCCCCGGGCCGGAGCTCTTCCAGCAGCCGCGGGCGCAGCTCCATGTTCAGGCCGTGCAGCAGGTAGAGCGTGACCACCGTGGCCGGGCTGAAGTCCGCGTGCAGCAGGTCGTACTCGACGAAGCCGGCGCGGTCGCCAACCCCGGCCC
>CAYXLS010000149.1:0-1510 GCA_964464785.1 uncultured Gammaproteobacteria bacterium | reverse complement strand
GTACGAGTTGAGCAGGAGCAGCAACGGCCAGTTCCGCTTCGTGCTCAAGGCGGGTAACGCCGAGACGATCCTCAGCAGCGAGCAGTACACCACCGAGGCCTCGGCCAGAAACGGCATCGAGTCGGTGCAGAAGAACTGCGGCGACGACGCCCGCTACGAGCGCAAGGAGGCCAGCAACGGCAAGCCCTTCTTCAACCTCAAGGCGGCCAACCACCAGGTGATCGGTACCAGCCAGATGTACTCCTCGCAAGCCGCGCGCGAAGGCGGCATCGAGTCGGTGAAGAAGAACGGCGCGTCGGCCACCATCAAGGACCTCACCGAGGCCTGACCGGCGCAGCGGCGCGACACAGGCGCCGGCCCGCAGGCGTTACCCGCGGGCCGGTGCCTGCCGCCGTCACTCAACACGGCCGGTGGGCGGAAAGTGCGCCAGCCGGAACGTCCGCGCCCTTCCCAGGCCGCGCAGCTGGGTGGCCAGCACCGCCGCCCACGCCAGCACCAGCAGCAGCCCGGCCGGGCGCGCCAGCAGCGCCGGCTGCAGCGCCGAGCCGATGAGCGCGGCGGCGGCAAGCAGGTGGAGCGCAAATACGATCCACTTGTCCCGCTCCGCCACCAGGGTGCCGACGCCGGGCACGCGGATGCCGCGCGGGCAGTCCCGGCGCAGGCCGATCCAGGCCAGGAAACCCATGATTTCCAGCAGCATGCCGGTGAGCATCATCGGCAGGCCGATGGCGATGGCGAGGGTGCCGGCGAGGATCACGGCGCCGGATGCGAGCGGCGCGGTGGTGCCGGCCAGGACGATGGCGCAGGCAGCGCCGATGGCCAGCGTGCCAATGCGCCACGACCACACCAGCGGGGCGTTGCGGCGGAACTGCGGACGCAGCGGCAGCCACAGCGAGACGCCGACGAACAGCAGCGCCGGCAGCAGCGCGGACACGACCAGCGGCTGCTGCAGGCCGCCGTAGATCCGCAGCGTCACGCCGACGGCGAGCGAGATGATCGTCAGCGCGATCCAGCCGCCCAGCCAGCGCTCCGGCACCCGCGCGGTGCCCTGGAACATCGGCAGGGTGATGCTGCCCACCGCGGCCATCAGGCCGAGCACGCCGCCGAGCAGGCCGACGGTGGCGTGGGAGTCGGCGATCGATTCCAGCGGCAGCGGGGCATCGCCGCGCAGGACCGCCACCAGCAGCACGCCGGCCAGGGCGGTTACGGCCAGCGCGGTGACCGCCATCGCGATGCCCGAGCGCAGCACCTGCTGCGCGCCGCGGCTGAGCAGGCCGGGCAGGGCAGCCGCGGCGAAGGCCAGGATCGGCACCGCCAGCAGCACGCTGGCCACGGCCAGGCCGTTGCGGTGCATGGACACCATGGCGACGACAAACACCGCCAGCCCCAGGTTGAACGCCGCGTGCAGCCACGCGGCCGAGCGCTCCAGCGGCATCGGCGTGCCGGCGGCGACGGGGAGGAACTGCAGCAGGCTGCCGAGCATGGCGTTGCCCAGCACGCCCAGGGTGAA
>CAYXLS010000148.1:0-1516 GCA_964464785.1 uncultured Gammaproteobacteria bacterium | reverse complement strand
TCGGCGAAGATCGGCGAATCCGCATTGGCCTGGTAGTGCTTCTGGTTGCCGAGCACGGTTTGCACGATCAACCCGCTTTCGTGCAGGCGCGCCAGCTCGCGCTGCACCGCGCCGCGGCCGCCGCCGGCCAGGTCGATCAGCTCCCTGGTGAAAAAGCTCCGGTCCGGCTGGCCGAACAGCAGCGACAGGACCCGCTGCTGGGTGCCGGTGAACAGCGCGTCAGCCACGCTGGTGCGCGAGCGCGCAGCAGCTTGTGGCGCAGAGCCGTGGGCGCTGGAAACGGAGCGGCTGGCAGCTGGCTTACCCATTAAGGGTAATTAGATACCCGATTAGGGTAACTTGCAATCGGGGTGATGAATCGCGCCACTCCCGTGCGTGTCACGGCTCGGGCGAACCCGTGTCCTGTTTTCCACCGTTCCCTGCCTTACGGGCGGCGGCGGCAAGGGCATGGTACTTATCCCGGAACCCGTCGAGCTCCTTCTCTTCAAGCTCCTCAAGGTCGAGCAGGGCGTTGTGCGCGCCCTCGGTCGCCCGGATCAGTTCGTCGAGCTTCACCTGCATGGCCTCCGTGTCCCGGTTCTGGGTGTTCTGGATCACGAACACCATCAGGAAGGTGACGATGGTGGTGCCGGTGTTGATCACCAGCTGCCAGGTGTCGCTGAAGCCGAACATCGGACCGGTAACCGCCCACACGACGATGGCGACGACCGCCAGCGCGAAGACGATCGGCCGGCCGGCAAACCGGGAGGCGGCCTTTGAAAACCGGAAGTACCAGGATGATTTCTGCATGACGGGCTCCTTGGCGCGGCAGCGCGCGGACCCATGTTCCCCGGGTCGCCGTCAGCGCCGGGCGACGATGGCCCGCCGTCAGCGGCCGGGGAGCCGCACCATCCGGTCCATCAGGTGCTCGACGATCGCGTCCATGTCGCCACAGCGGCCCATGTGCACCGGCGAGGTCTGGATGATGGCGCTGCGTTTGGCGGTCAGCCAGTGGAAGCGGGCGCGCTGGGGCTGCATGCCGATGGGGCCGGCGTCCGGCCCGCCTTCACAGATGCGCTGGATGGCCTTGAGGTGGCGCTGCAGGGTAGGGATGTCCACCTGCGGGTCGAGCGCGCGCAGGCGCGGCTCGTCCAGTTCAATGGCCGCCTTCAGGTACCCGGTCTTCTCGCAGGAGACGATCACACCCACGTTGATGAACTCGCCGCGCTCCACCCGCGGCACCACCCGGATCACGGCGTAGTCGTAGCTGTCAGGCGCGCGCACGCTGGGCCTCCTTCCGCACTGGCGACTTCCCAGATGTTGCCGTCCTGCAGCCAGTCGTCCGGCACCAGGGCGACGATCCGCGCCAGCTCCCCGGGGGAAAGGCGCGCGCTGAGCGCCTCGTCCGCCTCGGCCAGCCCGCTTGCCAGCGGCAGCAGCACGTGGTCGCGGATCAGCGGGAACGGCCGGTCCGCGCCGGAAGTGTCGCCGTCCCAGCCGTGGTGGAAGTACAGCGAGGCGCCGTGGTCGATCAGCT
>CAYXLS010000147.1:0-1529 GCA_964464785.1 uncultured Gammaproteobacteria bacterium | reverse complement strand
GTCCGCCGGCAGCGCCGCGGCGACCGCCTCGCGCATCTGCGCGGCCGAGCGCACATCGATGCGCTGCACGGTCCCGGGCGTGGGCAGCGCGGTCGGCCCGGCCACCAGCACCACGTGCGCGCCCCTGCCGACCGCGGCGGCGGCCAGGGCGAAGCCCATCTTGCCGCTGCTGCGGTTGCCGATGAACCGCACCGGGTCGATGTCTTCATAGGTGGGGCCGGCGCTGACCAGCACCCGCTTGCCCGACAGCGCGCTGCTCACCGTCCCAGCGCCCCGACGATCGCCATCGGCTCGGCCAGGCGGCCGGGGCCGGATTCACCCTCGGCCAGCGGGCCGTCGTCCGGGCCCACCACCTGCACCCCGCGCGCCTGCAGGATCGCCACGTTGGCGCGGGTGGCGGCGTTGCGCCACATGCGGTGGTTCATCGCCGGGGCGATGGTCAGCGGCGCTTCGCTGGCCAGGCACAGGGTGGTGACCAGGTCGTCGGCGAAACCATGCGCCAGGCGGGCGATCAGGTTGGCGGTGGCGGGCGCGACCACGATCCGGTCGGCCCAGCCGGCGAGTTCCAGGTGGCCCATCGAGGCTTCAGCCTGGGCATCCCACAGCGAGGTGCGCACCGCTTCAGCGGACAGGGCCTGGAAGCTGGTGGGGCTGACGAAGCGCTGCGCGTTCTCCGTCATCGCCACCCGCACCGCGGCGCCGGCGTCGCGCAGGCGGCGCACCAGCTCGCAGGCCTTGTAGGCGGCAATGCCGCCACCCACGCATACCAGGATGTGCTTGCCCTGCAGGTTGCCGGCCGGTTGCTGCATCGCTTCGGAATAGTCCTACCGCGGATCCATGCGACAGCTTACCCGAAGCGGGGGTTTGGCCCGGCTGCGCGGGCATGGCCCGATCGGCGTCAATGGAAGCCGACGGAACGGCGGCCGCCCGGCTCCAGCGGCCACGGTTCTCCCCTGACCCCACCGGCCTGGCCACCGGGCGGCCGCCCTCCGTCACTCCCCTTTCCTGCAAGGACTGCATGCGTGCGCATCCGTGACTGGCCCAGCGGCGAACGACCGCGCGAAAAACTCCTCGCCCGCGGGCCATCGGTACTCTCGGACGCCGAGCTGCTGGCGATCTTCCTGGGCTCGGGCACCCGCGGCCGGGACGCGGTGGCCAGCGCGCGCCAGCTGCTGGTGGACCACGGCCCGCTGCGCGCCCTGCTCGAACGCGGGCCAGCCGAACTGGCGAAGCTGCCAGGGCTGGGCCCGGCGCGCGCCTCGCGGCTGGCCTCGGCGCTGGAGCTGTGCGACCGCTACCTGGCCGCGGGCCTGGAGCGCGGCGAGGCGCTGACCGACCCCAAGGCCGCCGGGATGTATTTCGCCCAGCGCCTGCGCAGCCATCCCCACGAGGTGTTCGCCGCGCTGTTCATGGATACACGCCACCGGGCGCTGGCGTTCGAGGAGCTGTTCCGCGGCACCATCGACGGCGCCGAGGTGCACCCGCGCGAGGTGGTGCGGCGGGCGCTGGCCCACAATGCCGCGGCGCTG
>CAYXLS010000146.1:0-1530 GCA_964464785.1 uncultured Gammaproteobacteria bacterium | reverse complement strand
GGGTTATCCAACACGCTCTGGAACGAGCATCCCGCCAGCGCGAGGGCGATACCGCCGATGATGGCTGTCAGCACATGGGGCATGCGCAAACTCCACACGACCATGCTCGTATGCTCGTCGCCGAAGCCGAAAAGCGCCGCGCCCATGATGCCGAACACGCCATAGCCGGCCAGCATGTGCTCCGCGGCGGCCGCGCTGCGCGACAGCATCACGCCGAACAGCAGGTAGAACGCTGTCGGGAACAGCAGCGTGGGCAGCACGAACGCCGGCTCGCGCAGCTGGCGCAGCAGCTCGTACCGGGCTTCCAGCACGTAGCAGCGCCAGGGGGAATACGACCGTGATTGGGCAATGGCGTGCATCAGCTGGCTTCCTGTTCGCGGGTGATGTGGATGAAGGCATCGGCCAGGCCGGCGCGCAGCACTTCCAGATCCTGCAGCGCCGGGTCGGCATCAAGCAGGCGGCGGACCACCGGCTCGGCGGACTCGGCCACGATCTCCAGGCGATCCCCGTCCCGGGTGGCGGAACGCACCTGCGGCCAGCCGGACACCTGCGCGGCGTCCAAAGCCGAGACGCAGCGGATGCGGCGCTGGGCGACGTGCGAGCGGATCTCGCCCACGCTGCCCGAGGCCACCACCCGCCCGCGATCCAGCACCACCACCCGGTCCGACAGCGCTTCGGCCTCCTCCAGGTAGTGAGTGGTCAGCAGCACGCCGCAGCCTTCGGCAACCAGCTCACGCACCGCCTGCCACAGCTGCTGGCGCGCCTGGATGTCCAGGCCGGTGGTCGGCTCGTCCAGGAACAGCAGCCGCGGCCGGCCACACAGCGCCAGCGCGAGCTGCACCCGGCGCTGCTGTCCGCCCGACAGCTTGTCGTAGCGCCGATCAAGCAGGCCCTCCAGCCCGGCCAGGGCGGCGCAGTCGCCGATGCTGCGCGGCTGCGGGTAATAGCTGCGGGTCAGCCGCAGCAGTTCATGCACCTTGAGGTCGCCGTGGACACCGCCGTCCTGCAGCATCACGCCGGTGCGCCGGCGCGCATCCAGCGATCCGGGCGGGCCGCCGAACAGCCGCACGTCGCCGGCATCGGGCTCAAGCAGGCCCAGCAGCAGCCCGATCGCGGTGCTCTTGCCGGCGCCGTTGGCACCCAGCAGTGAAACGACCTCTCCGGCGTGCACCGAAAGGTCCACGCCGTCCAGCGCCGCCACGCTGCCGTAGCGCTTGCGGGCCGCCAGCAGGCGAGCCAAGGGGACCGCTCCGGATGCGATTGCGTCCTGGGTGGAATGAAGTTCGTCGTGGTGCAGGGTGGTCGTGTCCATGGCGCCATCCTCCGCGCATGCCGCGCAGGGCGGCAGTCGCAACGGTCAGCACGTGGAGGTGACAGGTGTCACGTGACCCGGGCCGGGCCCGGATTTAGGCTGATCGGGCCAGGCGCGCCGGAAGATGACTGCCGGCCCTGGCGGCGCCCCCTGTCACAATCGGGACATCCACACCATTGCCGAGCCGATGAACACCAAAGCCGACCTGCTGAAGGAAC
>CAYXLS010000145.1:0-1530 GCA_964464785.1 uncultured Gammaproteobacteria bacterium | reverse complement strand
CTCGTGCAGTGATCCACATATTCCTGAGTTGCTCTGAGATATTGAGATATCGCAGTGCTCGTCATGTAGTCCGGATCATAACACCACCCAAATCCAAAAGCAGCCAAAGCGGGTCCGTTTGAGGCACAGTAATCAAGACTAGCTTTGGTTTGGGCTATTGCCCCGGCTGACGTAAACCAGTCCTGTTCCCCGTAGAAATGCACCCATCCAGTGGATCCATTGCGAAACGAGCCCCACGTAGCTTCATTGACCCTTAAATTGGCTGTTGTATATGGTTCGGGGGTGCCAGTTGAAATTTGACTTACAGAGTAGACCGGATTAATATTCTCCAAAAAGTCCATCCCGGTCCTGATCGCGTTCGTATGTGACTCACCGGCATAGGACAACCACATCCTCTTTACCTGGTCTATATAGAACTGGGGTATATCATCATACTTATCAACTACAGTATGATCCGCTATGATCTGGCCATACTGAATCAAGCTGAAAAGCAGCAGTATATTTATTGATACAAACTTCTTCATACCTGAATGAATTGCAACTTAATTTAGTGAAATCCCTTTGACGAATAAGCGATTTTCAGTGACAAACATATCAATTTTTACGACGAATGTTAAATTAAGTTGCAATTATCACTGTCTATTTAATGTAAAAACTTTTGAACTCAACAGATAAATCTCTCTGTAAGAACCCGGAAGAATCTGCTTAATAATTTGGATTGCAAAAATAATCATCACTGATTTATCCGATATAACATTTGATAGTGATACCGGGTTCGCCGGTCAAATTTCCAGTGGTAATATTCTGTCATCTTCCCACGTGGCAAACTCAATTATACGTTCAAAAACTCATGTAATGCAGGTCTCACTTAAACCATCAATTACGATAGACTTCTGGAAGCCAGAATAACCCAATGATTGAATTAATCTGAATACCATTTCCTGTCGTGTCATTTTATTAAAATGCCAACATTCCCCTCGTTTTTACTTGAATTAATTACCCGTATAATTACTTGCTGATGAAACTTGATGGCAGTTTTCCCGTTTATCTAGTTAGCAAACACCTAGCAGAAGCAAGATGAAATCTATACAAACCATTCTGATTGGCGGAGGACTCTTTTTTATAAGTCTTTCTCTTTCAGGCCAGCATACTCCATATAAACCAATATCAAACAGGGTCTTTACACCATTTATAATCAACCCGGCGGTATCGGGAAGCAAGGACTTCATGGCCCTGGATCTGTCAGCCACTATCCAGGGAGAGAACTACTCTCAACTCCTCAGCGGCAACTCCCGCATAGCGAAGAAAGGTCCTAGGTACTTCGGGGCACCCGTTGCGAAGAGCTACTCTCGGATCGGGATGGGTGCCTCTCTCTTTAACGATATATCAGGACCATCACGAAACCTGGGACTAAGCATTGCATCCTCATACCACATCCCTCTAAACGATAAAAACCTTTCATTCCTCTCTGCAGGTTTAGCACTTTAGGGGATATATAATATGACTGACTCGCTCCCGGATCCTGGTGCA
>CAYXLS010000144.1:0-1530 GCA_964464785.1 uncultured Gammaproteobacteria bacterium | reverse complement strand
ACCAGACCATGAGCTGGAGCCAGCGCCGGGAGCTGCTCTTTGAGATGACCGGAGGCGTCACCGACAAGGACGTAGAGGATCGCTACCCGGACCTGAAGGATTTCATGCATTCACTCCAGGACAAGTCGCTGGAAGAATACCGCAAAGAGATTGCCTACAAGAAAAGAGGACTCAAGCAGGAGCTCTCCGGCATTCCGGCACGAATGGATGAGGTCCAGCGCTCGATGCTACCAGACCCGGACTATACAAAGGTCGAGAAGGAACTCCGCGCGATGGAGAAGGAAGCCGAGAAGCTGGACACCCTCCTGCAGGACACTACACAGCAGGCAGCCATGAGAGGTAAGGCCGCGCTGGATCTGCAACGGGATATATTCTCCCTGCAGCAAAGCATCCTGGAGACACGCAACCGGGATAGAGCCGAGGCAGAGAAAAAGGTCTCCGGGCTGAAGATGAAAGCCTCGGCCCTGCAGCTGGAGAACGCCGGTCACGAGCAGAACATAGCCTCGGCCACAAGGATGATCAGTGCAGCGGAGAACAGGATCAAAGAACTCACCCTTGAGAATGACAGGCTACGCGACGAATGGAGGACAGCCAACCAGGCCGTGATAAAATTTGATGAAGAAGAATTCTGCTGCCCCACCTGCCACAGGCCATTTGAAGCCGACGACATTGAGCAGAAGAAAGCCATCCTCACGGATAACTTCAACCGCAGCAAAGCAAACCACCTAAAAGTATTGACCGAGACCGGTAAGGCCAACAAGCAGGAGATAGAGCTCCTCCAGAAGGACATCGATACGTGGAAGGGCAACGCCGAGACGCTCCGTAAAAGCATAGCCATCAACAACGAAGCCGCCGCGAAGGCAGTAATACCAACTGACTTCACCGTAAAGGACAACCCGCAGATCCGCAAGATGGAGCAACAGATAGCGGAGAAAGAGAAAGAGCTCGCCGCCCTCCCTACAAAAAATGGCAGCTCCGAGCTCGTAACCGAGAGGAGAGAGATCGCAGAGAAGATCGAGAACCAGAAATCGCTCCTATCCATCCGCGAAAGCAACCAGCGACACAAGGACCGCCTCGAGCAGCTCCACCGGGAGCAGAAGAAGCTTTCCCAGCAGCTGGCCGGCTGGGAGAAACAGGAATACCTCGGAGAGAAGCTGACACGCGCCCGCGTCACGCTCATGGAGGAAAAAGTAAACAGCCTTTTCACAATGGTCCGATTTAAGATGTTCAGCCAGCAGATCAACGGAGGGCTGGACGAGACCTGCGAGGCATTGATAGACGGCGTCCCCTTCAGCGATGTTAACAACGCCGCCAAGATCAACGCAGGCATCGACATCATAAACGCCTTTAGCAAACACTACGACATCCACGCGCCGATATTCATAGACAACGCCGAGGCCGTGAACCGCCTTTTAAAAACAGAATCCCAGACAATAAAGCTATACGTCACCAAAGACAAAGAGCTGAAAATAGTTAACAAAAATTAAAACCACACGCAAGATGACAGACAAGACCAAACAAACGAAGGAG
>CAYXLS010000143.1:0-1547 GCA_964464785.1 uncultured Gammaproteobacteria bacterium | reverse complement strand
GATGCCTCCAATGTCAACTCCTTTCGAAGATATCAGATGATGCAGCTGCCGGTAGACTTCATAACATCCAGGCGTTATCAGATGATGATCAGTATTATAATAAAAATTCAGCACTTCACTGGCTGGGCGGTTTTTTCCAAACCAGTCGTATGAAATTTTATTTGAAAGAAGAGCGCTGAAATGTTCGAAATCTTCATAGCCCCGAATCATCCCAGTTGGAATGTTTGGTAGGACCCCTTTTTCCACAAATACAGCCTGTTTGCTTGGGATTGCAAAAACATAGAACCTCACCATAGGCCACCTGGTTGCAATTTCATTATAATAACCAGCTGCCGTTTCAAGTTGTCTGCTTGTTTCGGGATTGTAAATGGACAATGGTGGCAATAGTTGTTCCCTGCACCTGATCCTCAGATATCCCTTTTCGCCTATTGGTAAAACAGGAGACCACCTTTCTGGCAAGACAGTTAGGAATCGCTCATACATAAAGCTTTTCCAGTGAGTAAGCAACGGGATGAGATGTTCAAGAAAAGGAAGACTATCTCCTGCTGCCTTTTCCATTCTCGCTTGAAATAATCCTGACATAAAACGTTGAAGGCTTGGTCTGGGAAAAACGGGGTCACGTCCGAGCATGCCACCGAGATCGCTGTGAGTCTTTGACAAAATGTGAGCCTGAGTACCTAGAACCCTGAGATAGCCCCACCATGCTGTTAATGTGACCATTACAAATAGTAGAATCAAAAAAAGATGCCATGTTCTAAATTTCTTCTTCATTTTTTGTTTTCTATTTTTTTGTCATTTTCGTCATTTGGAAGACAAAACATAACAGGATTTACTTTTAGCGCAGGAGTGGTTTCTATGGCCCATGGGTTTTTCTCAGGATACGGTCTTCTTTAAAGGAGGAAAAAGAGCCATTAAAGATACTGACAATGCGGACAAGGTAAAGGCGAAAAGAGTGGTCATTGGAATTCCAATTAGCGGATGTATCGTAAAAGGAGTGATTTTGAATTTGGCAAGAAACCAAAACCAAAGCGGATGAACAACATAGATTCCTAACGAGACATTCGCAATACGTTCAACTAAACCATGTGGTATCAATAACGTCAATTTCTGTTTTACAAATAAAAGAAAAACACACAGAGACATAATAATGACAATAGGATTCAGGTTAGTATACATAATCTTCCATGATTGTCGTCCAAAAAATGGCAATAATGAACCTGTGCCAGCCGCAATAATTAGACCGCTTGCGAAGAAGGTTAGAAGCAGTAAGAGGTTACTTAGATTACGGCTATAATTAAGGAGATAATATCCAGCCAGGAAGTAGCCAATAAATGGAATAAAACGAGTAAGAAATGTAGACCATGTATGGGCTCCCAGAAAACCACCCAGCAGGGATTCGATTGCCGCTGCTCCGAAACAGCAGACAATAAGAATGCGAAGCGAACTTGCATCGATGATAACAACGAGTCGCTGCATGAACGGCGCAAAAAGATACATGCCAATTATCATGTATAGGTACCAAAGATGATAGTAAGGCTTGCCAGCTA
>CAYXLS010000142.1:0-1548 GCA_964464785.1 uncultured Gammaproteobacteria bacterium | reverse complement strand
ACAAACCGGAAGAAAAATTTAATACTGCAATCCTTTTGTCCCCCAGTGGAGTATAGAATATCCGGCCTGCTTCCTCAAAGTTTATACCAGCTCCAACGTGATTTATTCCATTGTTCCTGCATGCTTCAATTGTTGATGTCAATCCGGCCAGACCATAATCCATAATGTGATTATTTGCCAGGGTTACAAGATTGAAACCCGAGTCCGAAAGAACGGAAGCAATCTTAACAGAAGCCTTTAAAGATGGTCCGACTTTATTTAGCTTTGATTCTGAGTCAGTTAACGGGCATTCAAGATTTGTGACGACCAAGCCTGAATCAAGAAGAAGAGGTAACAGATCATTGAAAAGAAGAGCATGATCGTGACCAGATACGAAGTCGTCTACCCTGTTAACCGGACAAAAATCACCTGTTACCAGAATAGTTGGTCTTTTATTCATAATGCCTTTACCCTTTCCTGATGAATTAAGTCGCCTAATTGATCAGCAGTCATAAATTCAGTGTCCGGCCATTTTTGCTGAATCCTTGTGATAAGATTTCGCAATTGCGGTAAGTTTCTCTCTCTGTTAAGTGGATCAACAGATCCTATATAGTTGACACGATGAGAGGTTATAACTGCCGGTTTCTTTAATCTGAAAGCATACTCAATCTGAGCCAAACATTCATTTGTTGAGTCTACGGATTTGTCAAGACTTGGCTCAAACCTGCAATTTCGAACAATATGAATTTGATTTTGCAAATTCATATGACCTGTGAAGTGACGTATCTTCTTAGTTTTTCCGGCTTCCGATACAGGAGAAAATTGAACTGAAAGGCCTTTTATGTACCTCACATTGTGTTCTGACAGATGTTGTTCAACAAGGGAAGGCCAGATATAGTTTGGAGCTATAAAAGACTTTGATGAATATCCAAACATCTTCTCGAATAACAATAATCCATCCGTGATAATTCCCTTAATTTGCCGAACATCAGTCTTACCAAAAGCGTCAAAGGCTGCAAGATAACTTCTTCTCTTTTCCTGTGATATTATTGTGCTTATCCCAAACAATCTGTAATCAAACGCTAACCTTGTCTCCGGTAAATTGTCCTTAAGGGCAGACATCCACCTTGCAACATTCAGGTGCTCACGTCCATGAAACTGCGGATAGAATAGAGAACTGCGCAAGCCCTCCTGCCAGAGATGAAATGATTTGGCATGATTTGGGTATCTCTTGAGTGTTTCAGGAAACAGTTCATAGTGATATTCATTAAAACCTGATTCTTTTATTTTCTCAAAATCAGGATTTGCCGGAACAATATTTGCCGTAATGACGGGGGGTCTTCCGTTAATATCTCTAAAGCTATTCAATACTTCAAACAAATCAGTCAGGTCCTTCTCGCTTGCAAGCGAGTCATACTTATTGTAAGGACAGTTATCAACCCTGACTCCCTCTGCAAGAAGCTTCCTGTAAGTTGAAGCATCAGGCATTCTGATGCTTCCCCAATCATCAGAGTCAATAACAATGATCTTCCGGCTGGTCCGCCATCCCGGAAGGTTGATCAATGTATT
>CAYXLS010000141.1:0-1550 GCA_964464785.1 uncultured Gammaproteobacteria bacterium | reverse complement strand
ACCTGCAGGCCATTGGCAAGCGCGCCGGTCCAGACCTGCGGCGGCGTCACCACTGGCGGCGGCCCGAACGGGGGCTCGATGGAGCGGTCGAACGACGACGGCGTGCGCTCGTAATCCGCGGCGGCGGCGGCCGTGTCGATCGCCTCCTCCGCGCCCTGCACGATCGGCTCCTCGACCACCCTGGCAACCTGCGAGCCGCTCAGTGCCAGCCCGGCTTGGCCGCGGGGCACGAAGCTGGTGGCCACGTGCGGGCGGTCGCGCAGGTACTCGTTGTAAACCCGGATCACGTCGGCAGCGGTCACCGCGCGCAGCGCCGCCAGGTCGGTGTCGGGGCTGGTGCCGTACAGGTCGTGCCGGGCCAGCGCCGCGCCCTTGCCCAGCACGCTGCCCTGGCGGGCGTGCAGGTTGGCTTCGGACATGGTCTTGATCCGTTCCAGCGCCTGCGCATCCACCCCCTCGCGCTCGAACCGGGCCATGCCGGTTTCAACGCCGGCCAGCGCGTCGTCCAGGTCCACGCCGTCGAACGCGGTGGTCTGCAGCATCAGCATGCCGGCGATCTGCTGGCTGCTGTTCCAGGCCGCCACGCCGCTGGCCAGCTTCAGCTCTTCCACCAGCACCGCGGTCAGCGGCGAATCACGGCCGTCGGTCAGCAGCTCCATCAGCACGTCGAGGGCGGCCTCGTCGGGATGGCCGCGCTCCACGCCCGGCCAGGCCAGGGTCAGCGCGGGCAGGCGGGCCAGGTTGTCCTCGTGCATCAGGCGCGTGGAGGTCGCCAGGCGGGCCGGTTGCGGTGCCGGCGTCGCTGCCTCCTCGCCGCGGGCGATCTCGCCGAAGTACTTCTCCACCCATTCGCGGGCCTGGGCCGGATCGAAGTCGCCGGCGACCACCAGGGTGGTGTTGTTGGGCGTGTACCAGCGGTGGTAGAAGGCGTGCACGTCCTGGAGCGTGGCCGCGTCCAGGTCGGCCAGCGAGCCGATCACCGGCCAGCTGTAGGGATGCCCCTGCGGGTAGAGGTTCTCCAGGATCACGCCGTAGGTGTGGCCGTACGGGCGGTTGTCCACACCCTGGCGCTTCTCGTTCTTCACCACCTGGATTTCCTTGGCAAGGACCGCGTCGCTCACGGTATTGATGAAATACCCGAGCTTGTCCGCCTCGGCCCAGAGCAGCTTTTCCAGCGCATCGTTGGGCACGGTCTGCAGGTAGTCGGTGAGGTCGAAGCTGGTGCTGCCGTTGGCGCCCGAGCCGCCCACGCGCGTGCTCAGCCGGTCCAGGCCGCCGGGCCCGAGGTTCTCCGAATCCAGGAAGAACAGGTGCTCGAACAGGTGGGCGAAGCCGGTGCGGCCGGGCTGCTCGCGCGCCGAGCCCACGCGGGCGGCCAGCACCACCGCCACCACCGGGTCGGAATGGTCCAGGTGGAAGATCACCCGCAGGCCGTTGTCCAGTTCGAAGCGCTGGGCCGGGATCAGTTCATCGGTCGGCTGGTCGGCTGTGGGCTCGCCGGCACCGGCGGGCGCGCTGACGGCAAGCAGGAAGGCGGCTGCAATCGCCGG
>CAYXLS010000140.1:0-1562 GCA_964464785.1 uncultured Gammaproteobacteria bacterium | reverse complement strand
CGCGTTCGAACAGGAGCGCCAGCAGACCCGCACCCAGATGGGCGACGATTACGATCCGCGCGCGTTCGAGGCGATCGAGAACCGGCGCCAGGTGCTCGAAGGCCTGGTCGACCAGGCCGTGCTGCGGTTGGCCGCGGGCAATCGCGGCATCGCGGTGGGCGATGCCCAGGTGGCCGGGCAGATCCAGCAGTTCGCGGCGTTCCAGGTGGACGGGCAGTTCAACCTGGAGCGCTACCAGATGGCGTTGCAGACCCAGGTGCCGCCGCAGTCGCCGCGCCAGTTTGAAGCCGCCATCCGCGAGAGCCTGGAGCAGTCGCTGATCCCGGTGCAGGTCGCCGAGTCGGCGTTCGTGACGCCGTCGCAGGTCGAGCGCCTGATGGTGCTGCTGGGCGAGCGCCGCGACGTGCAGTTCACGATCATGCCGGCGCCCGAGCCCGACGCGGGCGAGGTCGGGGACGACGAGATCAAGGCCTGGTACGACGCCAACCCGGCGGACTTCCGCGCGCCGGAGACGGTGGCCATTGAATACCTGGAGATGGACGCCTCCATGGTCGAAGTGGAGGACATGCCGACCGAAGAGGAACTGCGCGCGCACTACGCCAGTGAGCGCGCCCGCTTCGGCGGCGACGAGCAGCGCCTGGCTTCGCACATCCTGATCGAGGTGCCGGCCGATGCGGATGCGGCGACCGCGCAGGCGGCGCAGGACCGCGCGCGCGAGGTGGCCGGCCAGGCCCAGGCCGAGGGCGCGGACTTCGCCGCGCTCGCCCGCGAGCATTCCGATGACTTCGGCTCCGCCGACGCGGGCGGCGACCTGGACTGGGTCGAGCCGGGCACGATGGTGCCGGAGTTCGAGCAGGCGCTGTTCGCGATGGAGCCGGGCGAGGTGAGCGATCCGGTCAGGACCGATTTCGGCTGGCACGTGCTGCAGCTGCGCGAGGTGCGCGGCGGCGAGGACGCGGTGCCGTTCGAGGAGGTGCGCGAGCAGCTTGCGGTCGAGCTGTCCGGCAGCGCGCGCGAGCGCGCCTACAGCGACCTGGTCGGGCGCGTGGTGGACCAGGCCTATCGTGATCCGAATTCGCTCGAACCCGCGGCCGCGGTGGGTGATTTCGAGGTCAAGGCCGCGGGCCCGTTCGCACGCGGCGAGGGCGAGGGCCTGATCGCGCATCCGGCGCTGCAGCGTGCCGCGTTCACCGAAAGCCTGATCGAGGACGGCACCGTCAGCGATCCGATCGACGTGGGCACCAACCACAGTGTGCTGATCCGCGTCACCGGCCACACCCCGGAGCATGCCCGCCCGCTGGAGCAGGTGCGCGACGAGGTCGTTGCCGCCATCCGAGCCGATCGCAGCGCCCGGCGCGTGGCCGCCGAGGCCGACGCGATCGTCGCCCGGATCGGCGAAGGCGAATCACTGCCGGAAATCGCCGAGGCCGAAGGGCTGGCGGTGCAGGACGTGCCCGGCGTGCCGCGCGGCGCGCCGATCCCGCATCCGGCGGCCGTGGAGGCCTACTTCGCTGCCGACGTCCCGGAAGAGGGGAGCGCCAGCGCGGGCCAGGTGCAGCTGG
>CAYXLS010000139.1:0-1562 GCA_964464785.1 uncultured Gammaproteobacteria bacterium | reverse complement strand
CTCTTACAGGACAGGAAAGCCAATAAATGCCGATGTGGAGCAATAGCAGTGGTGTAAAGATACCTATGGAGCATGTTCCACAGGCACCAATGCGAAGTCTGTTACTATACCAATGTTGCGGGGAGATATGAGGCATAAACCACAATGAGGAAGTATCTCACTGCAACAGCCGTTATTGACTGCGATCACCCGTCCATACAATCCTTTGCGCATGAAATAGCAGGCAACATTGCCGATCCCATTGACCGGGCGGTAAGGCTCTTCCTTTCGGTTCGTGACGGGATTCGCTATGATCCGTATACCCCGTTTTATCTTCCCGAACATTATCAGGCGAGCAATGTATTGAAGAGAGGCCGTGGCTTCTGTGTACCGAAAGCTTCTCTTCTCTGTGCAGCTGGAAGAGCCTCGGGAATACCGACTCGGGTGGGGTTTGCCACCGTGAGAAATCATTTGGCGACCAGGCAACTGCTCGATTTCCTAGGAACGGATCTTTTTGTCTATCATGGGTTTGTTGAATTCTACCTGGAAGAGAAATGGGTAAAGGCCACGCCCGCCTTCAACGCAGAACTCTGTCGGAGGCACGGGGTGCCTCCCCTCGAATTCGACGGTCGGCACGATGCTCTTTTTCATGCTTACAACGAAGAAAACCAACGGTTCATGGAATACATAGAGGATCTGGGGATCTACGACGACATCCCTGTTGATGCAATCATGCGTGGTTTCGAACGGGTCTACGGAAAGAACCGCGTTACCTTCTGGATAAAGATGTTTGAGGAAAAGGGAGAAGACAGTCTGCGAGACTTTGCAAAAGAAGAAGTGGTCAAGCCATAACGTTACTGACCAGGAAGGTGTAGAGTTTATCTTAGCTCCAAGACACCTTTTGTGAACTATTTTTTCCTGTAATACTGCACGTTAACGCAATTTGCCTTTTTCCCAATTTAAAAGTGTAACAGTAAATAATGTAAACTGGAGCATCGTCCGACTAGACACTCATATGCATTCAAGTCGGAATGATTGCCGAGATCACAGAGGTAATCCAGGGAGGGAGAGCATGGAGAAAATGTGTCTTGTGCCTATGGCGGATGGCAGCGAAGAGTTAGAGACCGTTGCTATCGCTGATGTGTTGCGACGGGCGGGTGCAAACGTTGTCATCGCGGCTGTAAAGGACACAGTTGTTACGGGATCAAAAGGGGTGAAGCTTTTAACGGATCGCCTTCTATCCGATTGTGCCCATGAAACGTTCGATTTGATAGCCCTGCCGGGTGGAATGCCCGGAGCAGAGCATCTTCGAGATTCCGCACTCCTTGTCGGTCTCTTGAAACGACAGGCCAGCGAGGGAAGGCTGTTCGCGGCGATATGCGCCTCGCCAGCTGTTGCACTGTATCCTCATGGTCTGCTTCATGGAAGGCGTTTTACCTGCCATCCCAATTTCACAGAAGGACTCAGCGACGGATTCTCGAAAGAGCCCGTGGTCGTTGATGGCAACCTCGTGACCGGACGAGGTGCGGGTACTGCGGTAGATTTTGCGCTCACCCTGGCTGAGCTTCTCTATGGGCGCGAGA
>CAYXLS010000138.1:0-1562 GCA_964464785.1 uncultured Gammaproteobacteria bacterium | reverse complement strand
CCCGTGTCGATCGTCCTGACGCCCTTCGCACGCGCGCGCCTGTTCCCGCGCGACGGCCGCGCCACCGCCATCCGCGACTGCACCGATGAGGCATTCGAAGCGCGGCTCAACGCGCAGGTGCCGGTGAAGGTGCTGCCCGGCTACGCACCCTTCTGCGTGCTGCACGTGCACCGCAACTGGACCTCCACCCGCTGCCTCACCGTGCCCATCACCACTGGCAACCGGCACCAGCTGCGCTCGGCCTACGAGGCGCGCACCAAGGCCGAGCTGCCGGTGCTGGTGCGCTGGTTCGAAGGCGTCGAGGCGCCAGTGGCCAACTACTTCGTGGTGATCCTCTACAGCGCCGAACAGCTTGCGAAGGAGGGCGCGGCCATCGACGGCGACTGGGGCGTGGTCGGCTGCCTGTATACAGCCGAGCCGGAGGAAATCCCCATGGCCCCCATCACCATGATGCGCAACGCGCTGGGCGTGGAAGAGGGCGGCTCGGGCGTGCCCGTCGACCGCGACGCCTACCGCCGCGCCGTGGAGTTCTGGGACAGCAACGCCAACTGGCGGCCCTGACGCGCGAACCGCCAGGGCCGCGGCAGGCTCAGCGCGCCAGGCGCCCGGCGAAGTCCTGCAGGGCCTCGCGCAGCACCGTCGCGCTGCCGGCGGACAGGTACCAGCCGGCGGGGTCCAGTTCGAACACGCGCCCGGCCTGCCACGCGTCCGAGCCGGCGACTGCGGGGATGGCCGAAAGGTCAGTGGCCTTCGCATCCTCACCGGCCGTGGCCAGGCCGCGGTCGAGGACGATCAGCCAGTCCGGCTGCGTGGCCATCGCCGCTTCCAGCGCCTGCGCCTGGGCGGCGCGCGCGGCCTCCGCCTCGGGCGAGCCGGGCTTCGGGCGCGCGCTGCGGGTATCGGCCTGGCGCACCCACGGGGTGTCCAGCGGCGGCAGCGCGGAGCCGATACCCAGCGCATCCAGCGGGGTGCCGAAGCGCGCGCCGGGCGCATGCGGGCTGGCGTTGCCGTTGAGGGCGAACAGCGCCACCGCGTCCAGCCCCTCCGCCTGCGCCGCCACTTCCGCGCGCAGCGTGCGCAGCTCGCCGGCCAGCGCCGCGGCCTGCCCGTCACGCCCGTAGATCCGGCCCAGCGACTCGATGCCGGCGACCACGTCGTTGAAGAAATCGTCGGTGGCCGGCGTCAGGTCGATCGTCGGCGCAATCTGCGACAGCGCCTCGAACGCGGGCGTGGAGCGGTCGCCGACGATGATCAGGTCCGGCTCCAGCGCGCGCACGGCCTCCAGGTCCGGCTCGAACAGGCTGCCGACCTTGGGGAAGCGTTCGTCGGCGTAGTGCGCCAGGTGCTCCGTGAAGCGGGCGTCGGGCACCGCCTGCGCCTCGATCCCCAGTGCGTGCATGTTGTCCAGCGTGGCCAGGTCGAACACCACGGTGCGGGCCGGCGTGCCCTCCAGCGTGGCCGTGCCCTGGGCGTGGTGGACTTCAATGGGGGCGGCGTGCAGCGGTCCCGCAGCGGCCAGCAGGGCGGCGAGGAACAGGGTGGGAATTCGCATGGGTGCTCCA
>CAYXLS010000137.1:0-1567 GCA_964464785.1 uncultured Gammaproteobacteria bacterium | reverse complement strand
ATTGGGGACTGATGATGCCAACCGGATTGAAGTGTTTCATGTCCATGTAGCGCAGGGCCGTCAGGCGGTTGAACCAGGTGTAAGCGACGCGCTCGGCAATAGGTGTTAGGTTATAGGTGTTAGGGGTTAGGTGTGAGGTTTTAGGTTTTAGGGCGGCTTCGCCGCTTTCACCATCTCTAACACCTAACACCTCTTTAAGCAAAGCGTTATAAAGCGGCTTAGTCTTTTCATAAGTGGCAGCATCGCTACCTAAGGCCAGCACTTCGCTGAGTTTGGTATTCACCTGGTCGATCAGGTAACGGCGGGCTTCCTGGGCAAAGCGTTTCAGGCGGGTATTGGTTTGTTTATCGATCATAGTAGTTCCTGTTTCAGAGATCTTTCGAGGAAGGCTTGCATTTCTTCTTTGGAAGGCAGTTCCAGGAGGTATTTGGAGACATGCCTGCCAGGGCATATTCCACCAGGGTGCTGTCCTTGCCTGTGCAGAGCAGAATTCCGATGGGAGGATTATCACCTTCCCGCATTTCATTTGCCCGGTACCAGCTAACGTAAGTATTGAGCTGGCCAATGTTTTCATGGTTGAATTCAGCCACCTTGAGTTCGATCAGGACATGGCATTTGAGGACACGATGGTAAAAGACCAGATCGATGTAGAACTGAGTATCCCCGATCAGAATGCGTTTCTGGCGGGCTTCAAAGCAAAACCCATGTCCCAATTCCAGGAGGAATTCCTGCAGGTTACCCAGAAGCTGATCTTCAAGATCGGATTCACTTAGCAAACTATCGGATTTTACTCCCAAAAACTCAAACACATAGGGATCTCGGATCGTTAAAACGGGGTCAAAGCTTTCAGATTCTGCATTTGCAAGCTCAGCCAGCTTTTCCTTATCCCTGGACAGAGCAGTTCTCTCATAGAAGAGGGAATAGACTTGCCTGCGAAGTTCGCGGACCGACCAATTGGCTTTAAGGCATTCCAACTCGTAGAATCGGCGCTTGAGCTCATCCTCTATGGTTATCAGAATTTCAAAGTGAGCATATGACAGGTTGTTTAATAGCCGGCTTGAGAGTTTTGCCAATTGTGCGTTCACTGAACGCACTTTTGGTGAAAACACTGAAGAGTCCGCAGTTACAGTGATCTCTGGCTTGATATCACCCCAGACCACTTTGCCCAATTCTGCGTTCAGTGAACGCACAATCAGCGGATAAGTGCGATAAAACTGGCAGAACCTCTGTAATTCGCGTTTGGCAGAGCGAGGGACTTTGAGACGCTGTAGTTCGAGGGAGATCGAATCCATAAGTCGCTCACCATACTGAGCGCGATCTGCGCCTTGCATTTCATAGTTAGTAATATAGTATCCTATCAGCCAGTTGCGTATGGTGAGCATAGTATTTACTGACCTTAGTGCTGATCTTTTTAACTCATGGTGTATACTCTGAATCTTCTCGACCAAACCCGAAAACTCAAGCTTGGGTCTATTTCTATCAGTCATCATATCTCCTAAAACCTAACACCTAAACCTTAATCCTGTTGCCCTTGCCAAGTTCGTTCAGGAAGGCCTCTTTCAGGGAT
>CAYXLS010000136.1:666-1588 GCA_964464785.1 uncultured Gammaproteobacteria bacterium | reverse complement strand
CAGAAGGCGCAACGCCGCCGGGCCCGTTCCGGCCGCGATAGACTGATCTGGAAACTCGGGCGCGGACCGCGGCAACGCGGGCGGCCCGCGCAGTGACAGGGGGAAAGGACATGGGACGCAGGATGTTCCGCGCATCGTGGCCGGCGGCCGCGCTGCTGCTGTTGATGCTGGGCGGCGGCTGCGCGGTCGAGGGCGCGGGAGCCGGGGGTGCAGCGGCTGAGGCCAAGGCCGAGGAGGCCGACGAGGCTGTAGAGGCCGCCAGGGCGGCGTTCGCGGCCGCGCTGTCGGCAGCGGAACCGGCCGGGCAGGGCGGCCCGGAACAGCTGTCCGCCGGCCCGGACTCGCGGCGCTACGCGCTGGTGTTCGGCAACGGCGCCTATCGCCACGGCGACGCCCTCGCCGCGCCGGCCCGGGACGCCGCGCTGATCGCCGCCGCGCTGCGGGCGCGCGGCTACCACGTGCTGGTGGGCATCGACCGCGACCTGGCCGGCATGCGCGAGGACATCGCCGCGTTCGAGGCGATGTCCCGCGATGCCGAGCTGCGGCTGCTGTATTTCGCCGGCCATGGCTTCGAGTTCGACCACGCCAACTACCTGATGCCGGTGGACCTGCCGGCCGGGATCGGCAGCCTGGGCGAGCACGACGTGCGCACCAACGCCCTGCGCCTGGACCAGCTGGTGTGGGAGCTGGAGCAGGACGTACCGGTGCTGGTGGCGATCATCGATGCCTGCCGGGTGCCGCCCGCGCGCGGCGCCGCGGACCTGCCGGCGCTGGCCGCGCAGGAGCCCCCCGAGGGCGCCATCCTCGCCTACGCGACCGCCCCGGGCCGGGTGGCGATGGACAGCCTGCGCGCCTACGGCGTGGACGAGGAGCACTCCCCGTACAGCTATTACCTGGCCAGCGCGCTGGCCTCGCCGGAAGT
>CAYXLS010000136.1:0-656 GCA_964464785.1 uncultured Gammaproteobacteria bacterium | reverse complement strand
GCCTACAACATCGTCAACGACCGCACCCGCGGGGCCCAGCAGCCGTGGCTGAATGCCCGGGTGAACCGGTTCCCCGCGGTGGGGCCGCTCCAGGCCGCGGCGGCGGCGGGCACGGGCGGACTGTCCGGGTTCGCCGTCTCGCCCGAGCGCCTGGCCGCCGGGCGCTACTGGGCTGACGAGGCGCTTGCCGCCCGGCGGCTGGCCGACGACCGCACCCACACCGACGCCAGGCTGCAGGCGCGGGCCGGGGAAGGCGACGCGCGGGCGGCGCTGGCCCTCGCAACGCGATGGTCCGGGCAGCCGGGACGGAAGCACGACGCGATCGACCTGCTGTCGCCGCTGGCCGCGCAGGGCAACGCCGCCGCCCAGCTGGACCTGGGCACGCTCCTTTACGCCCTGGCCGCCGAGGACCGCGATGGCCGCAACGCCCGCTACTGGTGGGCGCAGGCCAGCGCGCAGGGCGTGGGCGAGGCGCGGGCCAAGCTCGCCATCATCGACGGTGATCCCGGCCGGGCCCTGGAGGAGTACGCGCGCGGCATGATGGAGCACTTCGAAGCGTTCCGGCCGCGGCTGGAGGACCAGCCGTGAGCGCCGGCAGGGGCACCCGCTGGCTGGTCGCGGCGGCGGGCCTGGCAGTGGCCGCGGGGCTGGCGGCG
>CAYXLS010000135.1:0-1593 GCA_964464785.1 uncultured Gammaproteobacteria bacterium | reverse complement strand
AGCTATGGGGCCAGCCACTGACGATGGTTTCTATTTTGACTTCGAACCACTAAATGGATTCAAGATAAATGAAGAAGATTTTACCAAAATTGAAGCTGAAATGACCAAAATCATTAAAGAAAATTTACCCATAACCAAACAAGAAATTACCCTAGAAGAGGCAAAAACATTATTCAAAAACAACCCCTACAAAATTGAATGGTTAAATTCTATTACTAATCGCCAAGAAATTATAAGTACTTATACTGTTGGTGAGTTTGTCGATCTTTGTGCTGGGCCTCATGTTCGTTATACCAGCAAAGTAAAAGCTTTTAAACTCCTTTCAGTCGCTGGCGCTTATTGGCATGGAAGTGAAAAAAATAAAATGCTTACTCGAATTTATGGCACTGCCTTTGAATCAAAAGAAGATCTGGTGAAGTATTTAGACAATATCGAGGAAGCCAAAAAACGTGACCACCGAAAAATAGGAAAAGATCTAGATTTGTTTAGTATCGACAATTCTGTTGGACCCGGACTAATACTTTGGCACCCAAAATTGTCAGTAGTAAGAGAAGAAATAGAAAATTATTGGCGTCTCAAACACCGTCGCCACGATTATCAATATGTCTATACTCCCCATGTCGGTATGTCAAATTTGTGGGAAACATCAGGGCATTTAGTTTCATTTAAAGACGGTCTTTTCCCCCCAATGTCCATGTCTAGCAAAGATCAAGAAGAAAATACTACCTATTATGTCAAACCAATGAGCTGCCCTTTTCATATCCGAATTTATAAATCTCGACCTAGAAGTTATCGAGAGCTTCCTCTTCGATGGTGTGAACTCGGTAGTGTCTATAGGTACGAAGAATCCGGAGTTCTTCACGGCATGCTTCGAGTCCGTGGGTTTACTCAAGACGATGCCCATATAATATGTCGTGAAGATCAATTTGTTGACGAAGTTAATTCTATACTTGACTTTGCTCTCGATATTAACAAAACTTTTGGTTTTAACAAACTAAATGTTTATCTTTCTATTCGTGACCCTAAAAATAAATCCAAATATGTTGGTGAAGAACGAATTTGGAATCTAGCCGAAACTACCTTAAAAGACATCTTAGATAAAAGAAAAATAAAATACCAATCCGACATTGGCGGAGCCAAATTTTATGGTCCAGCCATTGACCTAAAAGCAGTCGACGCCATGGGTCGAGAGTGGCAAGGAACTACAATTCAATTAGACATGAACGAGCCCACTCGATTTGAAATGTCTTATGTCGGGGATGATGGTAAGGATCATACTCCCATTATGCTCCATCGAACCCTGTTAGGATCTATGGAAAGATTTGTTGGTACTCTAATCGAACACTATGCTGGTGCTTTTCCGGTTTGGTTATCACCTCTTCAGGTAAAAATAATTCCCATTACCGATAATCAACTTGAATATGCCCAAAAAATTGGACAAATTATAAAAGACAAAAATATTCGAGTTGAAATTGATGACAAATCAGAGACTATGCAAAACAAAATTAGAAATGCAACCGCTGAAAAAATTCCCTATATGATAATTATCGGGGGCAGAGAAGCAGAACAAAATACTATTTCTGTTCGTCAACG
>CAYXLS010000134.1:0-1601 GCA_964464785.1 uncultured Gammaproteobacteria bacterium | reverse complement strand
ATATCAAGAAACAGGATGTTATTTGTTGGAAATTCTGGGTATGTAGACCTGAATTTATCTATCAGTATTGCGTCGAAGAAGTAACCTAAATCCCCACAAACAACTACAAGAATTGAGTTTTCAATCTGACATTGATCAATTTGGTTTTCAAATTGTCTGTAATGACCTTCCTTACTGAATACTCTTACCGCTTTTCTGTGCAATTTTTCGACTAACTCCACTAACTCCAAAAGCTTGCTATCCCATTGCAACGGATCGTTTCTTGAAGGTAATGGGATAGATGCAGATTTCACTTCAATAAACACACCCGTTTTCTTTCCCACATCAAGGATAGTAATATCCGGACCTAGATCACTCTTACTGAAGTTCGACTCAGCAATGATTGTGTCGTGTGGATGCATTGTAACCATGTAGTCGAAAACATACTTCTCATAAGATAGTCCCAAGTTAGTGTACAATTGCTTTCTTTGATCATCGTTCAGGTCCTCTACGATGCGGGTGTGCAGCTTTTTTACGTGCTCCACAAGTTCCCAAATCGAAGGCACAATATACTGATGTTCTAGTACAGAAACTAGAGGATGCACCCTAAATGGATGCCAATCTGATACCATGATACTTGGGGTAATGCATCGTACTAGGCTTTTTACGTCCCTTACTGAAACCGATATAGAATCGTAGTATCTGCTTAAGGCATAATATATGGCTTCAGGTATATCTTCATTTGTGATATTGATAGTACAGTAATTCTGCTGCGCCATAAGGCTGTGGAATTTATCAAGCAATGCTTGTGGTAACATTTTTTCAGGAGCCCTCTCCAACTCCTCATAAATAGCTTTATATCTTCTCTCGTTGAGAATCACTATAGCCAGGATGAGAGGATACATCTCTGAAATTGGTATGTCATATCGGTCTTGAAATAACTGAAATACATCTATCCACTTTTCATTTTTCAATCCGTATTTTGAGGGGATTAGATCATAGAGGAGTAGCGAACGCCCAATTTCTCTTGCAAAATCTGCTTCTTGATAATATACTTGGGTGTTTGCTATGGACGCCAGCATAAGATTGGGTGTCCCTGGCGCATCTTCATTGTAGACAAGCGTATCAATATCTTTCAATCTATTGAACACATTTATGAATTCAGGAATCTGGAAGTACCCTTGCTTGGAGGTATTCGAGTTCGACAGCAAGATTGCTTTGCTCAAATTCTTAATGAAGTTTGGATTAAAAAACAACCATAGCTGCAGAGACATATTCTTGTGCTTGAAGCTTAGAAAAGACATGATTGACAGGAAGCTACATAACTGCAACAAATAATCCAAGTTGTATTTGCCTAATGATATTGCCACATCTTGGAGTTTGGATCTAGCCTCAATGATTTTTGTATTTGAGCTTCCTTGAACTTGGTCTGTACTCATAATCCTCCTCCCAATTATATGCACGAAGGGTGTTTCAACAAACAATTGAATGCTGCTATCTTTGTCAATAGTGAATCTCTTTCTTTGTCAGATAGACAATTTGTAGCTGATACCATTCATTCCCGCCTACTGCGGACAATACCCGAAAATATCGGTTGACGAATTGGGAAGGTTTCGAAAAGT
>CAYXLS010000133.1:897-1623 GCA_964464785.1 uncultured Gammaproteobacteria bacterium | reverse complement strand
GACCGGGTGCGCGAAGGCGGCGGTCCCGGTTCGGCGGCGCCGCCCACGGTGTACCGCGCGCTGGATTTCCTGCTCGGCAACGGCTTCATCCACCGGCTGGAGTCGATCAATGCCTTTGTCGCCTGCCACCACCCCAGCAGCCGGCCGCACTCGGTGCCGTTCCTGATCTGCGACAACTGCCACGACGCCACCGAGCTGGAAGACGAGCGCGTGGTCGAGTCACTCGACGCCCGCGCCCGCGCGCTGGGCTTCACTCCGCAGGCGCAGACCCTGGAGGTCCACGGCCTGTGCGCCGCCTGCTGCAAGGCCCAGACTGAAACCCCGTAACAGCGTTCAGAAAAACAGCCGCACGCCCGCGTTGATGTTGCGCCCCGGCAGCGGCGCCAGGTGGCTGATGAACGAGGTGTGCGGGCGCGCCTCTTCGTCGAGCAGGTTGTTGCCGTCCACGAACAGCTCCCAGGCCTTGCCGCCGGCCGTATCCAGGTGCCAGGTGAGCCCGGCATGGACCAGGGTGTAGCCGGGCGATTCGTGCTCATGCTCGGCCACGCGGTCCTGCGATGCGTAGCGCACCGCGCCCAGGTTGGCGCGCCAGGCGTCGTCGGCCGAACGCCAGCGCAGCTCCGCGCCAACCCTGGCCGGGGCAATGCGGGGCAAGTTGCCGTCGAGCGCAATCTGCGCGGTGTGCTGGTGGGCGTGGTCGCCGTGCGGCACGCTGAATGACACCTC
>CAYXLS010000133.1:0-887 GCA_964464785.1 uncultured Gammaproteobacteria bacterium | reverse complement strand
CAGGTCGGCTCGCCGCGGTGCCGCGGCTTGAGCCGCGCGCGGACCACGTCGCCGAAGGTGCGCAGCGTCCACTGGCCGCGCTCGTCGTCCAGCAGGGTCCACTGCACGTCCAGCTCGCCGCCGCTGAAGCGGGCGTCGGCCTGGTTCCAGATCCGCGCCGGCAGCCCGCCGTCGACCACGCCGGTGTCGGCGAGGTAGATGAAGTCGTCGTATTCGAGGTGGTACAGCGAGGCGCTGACCAGCAGCCCCTCGTGGTGCCAGTGCATGCCCAGCTCGGCGCGGTTGGCGGTTTCCATGTCCAGCCCGGCGTTTCCGAATTCATAGCTGCTGGTGGCCACGTGCAGGCCGTCCGAATACAGCTCCTCGGAGGTGGGCATGCGCTGGGCGCGGTCCAGGCCGAAGGACAGGTGCAGGCGTTCGCCCACGTGCCAGCGTGTCGCGGCCGACAGGCTCAGGCCGTCGAAGTCGCGCGAGGGGCCGGTGACCACGTCGATCCGGTTCTGGTCGTAACGCGCGCCCAGCTCCAGGTCGACGGCGTCGAAGCTGCGCTCGCCGATCCAGAACAGGCCGGTGTCGCGGGACTTGGAATCCGGAACGAATGCCTCCGCGCCCATCGCGTGGAATTTGCGCCGCGAGAACTGCAGGCCGAAGGCGCCGTTCCAGCCACCCAGCGGCAGGTGCACCAGTTCAACGCGCCCCTCCACGCTGTCGTTGTCGAACACCGTGCCGACGGCGTTGTCCTCGTACTCGGTGTGGGTGTACTGGTTGTGGGCCAGCTTCACCCGCAGGCTTTCGAAGCCGTCCATGTCGTCCAGCCCGCCGCGGACCTCGCTGCGGCGCTGGTCCATGACGATGTGGACCGCGTCCTCGTGGCCGTCCTCGTCGCC
>CAYXLS010000132.1:0-1626 GCA_964464785.1 uncultured Gammaproteobacteria bacterium | reverse complement strand
TGAAACTTGAATACAAAATGGTGTGGTTATTGATAGAAGGATTGGGAATTATGAAAACAAAAATAGCACTAATTTTGTTGTTTGTCACTGTGAGTATATTTGGTCAGACAGATTTCTATATTCTTTGCGGTGTTGGAAATCTCATCTGAAAGGAAATTTTTCAATGATTTTTCTCCATCGTTTATTCTGTTACAAACACTTGCACATTTTTCATTCTTTTCATCCCAATACATTCCCGGTTCTTCATTAAGCACAAATGCTCTCCACCAACCTTGATGAAAGCGATATTCCTTTATGAAGCCGGATTCTTCTGGTATAATGCCTATTAGTTTTCTCATATCAACTATGGGTTACAATTCTGTTTTATATTTTGCGTTCCAAAGATTCGCTCAAGGTTTTTTGTTATGGGTTGTCCAGAACCACTTGCAGCAATATCGTTTTGTGAAATCTGGTAGTTTATACTATTAAGCGTCAAAACTTGATTGCAAGCATTTAATACGCTTAATGCATTAAGTTTAAATCCAAACGCAACTTTAAGGTCATGTGAAAAAGAAACATGCTTATTTAATTTATTAAGCCAAAAAGGTAGACATGATTTAATCAAATCGTCATATTCTTCTTTTTCCCTGTCCCTTGAAGTATAACTCATTGAATAAGGAAGTGTATCTATCAGAAGAAAACCTCTATCTAAAAGACACCAATATGCATCTTCCGGATTATTACATACATCATTTAAAAAGAAGGTCTTCCAAACCTTTTTGAAAAGACCAATGTCTGTGGATTTATAAAAGTATTTCCCACTTGCTGGTGACGCTTCACAAATCAATAAGTACTTTATTACAATTTCTCTTGTAAATTTTCGAATTGGGTAGTTCTGTTTCCTCACGAAACAGCCAAGATTATATCTCCAATGCTTTTCTGTCAATAAGAAGTTTATTCTTAAAGTCTCTATTTTGTTTGCAGTAAGTTTAGGGAACAGATTTTTAAGTTTGCCCAAATACTCATAGAAAGGAGCATTATTTTTTAACTGGTTCGCATATAGGTACATTTTTACTCCGAATTCATCTTGAGAAGCGAATGCATACTCTAACAGACCTGATAAAACCTGCTCTGATAAATCCTGAATTTGAGCAAGTGATGGGATTTTGGGAAGGTTTTTAATGTATTTCTCACTTGCTTTAATGTGTTCTTTTGTTGGTTCATTTAACTCTAAATCAATTTTACCTGCAGAAATTTTCCCATGATACACTCTAAGAATTTTAAAGTAGTATTTTTTTAATCTTGAATAAAGGACATCGAGACTCAAATCGTTTAAAATAACATAATTGCCTTTCCCTGTCTTCACCAATTTTAACTCATAATTAAATTTCTGCTTGATTTCATCCCTAATAGAGAAATCTTCTAATATCAAGTTCCCATCTGTAATAATCATTTCCGCTATTCCTTTATTCTTATCCATTTTTAGCCTTTTTGAATAGAATGGAATATCGGATTTAAAATGAGTGCTTCGCAAGAGCGATACTAATAAGGTGTCTATTTCATGCTCTATTCCAATACCCATTGCCTCTATTGGGTCTAAATTCCTCGTAAATGCCATAGTGCAAGTTTATTTTTGGGTTAGTATTT
>CAYXLS010000131.1:0-1637 GCA_964464785.1 uncultured Gammaproteobacteria bacterium | reverse complement strand
TCGCCGCGCTGGTCGCTTTTCTCTGCGGGGATGCCGCCGGCTACGTCAACGGCCAGGTCATCGGCGTCAACGGCGGCATGGGCTGACGAAGGCGCGCCAACGGGCGCCTGGGTGCCCGGGCCGCCGCGCCGCGGTACCCTGCGCACTTTCCAAGGGGAGCATCACATGCATCGGATTGCAGCGGCCGCGCTCGCGCTCGGCCTGGCGGCCACGCCCGCGCTGGCCAGCGACAAGATCAGGCTCCAGGTGCCGATCCCGCTGGCCGAAGGCCACGACATCGACGACGAGATCATCTCCCACTGCGGCGTGCCCGAAGAGTTCACCAAACGCCTGACACGCGAGCTGCGCCGCGTGGCCGTGCCCGAGCAGGCGCCGATCACCGACATGGCCGGGCGGGTGCTGAAGGTCGAGATCGTCGACGCACTGTGGTCGGGCAACTGGTTCATCGAGCACGACCAGACCATCCGCGTGCGCGGCACCCTGTACCGCGACGGCGAGCACGAGGCCGCCTTCAACGGGGTGATCATGGGCCGCGGCGGCGGTCTGACCAGCGGCTGCTACCAGATGAATTCGTATTTCGGCGCGATGACCTGGCATATCCGCCGCTGGCTGCGCAATCCGGTCGACGGGGCCCGCATCGGCCAGGGCGGCTGACGCCCGCGTGCACGCCGGCTTCAGGCACTCCGGCGAATAATCCGCCCATCGACCCGTCCCGCCGCGGTGGCGGGGCGGCGGTTCCAGCGAGGACCCCCGCCATGCGTACCGTCCGCTCCCTGATCCTGCTGCTGTGCGTGCTGGCCCTGGCCGGCTGCGCGACTTCGCACATGCTCACCGGCACCCCGCGCGCGCCGATCGACCCGGCGCAGGTGCGCATCTACCACGGCCCACCGCCGGGCGGGTATGAAGAGATCGCCGTCCTGCAGACCCGCAGCGGCGCGCTGACCTACGGCCAGCAGAACAAGATCGATTCGGTCATGCGCAAGCTGCGCGAGGAGGCCGCCAGCCTGGGCGCCAATGGCGTTCTGCTGGAGGGCACCGCGGACGGCTACGGCGGTGGCGGCGTGAGCGTCGGCGCCGGCGGTGGCCGCATCGGCGGGCGCGGCTACGGCGGCGTTGGCGTCGGCGTCAACATCACCCCCACCCAGGTCCACGCCAGCGGCATCGCCATCCACGTGCCGAACCCCCCGCGGAGCGAGTAACGCACCCCCCGGCCGCCAGCCGGGTCAGGGCGGCGGTGTGGAGGTGCGGGCAGGGAGGGGGTCGGGCTGGTGGCGGCCCATGAACAGGGTCAGCAGGGGGCCGGTCATGACGGTGGTGAGAATGGCCATCACCAGCAGCAGGGTGAAGGCCTGCTGGCCGATCACGCCGGCGTCCAGGCCGACCTTGATGACGATCAGCTCCATCAGCGCGCGTGCGTTCATCAGCGAGCCGACCGCCATGCTGTCGCGCCAGCCGAGCCCGGCCATCCGCGCGCCCGCGGCGCCGCCGGCGATCTTGCCGACCACCGCCGCGCCGATGATCAGCCCCAGCGCGCCCAGCCCCGCGCCCACGAACGCGTCGCCGGTGGTGTTCAGCCCGGCCAGGGCGAAGAAGATCGGCATCAGGACGATGATCGCCAGGTGCTCAATGCGCTCGAT
>CAYXLS010000130.1:0-1640 GCA_964464785.1 uncultured Gammaproteobacteria bacterium | reverse complement strand
ATTTCCAGCGGAGCCTCCTGGGTCAACGACAAGATGCCCTGGAACTGGTGAGCAGGCGGGCGCGCCGGGATGACATCACCCCCGGCACCCGGCACGATTGAGCCCGCATGCACGTGTCCAGCCTCCCGCTCCTGCTGCTGACAGCGCTCCTGTCCGGCCCCGCCTGCCAGAAGGCCACGATGACCGAATCCTCCTTCAACGACGCCAGCACGGCGCAGCTGGCCGATGCCGTTGCCCGCGGCGACAGCTACGCCATCCGCAGCCAGCTTGAATCCGGCGGCGGCCCGGACGCCCAGGGCGAGGGCGGGCTCAACCTGCTCCAGCACGCGATCCTCTCGCGCAGCCGCGACGGCCTGCAGGCGCTGCTGGACAACGGCGCCGATCCCAACCGCCCCGGCTACGACGGCAGCACCGCGCTGCACACCGCCGCCATCGCCGACGACCCGGCCTACCTGGAGCTGCTGCTGGCCAACGGCGGCGACCCCGGCGTGGCCCACGCGGTCACCGGCGAACAGCCGCTGGCCAAGGCGGTGGGGATGCGCACCACCCGCCAGTTCCACGCCCTGCTCGAGGCCGGCGCGGATCCGAACGCCGCCGACCGCACCGGCAACACCGCCCTGCACCGGGCGGCGATGGTCAATGCCGGCGCCCACGTGCTGGCGCTGCTGGAAGCCGGGGCCGACCCGCAGGCGAAGAACGCCCAGGACGCGAGCTTCCAGTCGTATTACTTCCGGGTGCCGGACAACGTGATCAATGAAGAGAGCCGCGGCCACCGCAAGGCGGTGGTGGAGTGGCTGCGCGGGCACGACGTCCCGCTGGAAGCCGGCGTTTCCCCCTAGCCCGGCGATGCCGGGCCCAGCCTGCGCCTACGGCCAGGTCGGCGGATCCTGCACCCAGGCTTCGTACACCTGGCGCAACGTCGCCCGCTCGTTCTCGCGCCAATCGGGCAGCAGCGCCGCCAGGTCGGGGTTGACCCAGCGGTCGGGCCAGGTGCGCACCGCCGCGGCGTACCACCGCGTGGCCTCTTCGCGGCGATCCAGCTGCCACAGCGCCAGCGCGAACGTGGTTGGCACCCATTCCGGGTTCTGCGGGCGATTCATCGATGCCCCCAGCCACTGCTCCAGCGCGCCGGCCGCGTCGCCGTCGCGGTACAGGTCCCAGCCGTAGTTCCACTGCACCGAGTTGCGCAGCGCGCCCCTGCCCAGCGACGCCAGCAGCTGGTCGTAGAGCGCGCGCCCGGTGTCGGCGTAGCCCTGGTTCATCGCAATATGGGCGAGCTGGCCCTGGGCCTCCCCGGCGTTGCGTCCGTTGCGCTCGACCAGCCGCAGCAGCCGCTGCTGGGTGGCCTCATCGTCCCCCTCCAGCGCGGTCACGGGCCGCGCGGTGCGCACGTCCTCGTCGAAATAGAACTCCACCGGCGCGGGCACCTGCTGGGCAGCGGCGGCAAACGGAACAAGCAGCGCAAGGCAAAACAGAACGCGTAAATACATGATATCCACTGGTTTCCGGACCCCGCGGCATTGTAGCGTCATCGCCCCGCGCGGCTAGCCACGGCCGGCGCGGCGCCGGAACCGCGCCGCCGCCTGTTCCCACTGCCGCGGTCCGCGCGCCTTCGCCGCCGCCCTGGCCAGGCTGCCGTC
>CAYXLS010000129.1:0-1671 GCA_964464785.1 uncultured Gammaproteobacteria bacterium | reverse complement strand
CGGGCACGTGCCGCGGCCCGGGTGGCGGCCGCAGACACATTTCGAAACCCGCGGCCAGCGGCTCGGCCACGGGGTCTGGGACCTGCTCTACGACCGCACCTGACCAGCTGAGACCAACAACCGGTAATGGACACCGCACTCGCGCTCACCACCGACATGAAGATCGTCCTCGGTCTGGTGGCGCTGACCATGGTGCTGTTCCTGTTCCAGCGCGTGCGCGCGGACCTGGTGGCGCTGGTAATGCTGGTGCTGCTGGGCCTGACCGGCCAGGTCGCGCCCGAGGACGTGTTCAACGGGTTCTCGTCGAACGCGGTGATCAGCGTGATCGCCACCATGATCCTGGGCCTGGGGCTGGACCGCACCGGCGCGCTCAACCGCCTGGCCGGCTGGCTGCTGCGGCGCGCGCGCGGTGTTGAAGAACGGCTGCTGCTGCTGACCTCGGCGATCGCCGGCATGAACTCCTCGATCATGCAGAACCCGTCGGTGATGGCGCTGTACCTGCCGGTGATCTCGCGGCTGTCCTCGCGCACCGGCATCAGCCTGTCGCGGATGCTGCTGCCGGTGGGCGTGGCGATCGTGATGGGCGGCACCCTGACCATGGTCGGCAACTCGCCGCTGATCATGCTCAACGACCTGCTGGTGTCGGCCAACGCCAACCTGCCCTCGGGCGCGGCCACGCTGACCCCGCTGAACATGTTCGCGCCGGCGCCGATCGGCCTGGCGCTGCTGGCCGCGGGGCTGGCCTACTTCCACTTCTGGGGCAACCGCCAGCTGCGCGGGGGCAAGGACGCGAGCGTCGCGCCGGGCCGCACCCAGAGCTACTTCGCCCGGGTGTACGGCATCGAGGGCGACGTGTTCGAGCTCACCGTCACCGCCGACAGCCCGCTGGTGGGGATGACCTTCGGCGAGGCCGAGTCGCTGCACGGGGCGCCGGTGCTGCTGGCGCTGAAGGTGGAGGACGAGGCGCGCCTGGCGCCGGCGGCCGACGTGCGGATCTGGGTGGGCAGCGTGCTCGGTGCGATGGGCACGCGAGAGAACGTGGACGACTTCGCCCAGAACAACTTCCTGCGCATGAGCACCCGGCTGCGCAACTTCGGCGACCTGTTCAATCCCAGCCGCGCGGGCATCTCCGAGGCGGTGGTGCCGCCCAACTCGGACTTCGTCGGCAAGACCGCCAACGAGCTGCAGCTGCGCCGCCAGAACGGCCTGCGGCTGCTGGCGGTCAACCGCGACAAGGACAAGGTGATCCGCGAGAACGTGCGCGACCTGCCACTGCGCGCCGGCGACATGCTGGTGCTGCACAGCTTCTGGAAGAACCTGGCCGAGACCGCCGCCGAGCGCGACTTCGTGGTGGTCACCGACTATCCCAAGGGCGAGCAGCGGCCGCACAAGTTCAAGATCGCGATGGTGATCTTCGCGGTCACCATGCTGATCGCGCTGTCGGGCAGCGTGCCCACCGCGATCGCGCTGATGACCGGCGTGGCCGGGATGCTGGTCACCGGCGTGCTGAAGATGGACGAGGCCTACGGCGCGATCAACTGGAAGACCGTGTTCCTGATGGCCTGCCTGATCCCGCTGGGCTGGGCGATGGACAGCAGCGGCGCCGCGGCGTGGGTCGCCGGGGCCTCCATCGAAAAGCTGCCTTCGGGCCTGCCGGTGTGGCTGATGCAG
>CAYXLS010000128.1:0-1689 GCA_964464785.1 uncultured Gammaproteobacteria bacterium | reverse complement strand
AGGGTTGAGAGTAGCAGAGGGGGCAGGTCTGCTACTTTCAACCCTACTTTTGGTTATCTTAGAATTGTTTTTTTTTAGTATTTGTCTATACTTAATTCATATGAATATAGAAAATATCTTTAACAATCCTGTTGGTTCTTCATTAGTTAACAAAAAATCTCTTAAAATACCAATTATTGTTTTAGCTATCTTGTTGGTTGGTTTTTTTCTTTACAATTCTTATCAATCTAAACAAGTTGTTTCAACTATTTCGGTAACTGGAGTGGCTGATGTGACCGCTAAGCCAGATTCGGTTTCTTTTGTGGTTACTAATGTTAATTTGGCTACTGATGTATCTAGAGGTGTAGCCGTTGGTGAGGTAAATATTAAAAAACTAATAGATGTAACTAAACAACTTGGGGGGGCTGATGTTGAAATTAAAAAGACTTTTTATCAAGTTGCTGAAGCGACCTCTGGTTTCTCAATTGCCAATGCTTTTAGTGTCAAATCTAAGAAAATTGAAAACCTTGATTTGTTGATTGAAAAACTCTATTCAAATGGAGCCACCAGTGTTTCTAATGTTACCTTTAAATCAGATGATATTAAAAATGTAGAAACTCAACTAAGACAAAAAGTCTTTCAAGATGCCAAAGACAAAGCTAGTCGGATTGCTAAATCTTCTGGTAAACGTTTGGGTAAGATAATCTCGATTACTGATGATGGAACTTCTAATACCAGTACCATTAAAGACATGCAATCTAATGAAGAAATGATTAGTATTTCTAAATCAATCTCGGTTGTCTATCAGCTTAAATAAAAATTTTAAGGATTACCCTTTGTGAATGACATAAGGCAACTTAGACTAATCAAACAAACAGGAGCTATATCTCTAGCCATTGTTGCCTTGGTTACTTTTCTATCTTTAAGTTTACCCCTGACCACTAAACTAGTCCAACAAAATCAGGAGAATAGAAGTAAAGCAGCGAATTGTACTCTTAATCAATGGAAATGTTCGAGTAAAAAGATTTCTCAATGTGTAAAAGGTAGTAATCCTGGGGTTACTAAATGGGAGTTTAGAGATAGTTGCGGTGTTGATGAAAAATGTTCAGCCGCATATTCTATGAGTGGGATTAACTGTGTATCTGCAGGTAGTGGAGGTAGTACTGGTGGTGGAGGCTCATCGCCATCTACTTCTTGTAGTAATAAAGGTGGTTATTGTTTGAATTCTGCTCAATGTAGTGCTGTTGGTGGAAGTGTAATTACAGGAACTACTGGTTGTGGATCAGGTAAAGTTTGTTGTAATAAGCAAACTACAGATTGTAAGCCTTCAAATTGTTCTGCTTGTCTTACTCAAGGAGATTGTTTAGATGCGAATTGTTCTTGGAAAAATGGTAGTTGTCAGAATCAGGTCTTACCTTCTTGTTCTCATAAATCTGTAAACTACAAGATTGGGGACAAACGATGTGTTGATGGTGTTCTAACTTATTGTAGAGCAAGTGGTAATGGGGCCAGTTGGCAGGGTGATAACCCTTGTAATACAGGTGCCTGTAAAAACGATACAGATTGTAGTACACAAAAAGAAGTTGGTCAAAAGTGTGTCCAAAGTTATAGTCAATGTGCTAATAATGTGTCTTGGTATTGTAATAGTGGTCAGATTGCTAAAGAAGATTGTAAAACTAAAGGATGTAACCCTAATACAGGAAGATGTAA
>CAYXLS010000127.1:0-1717 GCA_964464785.1 uncultured Gammaproteobacteria bacterium | reverse complement strand
TTTTTTTATTCTAAAATACCATCAAGGTTGACATCGTAGATAATTTCTTCGGAAATTAGGCGATAAGAAACAATTTCATCTGGTTTAAACCAAAGAGAGATTTCTTTTTTGGCTTCTTCAACCGAACCGGAGGCATGAATAATATTTCTTACGGCTCTTTTTTCTACATCGGTGTCGGCAGCTTGGTAGGAGTCAATTGTATAATCTCCCCTGATAGTGCCGGGGACTGAAGTTAAAGGTTCTGTTCCACCGGTTATTTTCCTAATAATACTGATAGCATTCATGCCTTGCCAGATCATAGCGACAACTGGACCACTACTTAGAAAAGTAGTTAATAGTTTGCGGACATCTTGTGCTAGAGCAATTGGATCTTCGGTGGGTGGAGTAAGCCCTTTTGCTTTCCATCCTTCAATTGATTTGGTACCTGTTTTAAATGCCCAATCAGGATCGACGGAGTAATGTGCTAGAGAAGTTTTTTTTGTGGGAATAAGCATTTTAATGGCAACCAATTTAAGCCCACATTGTTCATATCTTTTGATGGATTCACCAATTAATCCTCTTTGAACTCCATCTGGTTTAACTAAAACTAAAGATTGTTCTTGTTTGACATCATAATTTTTCATAGTGTCTTATTGTCTATAAAATTTGGTAAATAATCAAGAAGTAAGTTTAGTATTGTATATATTGATGATTATCGATATAATACAAATATGGATAAAATATTTAAAGCATTGGCTGATAAAAACAGAAGAAAAATTTTAACTTTACTAAAAGATAGAGATTTTTCTGTAAATCAATTATTGATAAATTTTGAAATTGGTCAAGCGACATTGTCAAACCATTTATCGATTTTAAAAAAAGCAAATTTAGTGGATTGTGAAATAAGGGGAAAACAAAGAATATATAGGTTAAATAAAGATCTATTATTAGCTTTTGCGGAAAATATGCGTAGATTTATTGGAAAGATGGATGAATCACTTGTTCAAGAGATTGCAATTAGACCAAAAAAGGTGTAAAGTAAATAATTAAATAATTATTTATTATATACTTTTTAATATGAAATTTTTGAGGTTAATAAAAAAATATTTCAAGTCAACAGAGGAAATTGTTAGTATGTTTTTGGGTTTAATAATCGTAATTGTGGTGGCAAGTATGATTTTTAATTTTATTCAAAAAAGAAAAGGTAGTGTAACGATACCTGGAGTAAGTGATATAAGTATTTCTGAAGAGGACTTAGCTAATCCAGAGAAAGAGATTGTGTCTGAAGACGAATATATGGTTGTGGCAGGTGATAGTTTGTGGAAAATTGCCGAAAATAAATTTAACAATGGTTATATTTGGACAGAAATCGCTAAAGCGAATAATTTGAGTAAGCCAAACCAAATAGAAATTGGACAGAAATTAATTATGCCCAAGATTGAGAAAAAAGAAGTTGTGACTGTTGACAAAGATATTGATTCAACTATTGCTGTGGGAGAGTATAAAGTAGTAAAAAATGATAATTTATGGAAGATTGCGGTTAGGGCTTATGGTGATGGTTATCAATGGGTAAAAGTGTGGCAAGAAAATAAATCAAAGCTTTGGGATCCGAATGAATTGGAGATTGGGATGATTTTGATCATACCAAGCTTGAAATAATAGTCTTGTGCTAGAATATTTTGGTGCGGCTATAGTTTAGCGGTAAAATGTATCCTTCCCAAGGATAGGTCGAGGGTTC
>CAYXLS010000126.1:0-1742 GCA_964464785.1 uncultured Gammaproteobacteria bacterium | reverse complement strand
CTTCAAGCGGGGTACCGTTCCAGTATTCCGCGCGGGCCTGGTCGGCCAGCGGTGAAGGCTGCAGCGCGCTGTCGATGTTCAGGGACATGTGTGGTCCTCTTGTCTGTCTTGGATGTGGTCACGCATGGAACCCGCTGCGCGTCCGCGCGCCAAGCTGGGGCGTTCCCTAGGAAATGCTCAGAGCATGTAGCTGGGCCGCAGGTCCAGGCCCATCTCCTCGCGGATGCCGTTCTCGGTCAGCGGGTACGGGTTGGAATTGGTGACCCGGCCGTTGCCGAAGTCGAACTCCGGATGGCTCGAGGGCAGGCCCACCGCCTGGCGCTCGACGTTCACCAGCCCGAAATCGGGATGCTGTTCGCCCTGGGCGCCACCGTCGTAATTACCCTGCATGAAGGTGCCGGTGACGCCGTTGAAGGCATGCGACATCTCGTGGTACAGGATCACCGACGGGGCGGGCAGGTCTTCCACGAAGAACGAGGGGTTGTAGGAGATGGTCACGTCCGAGCCGCGGCCTGCCTGGCCGTTCTGGATGTAGCTCGGGATCATGCTGGCGAAGCCGTTCTGTTCGTTCTGCAGCTCGCGGATCGTCACCGTGTTGCCGCTCACCGCGGCCTGGTCGAACTCGGCCAGCATCTGCTGCCCGGCCGGCGAATTGCGCAGCATCTCGATGTCATCCTGGACGCGGCTGACGAACTCCTCCGAGCCCTCGATGGTCAGGCTGCGGCCCAGCGCCGGATCCAGCACCACGTTGACCACGGTGTTGCTGGCCCCCGCCTCGGCGGTGATGCGGTCTGCGATAGCCTCGGGCGCGTGGATCACGTCGTTGCCGCCATTGTTGACCACGGTGGTGTCGTTGCCGGCATACACGCGTGAATCACCGATGCCGGTGTTGATCACGTTGCTGCCCTGGCCGCCGATCAGGATGTTCTGCCCGGCCACGCCGTCGATGCTGTCGTCCCCGGCGCCGCCGTCGATGTAGTCGATGCCCTGGCCGCCGCTGATGGCGTCGTCGCCCGCCCCGCCGTACAGCACGTTGCGGCCCTCGCCCAGCACGGTGATGGTGTCGTCGCCGGCACCGCCTTCCACGTAGTTGTTGCCGGAGCCGACCTGGATCACGTCGTTGCCGGCGCCACCGGCAATGCGGTTGTCGCCGCTGCCCAGCGCGTCGATGACATCGTTGCCCTCGCCGCCCTCGATGACGAAGTTGACGCTCACCCCCGCATCGACTTCGATGGTGTCATCACCGTCACCGGCGCGGATGGTGATCTCCTGGCCACGCGCCAGTTCCACTTCGTAGCTTTCGCCGTTGACGTCGAAGTTCAGGCTGCCGTTGGCGTTCTGGGTGACCTGCACGCGGTCGTTGCCGGCGCCGGTGGTGAACACCAGCTGGTCGGACACCGCGTACAGCTGCCCGCCTTCCTCGACCGCGGTGCGCTCACGGGTGATCGACACCTGCGGGGACTCGTGCAGCGGATCGACCAGCACCGGCTTGCCGTCCGTGGTCTGGGTTTGGGTACGGCCGCCCGAATTGGTCGCGTCGCCGTCGACCCGGGTGGCGTCCTGGCCATCGCCGACACCGGCACCCGGGCCGCGGACGTCGCCGGCGTCGGCAACGAACGGCGCGTTTTCCAGCTCGTGGCGCTCGATGTGCGAGGCATGTTCGAGCGGCTGCTCCCACACACCCGCCTGGCTGTGCTGGCCGGTGGTGATCGCATTCACGGAATCAAGCTGGACGGACATCG
>CAYXLS010000125.1:0-1748 GCA_964464785.1 uncultured Gammaproteobacteria bacterium | reverse complement strand
TCTTTAACATAAAAAACAAAATGTGGAGCTTCAATCCCCATTCTACTAACATAATATTTCAATTCTTCTGCTTTAGCCAAATTATACTCTTCTTGACTAATAAACTTAAGTTCCAACATTCTATTCAAAACTATGATTTGTCGATTTTTTGCTGTTTCTGGGTAAGAAAAAGGAGAATATCGAGTCGGTGAAGCGGGTAGTCCAGCAATCAGTGCTGACTCAGCCAAAGTTAGATCACTGACATTTTTGTTAAAAATACCCATAGCTGCGGCTTGGACACCCCAAAGAGTTCCTCCGTATGGGGTCTGATTTAAATACATTTCTAAGATTTTTTCTTTGCTGTACATAATCTCTGTAGCGATTGTCAAAATTGCTTCTTTGACTTTGCGAGAAATTGTTCTTTCTGGTGTTAATAAAGCATTTTTTACTAGTTGCTGGGTCAGTGTCGACCCTCCTTGTAATCTTTTTTTGATTATAGTTCTATACAAACCACGGATTAATCCCCTAACGTCAAACCCATTATGCTTATAAAAATTAGCATCTTCTATTGCCAAGGTTGCATTTATTAAGCTCTTCGGAACTTGATCAAGAGTAACCACCACCCTTCTTTTGTCAGCATAAATTTCATAAAGTAATTTTCCATTTCTATCCATAATTTGTGATGACTGAGGATATTCTCCATTATCTAGTTTTCTTGGGTTTGGAATATTTAAAAAAATATAGACTACTATTGCAGATAATAATACAATCAAACCAACTACCATAAACCAACGTTTTTTCATTCTTTTCAATTTTCTTTTATTTTTCATATACATTTTCCACATTGTTTATAAACAAATTTTGGACCTCTTTGTCTAGTTGTAAATAATCGATTAAATATTTATAAGCTCGCTTTGCTTCTTCAATTTTATTATTCATTTTTTTTACTTCAATATCCTCTTGATTTAACGATTTTATAATCTTTTTAGATTTTTCTAATTTCACAATTGAATCTTTTGCAATTTCATTAGCCAAATTTTGCTTACCCTTTTTATCCAACTCTATAGCTTCTTCTATCTTTTTATCTGCTAGTAATAATAAAATATTTGCCTTTTCTAGTGGATCTTTACTAAAATTAATCCAAAATTCATCACGAATATTTTTAATAAAATACCAAGGACTATCTGGTAAAGTATTTGTTTCTGGTAACTTATAACAATGACTTTCAAATTCTCCTGCTCTATTTTTTGTCTGAAAAGTAATTGGCAAATTACGCAATGTATCAAAATTCCGATTTTCTTTTAGTCGATCTAACCCCGCCCTAATAAAAGAGATATAAATAATTATTATTGAGAGTAGAATTATTCCAATTTTCCACCACCATTTCATTAGGCTATTTTATCAGTTACCTGTGGAAAAAGGCTTGATAAAGTCCTATTTTTTCTTTTAATATTTTTGGTTTCATGTATAAATATTGTGGCCAAAAAAACATCCAATTACTTATTTTTTTTAACAAATTACTCTTTTCTATTTTTAAATCATTTTCCTTAAATCTTAAATCCTTTATAATTTTATTATATCCAGTTGCCACAAATTTATTTGCCCAACTATTGGACAAAAGCAATTTTTCGTATGTATTATTTTTATTAATTAATGGTTTTAATAATATTAAATCAACTGAGTTATTTAGATTTTGCCGACATCTTGGAATTTTTAAATAATTTTCATCCAACCACAAATTAAAACAAAATTGATCTTTATCTTCTTTT
>CAYXLS010000124.1:309-1750 GCA_964464785.1 uncultured Gammaproteobacteria bacterium | reverse complement strand
ACCAATTTGACTTTTTTTCTTTTTAGCCTTATTTTAGATATTGAAGAAACAACAATATACGTGTTCCACCTGCTTTGAGAATATCGATAATGTTGTTTCTTTTTTTGTTCTTTGCGTAAATTTTCTAGCTAAAAGCAACGAAAATTTGCTCAAAGATCAAACTCCGATTTATCGGAGTATCAACCACTTCACGTGTTCCACCTATTATCGACGATATTGTTGTTTCTCCAACACCTAAATTTAAAAGTTCTTTTTTATTCGTCCTCCAAATCTACAAAACCAATTTTCCTCCCAGTTTTGCCATTTCTCTAATCTGCCTCTCTCCCCACTTACTCTTACTTACTTTTTTCTGTTTATCCCCAATCTTTCGAAAATAAATACCGATTCTATTTTGACAAAACTTTTTAATCACCTGAATCATTAAAAAAAGTATAACCCATTTTTCTGTCATGTCTATATCCTATAAAAATTATCTTGTCAAAAACATACTACCCTATAAAATATTATTTATAAAATTTAGGTTCACTTTCACTCTTTTTAAACAAATTTCAGTCAGTGTGGATAACTCGAGTATAATCAAAATTACTTCCGAAATTTCGTCTTTGCAGGACAAAGATAACTTGATTAACTAACCCTATTCCAATTCAATTAATAAAATCTGAAGTTGTAATTCTGGAACGTGTTTGAACGTGGGCAACCACATTCATTTTCCAGTGAAAGAATTCGTAACGAAGATTTTAATTGTCATATTTTTAAACCCAAAAAAATTCAGAAACTATTTTAATTAAAATTTTCTATCTTCTCTCTCAAGATTTATATTAAAAATTAAAAATTAGAAATTTTTGGTATATCCAACTACTCCATAAAACTATCAAAGATTGTCATTTATCATCTCCACCACCCTCTTCACCACCTGCTCCTTCATTTCAATCCTTGCCTCAATTTTATTTCCATTTTTACTTTCCACTTTAAACTTTTTACTTTCAACTTGATTCTCTATTCTTACTGCAATAAATACTTCCCCCGGCAAATTACCCGTCACCCCAATTCCAACGTTCGTTTCAACTTTTCTCACCATTTCCTCTGCCACCTCTTGTGAAATACCTCCATATTTTTCTATCATTCTTTTATCCACCCCCGCCTTAATTTTTGCTTCATTACAATAAGTTACCCTCCCTTCCCTAAAAACATCCGATGCACCGGGTATACTTGTGATACAATTCGCCATTGCCCCTCCAGTGCACGATTCCATCACTCCGATAGTCCAACGCCTCTCTCTTAATATTTTTATAATTTCTTCCATTTTATTTTTTGTTTTCATTTTATTATTTTTCTGAAAAACTGATAGGCTAACCAGCTGACTAACTTACTTTAGCTCTCTCACATTCCTAATCTCCACTAATCTTCCCCCCATCGCCTCCGCTCCCTTTTTCCTCTTTTC
>CAYXLS010000124.1:0-299 GCA_964464785.1 uncultured Gammaproteobacteria bacterium | reverse complement strand
AATTTTTCACTTTTTTGACTTCCCCCAATAAACTCACCTCCCCCACCCACACCGGCAAATATAGTTTTTCCCCTCCTTTTCTCAAAGGAGGGGTTAGGGGTAGATTTTTATAACTACTCCACATTGCCACCATAACCGCCAAATCTACTCCAGTATCATCAATTTTTATCCCCCCGGTCACCGATACAAACACATCATATTTATAAAGCGGCATCCCCAAGCTTTTCTGCCCTATCGCCACCAACAACTGTCCTCGGTTATAGTCAATCCCTGCAAACACCCGTTTGGGCATTGGTGCA
>CAYXLS010000123.1:1186-1759 GCA_964464785.1 uncultured Gammaproteobacteria bacterium | reverse complement strand
GTGAGACAACTATTTCTACCCCTTACGTCTTGTCAAGCTTGACATGACACTAGTAACAAATGAGCCCAACGGGAGTGAGAAGAACCAGCTATAATAATTGGTAAGCTATTGCCGACGCCAGAAATCGGGAATGAAGCAGTGATTACACTTCTGGCGCTTGCTCTGGAGTCTGTTACATTGCGGAATCCCATCATCCAATTTGATTTGAGATCTCTAAGGTTCTCTTTTACATTGTGTTCGGGAATCCAATAAAATGGTTTTACCGAATAATGTGGATTTCGATAATTCTCAATTCCCTGTTCAGTGAGAACATGCGCTCTTTTACCACATTCAGCAGCATCAAAATCGCCGTATCTATGATCGAAAAGATTGACCATTTTTGATTCATATAATGGCAGGTATACTTCCGAGCCATTAACGAAGCGATTGCCCTGCAGCTCAAAGCCCTGCGCTTCCAGTTGCTCTTTGGTTCGAAACAGATGAGAATCATTGGACATGTCGAACATGCGCTTGAAGGATATTCCCCAGGGATTGCCATGCTCGGGGTCGTTTTCGTTTATCAGAACCGGCACC
>CAYXLS010000123.1:0-1176 GCA_964464785.1 uncultured Gammaproteobacteria bacterium | reverse complement strand
TTTTCCAAGAAGGATAGGGCAAGTCTTGGTGTTTGGATTGATCAATGATAATGTTGGCAAATCCAGGGAAAAATGTCTTGCCTCCTCTTGCAGATCTGCGATATTATGTCCCTGAAACATAAAATCTGTTTCCACATGCCTTATGCTTGCCCCATTCAAAGTGACCAAGGCAAATCTAAGCATATGCCCCTGGCCAGCTCCAAGGAAAAACCCATCATTTTCAAACTCATAGAAGCTAGCCAATGAACCAGATTGCATTAGGTCTTGAAAAAAGTCCTTGGTTGTATCGTCGGTGGCGATACCGCTAGGAACGATGCAACCACAGCGTCCATGATCTGAAAGTAGAATGCGGTTGAGTTCCGCGAACACAGTGTAGGTGTTAACATCACCACGTCCGCAGAGAGGATATCTGCCACCTTCACGAATCAGCAGCGAAGAGCCTTCGGATATGCGTTTCTCCCCCAGAAATACTTGATACAGTGAAGGGTTGGAAGTTGGCAACGCATCTATCAATCTTTTGCGTGCAGCGGCATTGGGAGCATTGGCGATATCAGTATCCACTGCAGAGAAGAATTCCTTTTCCTGAAGCTTGACCCTTTCCCAGGGTGGGTTGCCAAGGATGCAATCAAAGCCATTGGATGTTACTTCCTTTAATGTCGGGTAACTCCCTTGTGATTCCCTCGTGATTCCCTCGTCACGACCCGGGAATCGTGTGGGATTTACAAGATAGTCATTAGGCATTCTATTAGGCCAGGAGGTAAAAACATCAGGGAAGGCGATATGCCAGTGAAAGAACTTATATTCATCCGCCAAGCGCATGATTTCTGTTCTGATAGCTGGGTTTACACTATAGGGATTTCTATCGATGTTGTCCAGCAAACGTTGGGTGATGGGATAGGGAATTGCTTCGCTGGAGGCTTTCTTCCAAACAAAGGCAGCACACCATGCATCATAGATAAACTTGCTATTCAGGTATCCGGAAGAGCGCATTATCTCTGCATAGGCGTCCTCCTTCAGTTTCAGGCTTTCGATATTGGTATCATCCATCTGATTCAGGTTTATCAGGTATGGCACATGGTTACCCAGATGCTCCCAAGGCTTTTCGTCGCCACTGAAGATATCGAGGACGTCCTTGTCCCTCTCTTCCTTATTGAGCTTTTTGTATTTGCTGCAGTA
>CAYXLS010000122.1:0-1790 GCA_964464785.1 uncultured Gammaproteobacteria bacterium | reverse complement strand
GCCGGGGGCGCTGGCGCAGGAGGCGAGGAGGGCGCCGCACAGCAGGGCGGCAGGGAGGCGGGGGATGGGCATCGCGGGATTATCGCTGAACAGGACGTTGGCGGCGTGGGAAAAGGACGTTGCGAAATAAATATCGCTCTATTCGCATGAAGCGATTGACATGCGCGGCGGGCGCTGCCACGATCGCTCCATCCATCGAGACCGGCGGAGGGACAGGCCCTTTGATGCCGGGGCAACCTCCACCTGGGGCCGCAACGCGGCGCCGGGCAGGAAGGTGCCAAGTCCTGCGGGGACCTGCGTGTCCACCGGAAGATGGTTGTCGATGCGCGCCGGAACCGGCGCGCGCATCGATTCCTCGACCGGCTCCCCGCGTGCATCGATGGCCTTTCCACACTGAAGGTCGGACGTGCCATGAGCCTGCTGCAAACCACCCCTGTCACCACCTCCCGGTCCAGCTTCGCGGTGCCGCCGCCGGTGCCTGGTACTCCGGCCTTCAACGCGATCCGCGGCGTGCTGCCGCTGGACCTGGACCTGCGCCACGGCGGCCGCCGGGCCGTGCGCCTGGCGTGGGAAAGCCTGGGTCCGGAGGACGCGCCCGCGGTGTTCGTGGCCGGCGGCATCACCGCCCACCGGCACCTGGCGGCAACCGCGGAATTCCCCGAGCGCGGCTGGGTGGACCCGCTGGTGGGCGCGGGCCGCGCGCTGGATCCGGCGCGGCGGCGGATCGTCGCCTTTGATTACGTCGGCGCGGATGGCCGCATCGACGCGCCGCTGGATACCGCCGACCAGGCCGACGCAGTGGCCGCGCTGCTGGCCGCCTTGGACATCCGGCAGCTGCATGCCTTCGTCGGCTACTCCTATGGCGCGCTGGTCGGCCTGCAGCTGGCCGCCCGGCACCCGGCGCTGCTGCAGCACCTGGTGGCGGTGAGCGGGGCGCACCGGCCGCATCCCTGGGCGTCTGCCTGGAGGGCGCTGCAGCGGCGCGCGCTGGCGCTGGGCGAACTGCAGTGCTCCGACGTGCAGGGGCTGTCGCTGGCGCGACAGCTGGCGATGCTCAGCTACCGCACCGCCGATGAATTCGGCGAGCGCTTCGACGCGCCGCCGGAGATCGTCAACGGCCGCGTGCGGGTGGCCGCGGAGGACTACCTGGACGCGGTGGGCGCGCAGTTCGCGGCGCGCACGCCGCTGACCGCGTGGCTGCGGCTGTCCGAATCGATCGACCTGCACCGGGTGGACCCGGCCGCGATCACCGTGCCCACCACGGTGGTGGCGGTGGAGGGCGACCGGCTGGTGCCGCTGTCGGATTCGGTGGCGCTGGTGGAAGGGCTGGCCACGCCGGGGCGGCTGCGGATCCTGCGCTCGCAGTGGGGCCACGACGCCTTCCTCAAGGACACCGGCCGGATCGACGCGATCCTGCAGGCGGCGCTGGGCGCGCAGGGAGGCCGGGCATGAGCGGGCGGGCCACGCAGGCGGTGCGGGCGGGCATCGACCGCGACGAAAGCTACGGCGCGGTGGTGCCGCCGATCGTGCTGTCCTCCAACTTCAGCTTCGACGGCCTGGGCGGCAAGCGCACCTACGACTACACCCGCAGCGGCAATCCCACCCGCGACCTGCTCGGCGACGCGCTGGCGGAACTGGAGGGCGGTGCCGGCGGGGTGGTCACCTCCACCGGCATGGGCGCGATCACCCTGCTGCTGCACGCGCTGCTCGAGCCGGGCGACCGGCTGGTGGTGCCGCACGACTGCTACGGCGGCACGTGGCGGCTGTTCGACGCGCTCGCCCGAAAGGGC
>CAYXLS010000121.1:285-1791 GCA_964464785.1 uncultured Gammaproteobacteria bacterium | reverse complement strand
TGCCGGCAGCGGGAGGCGCGGCCGCGATCGCGCGCAGGCAGGCGAGGGTATGGCCGAATCCGTTGTAGACCGGGATCACGATGCTCGCGCGCGGCGCGGGGTCGCAGGGCACGGCGAACGGGCTGAACGGGCTCCTGTCGGCCGCCAGCAGGGGCTGCCGCTGCGGCGGCGCCAGCAGGCCGAGCTGGGCGGTCACCCGCTGCCAGGTCGCCCGCCAGCCGCGGGTGCCCAGGCTGGTGACGCCGCGGCGCGCCAGCGAAATGGAACGGTCGAGCGCGAAGCGCGCATCGGCCAGTGAAAACGGCATCGGTCCGGAACTCCAGCTGACTGGTCTACACGGCGCAGGCACGGCCACAGGGGGGCTGGGCTAGACTGCGCACGGATGACATTGTTGCATTTGCCGGCATCCCGCCGCGGCGGGATCGAGGTTCCATGGCCCGACTGAAGTACGACGAAGACGACCAGCGCCCCGACAGCCCGCGCCGCCCCTGGCGGCGGCGCCTGCTGGTCTGGGGGCTTGCGCTGGTGGGGCTCGGGCTGGGATTCCTCGTCCCCTACACGATTTACCTGAACAGCCTGCTGAGCGAGCAGTTCGCGGCCCTCACCTGGCAGGAGCCGACCCGGGTCTATGCGCGGCCGCTGCAGCTGGCGCCGGGCCTGGCGCTGGACGCGCAGACCCTGCGCCACGAACTCCAGGCCGCCGGCTACCGCGAGGGCGACGGCGTGCGGCCGGGCACCTGGCGCACGCCGGACGACGGGGACGGCCGCTGGCTGATCTCCAGCCACGGCTTCCGCGACGTGGGCGGCCCGGTGCCTGCCTCGCAGGTCGAGGTCCGGCTGGCCGGCGGGCGGGTTTCGCGGCTGCGCGACGGCGATGGCGAGTCCGTCGAACAGGTGAAGCTCGACCCGGCGCGGATCGCCACCCTGTACGGCTCGCGCCAGGAGGAGCGCCGGATGGTGCGGGTCGAGGACGTGCCGGTGCTGGTCACCGACACGCTGCAGGCGGTCGAGGACCGCGATTTCGCCCGCCACCGCGGCATCGACCTGAGCGGCATGGCGCGGGCGGCCTGGGTCAACCTGCGCACCCGCTCCACCCGCCAGGGCGGCAGCACCCTGACCCAGCAGCTGGCGCGTTCGGGCCTGCTCGGGATCGGCCGCGAGCAGACCTGGTCGCGCAAGTTCAACGAGATCATCTACGCGCTGCTGATCGAGGCCCGCTACGACAAGGGCAGGATCATGGAGACGTACCTGAACCAGGTGTACGTCGGCCAGCGCGGGGCCCAGGCGATCCGCGGCGTGGCCGCCGGCGCCGAATTCTGGTTCGGCCGCCGGCTGGAGGACCTGGAGCCGGAGCACGTGGCGCTGCTGGTGGGCATGATCCGGGGGCCTTCCTATTACGACCCGCGCCGGCACCCCGAGCGCGCGCGCGAGCGGCGCGACTTCGCCCTGGCCCAGATGCACGCCACCGGGCTGATCGACGAGGAAGGCTACCGCCGCGCCCTGGCC
>CAYXLS010000121.1:0-275 GCA_964464785.1 uncultured Gammaproteobacteria bacterium | reverse complement strand
CTGGAGCAGATCGGCGCGCGCAGCGTGTGGCAACTGGCCGCGCCGCTGGGGGTGAGCGACCGGCCCGGCAGCCTGGCGGCCAACCGCTTCCCCGCCTACGTGGACCTGGTGCGCCAGCAGCTGGCCAACGACTACGACGCCAACGAACTGCAGGGCGCCGGGCTGAGCGTAATGACCGCGATGTCGCCCTCGGCGCAGGGCTACGCCGAGGGCGCGGTTCGGCGCACCATCGAGTCGCTCGACACCGACGGGCGCCCGGAACTGCAGGCCGCGCT
>CAYXLS010000120.1:0-1796 GCA_964464785.1 uncultured Gammaproteobacteria bacterium | reverse complement strand
ATTCAGTTAGGAGGAATGATGAAAAGGTATTTGTTTTGCGTATTCCTTTTATTGCTTATGGTCGTCCCATTGATGGGAATACCATATGAGCAGACAGAGGAATACATCCAAAAGCAAGCAATCTTAAACGAAAGGGCTGCAAGATTCAAAGCCGAAACGGGGTTTGTGGGGGATATTGGATATAGTTATCAGACAATGGGATTTAGTAATTATCGCGGTAACTTTCGAGACATCCCAATTACTGCTCCCCAAGATACTGTTGTGATGAAACAAGTATTTGTGCAGGTTCTCTCTAGGGTTAAACCTTATATCAGGGCTAGGGAAGGACAGTTAGTTAGAGAAGAAATTGGAGTTCGATTTAATGGAACTTGGGTTACGTATAGGCAGCGTGTTAATGGATATGGGATTGAGGGTGCTGGAGTTCTACGCATAGACTATAATATTCCAACAAGCGAGATTATTGTTACTGATAACACGGTAGATATAGGTTCTGAGATTGTCCAAGTCAATATCACAGAGGATCAAGCGATAAATGCTGTCTTACAACGCTACGACACTAATAAGGATTTCGATAGAAATCATTGGATGTTCCGTAGGCATATAAAATTAGTTTATGCTCCCATAGAATATGAGTCTGGGATGGTCGAGTTTAAACTATGCTATCTTGTAAGTTTTGGAGGCGGAGTGAATTATGTTGATCCAACTACTGGAGAGGTCATATACACTAGAAAAATCAGGATTGCAAACGATGACTGCTACGTTACTGGTGACATTTATGAAACGACATACACAAGTAGTAACATTCTTCAGTTACCTAACAGCACTCTTTCAAACATCAAGGTCATGACCGATAATTTCATCGGATATACCGACGCTTCTGGGTTTGTAGCGATAATCGACAGCACTTATAGTAACTTAACGATAGAGCTTGATTACGAGCAGAAGCTTTCATTGTGTGAGTATCCAGATATTTCGCAAGTTGTTAAAGCAGATAGCAGTAACATATTGATAGCCGGCAACATTATCAGGGCACATTTTCCTGATAACCAATGCAACTCAACCAACATTTATTACCATATTTTGGATCAGTTTTTCGCGCTAAACAGTATATCATCCGTTTCCAATTCATTTGGGTGGAACATTATCAGTAATTCTCAAATAAGTGATTTTGGATTCTGTGATCCAAACAGTTGGGAAATTCACATTCGCTACGACATTGGCCAATTCTCTCATGTATCACGTCATGAGTTAAGTCATGCTTTTATCTATGATAAACTGAACTGTGCTTTTTTTCATAACACTGATCAATCCAAGAGAGCGATGGATGAAGCATTTGCTGTTTACTTTCCTTGTTCAGTATTAGGCTCCAACTTATATATAAACTCACCCAATAATGTCAATGATATTACAAACTACTCTGTATCAGATGTGTTGGCAAATTTCCCTCTTGAGTATCCAGGCGTTGTTCTAAGTGAAGAATTCTATCAAGAGTATTTCTGTCGTTATCCCATTGCCTCAGCATGGTGGGAGATTAGAAACAGGATTGGAGCATCTACATTTAATCAGGATCTGATTAACGCTGTAGGATTAATAGCACAAACTGGCTTAGATTCACTCAGATACAAACCCCGGTATTTCTACAATATCCTCATGAGCAATTCAACATTAGCTAATAAGATGATAATTGACAAAGCATATTCAGATAGGGGTCTTCATTTCACTCCCCAGGCAATCAGTGCGGGGATATCCAACCCTCCAGATGGTAAGGATAAGAACATGTTTCGGATCGGTGATCC
>CAYXLS010000119.1:0-1799 GCA_964464785.1 uncultured Gammaproteobacteria bacterium | reverse complement strand
TTTAACAATTTTAGACATTTCAGTTTCGATTTTGGCAAAATCTTCTTCATTTAATTTAAATCCATTGAGTGGTTCAAAATCGAAATAGAAACCATCTTCGGTAGCTGGTCCCATGGCTGGTAAAAACTGATTTGGATAAAGACGGTTCATGGCTAATGTCAAAATGTGTTCGACAGAATGACGAATTTCGTTTAAATTGTTATTTATTAATTCTGAAGACATATAGTTTTTGTTTGCGATAAAATTATGTAATATTATAACCTAAATTAAGAACAGATGTTAAAAAAATATTTAAAGAAAAATAGTACTCGGTTGATTTTGATTTTAATTTTGATGTTTGGGTTGGTAGTTAGAATGAAGAACTTAAATGTATTACCTGTTGATGCTCATCCGATGAGACAAACAGATACTGAATGTGTGGCTTATTTTTTATATAAAGGTAAAACTAGTTTTTGGTATCCAAAAAGTTGTTTGATAAGACCTGTGGCAAACACTGAAGGTTATTTTTTTTTGGAAATGCCGTTTTATCAATGGTTAATATCAAATAGTTATAAATTTTTTGGTTATTATCCTTTTGTTGCAAGATTGGTTAATATGTTTTTATATTTATTTGGGAGCGTGGCATTGTTTGGATTGATGTCAAAATGGTGGAATAAAAAAATGGGTTTTTTTGCAGTATTAATTTATAGTTTTGTCCCTGGAAGTATCTTTTTTGTTGGTCATGCGATTCATCCGGATGCCTTGGCTGTTAGTTTTATTTGGGTGTCGTTATATTTTGGTTGGAAGTATCGAGAAAGTGGTAAATATTTATATTTGATTTTGGCAGGGTTGTTTTTGGGAATAAGTGTAGCTAGTCGTCCATTTGGATTGATTTGTTTGCCTCTTCTATTTTATTTTATGTGGCTTAAAAAAAGCAAAAAAAGTGATTATGTGGTTTTATTTTTGTTATCGATTGGGTTTTATAGTTTTTGGTGGTGGAGAAAAGATCGTTTAGAGATTGATATGAGCTGGGAGTATTGGATTTTGGCAGGGAGAGAAAAACTGTTTCAATTGGAATATATTAAGAGATTGGTTTGGAAAAATATTATTGGTGAAACTATGGGAAAAGTTGTAAGTGGTCTGGCTCTAATTGGATTTTTGGTGGGTTTAATTAGAAAAGATAAAAAAATAATTCCTTTGTTAGGTTGGTTTGGTGGGGTAATTATTTATTGGTTGGTCGCTCCGGATGGTAATTTGACTCATCAATATTATGCCAATGTTTATATCCCCTTAGTAGTTATTTTGGCAACAATTGGTTTAAATTTTTTTCTTGAAAAAAGCAAAATATTAATCGTTTTATTGGTTCCTCTTTTGATTTATAACGGGATTAGAACTAGTAGTTATCATTTTGATGACCGAGGGAAAATAGCTGAAGTGGTGATAGCAAAAGAGATTGAAAAGTTAATTCCTGAGGACAAAAAAATAATTTATTTGGCCAAAGATGATTCGATACCTTTATCTTTGTCTCACAGACAGGGCTGGATACTGGGTGAATGGCCAACAGATGTGGCAGTTCATATTTGGGCGTTTATGGAGATGAGACATTATGGTTTTGATTTTATCGTGGAGCCAAAAGATAGAATGGACTTGAAAACTGAGGATTGGGAGATAATTAAGCAAAACTATCCGTTGGTAAAATCGGGTGAGTATATAAATGTTTATCGATATCGATAAAGTGAGTCTAATCCCGAAATATCGGGATGACCTCTGAATAAGTTACGATACATATTCGACATCGGTGAATTAACCAATGGTGACAA
>CAYXLS010000118.1:395-1804 GCA_964464785.1 uncultured Gammaproteobacteria bacterium | reverse complement strand
CTTTCTTCGGTGCTTTCTTCGCGACTTTCCGCGCAACCTTCTTCGTGGCCTTTTTCGCGGCCTTCCTGGCGGGGGCCTTGGCCGCCTTCTTCGCGACCTTCTTCACGGCTTTCTTCGTGGCCGGGGCCGCCGTCTTCCTTGCCGCCTTGCGGGCGGGCCGCTTCGCAGCCCTGGCAGCCTTGCGCGCCGGAGCCTTGTTTGCCGCCGGCCGCGGTGCGCCGGTGCCCGGGGCAGGCGCAGCAGCCGGTCCCAGTGCGCCCATGCCGGACAGCAGCGCGTTCGACAGCTGTTCGAAAGTGTCATGCAGCCCCTGGAACGGCTGCGCCGGCAGCTCGACGTCGCCCGCGGCCTCGCCGAATGCGCTCGCGGTGGCCTGCTGCCACTCCTCCAGCGCCTGCTGGAAGCCGTTGACGAAGGCCATCTGGTTGCCGCTGGCGGTCTGCGCCAGTGCCTGCAGGTCGGACACCTGCTGTTCGGCGATGCGCCACAGTTCGCTGCCCGGCAGCATCGCCATCGAGGGCAGATCAGCCGCGGCCGGCACGTTGCCGGCACCGCGCCTGGCTTCGGACATGCGCTGCTCCAGTTCGCGGGTCAGCAGGCCCATCCACTGTTCGCGGTTGTCCTTGAGCAACTGGCCAAGATGCAGCCACAGTTCGAGATTGGCCTTGTACAGGGCCAGGGGGAGATTGCTGGCGTCGGTCATCGGTCTGTCCTCGCGTCATGGGAGCGCCTGGAACCACGGCGTGCCGGCAGCCGCCAGCCCGCCTGCATCCGATCCTACTGCAAGCGGCGCGCGGTAACGCGGAGGCAGGGTTACGGCGTGCTGGGCGTGGCGACCAGCAGCCAGTTGTTGAACGGCGTGCTGCCGTACAGCGGGGCCAGCGAGACCTCCAGGCCGGCGCCTTCCAGGCTGCGCCGCAGCCCGTCGGCGGTGGGGTAGCTGCGCGGGCGTTCCTGCATCCAGCCAACCAGGTTGGCGAAGCGGTCGCTGACGCGGCTGGTGCGGCTGCGGCCGCTTTCGTCCTGCAGGCCGGTGCGGATCACCAGGCGGCCGCGCGGGGCGATCATCGCGGCCACCTTGACCAGCAGCGCGTGCTGCTCGGCCGGCTGCAGGAACTGCAGCACGTCCAGGATGGTGACACTGCCGGAGTGGTCGGGCGTTTCCGTGCCCACGTCCATCACCTCCAGGCGCACGTCGCGCAGGCCGATGTCGGCCGCCACCCGCGCCCCCCGGCAGATCTTGTCGGCGTCGATGTCCACGCCGCGGTAGGCGATCGACTGGCCGTCCTGGCGCAGCGCGTGCGCCAGCAGCCCCAGCCCGCAGCCCAGGTCCAGCACCGGCGCGCGGGTGCCGCGCAGTGCGGCCAGCACGCCCGGATAAAGCGGATCGGTGCGCAGCTTGATCAGGG
>CAYXLS010000118.1:0-381 GCA_964464785.1 uncultured Gammaproteobacteria bacterium | reverse complement strand
CGCCCGCGCGATCGTCCGGCTGCGGGCACGGTCCAGCGGCCGCAGCGACGAGAGGGCGCCAAGGTCGGGCAGGCTGGGGGATGAAACAGGGTGCATCCGGCGTACCGGTGTCGGGACGGCGGACAAGCTATCACGCCCGCATCGCGCTTCAAACCGCGCGCGGCGGGATTAACGGCGCGCGCGCTGGAGCAGCCCTCGTGCGACCGGCAGCGCCAGCTTCGTCCACTCGCCGTACAGGGCCGCGGAGGGGTGCAGGCCGTCATCAGCGAGCATCGCGGGTTCCCCACCGCGGGCGCGGCTGACCGGGGCGATGTCGACGAACGCCACGCCGCGCTCCTGGCACAGCCGCAGCGCTTCGCGGTCGCGTTCGGTGTAGACGAA
>CAYXLS010000117.1:729-1818 GCA_964464785.1 uncultured Gammaproteobacteria bacterium | reverse complement strand
ACCAGAAAAATAACCATCATCAAATAGGAGAAATCATGAAGAAGACCGCTTTGTTAGTCTTACTCAGCACAGTCCTGTTTTCCGCTTTGGCGGCGGATGATTACTTCCTCGGAACGGGCACATCCACCCAAAACAAGGTGCCAACCTACGGCTACAACAACTATGGTTGGAGCAAATTCATCTACACCGGTGATGAGCTTGCCGCTGCCGGCGTAAGCGGCACCATCAGCCTCACCGGCCTGGCTTTTCAGGTGTCAAGTTCCATCAGCAACTACGTGATGGACAGCCAGCGCGTCTACATGCGCTATGCCTACAATCCCACTTATGGCAGCACAGAAGTAGCATATCCCAATCCTCCCACCGGAGGCTGGACCTATGTCTATGAGGGCAGCGTAACCTGGAACGGCCCCGGCTGGAACACGATCGTGTTCACCGCGCCCTTCAGCTATACCTACACCGAGGGCCAGAACTGGGGCATCGAGATCCTCTGGGAAAACCGGGACGGCTCCAAGGTGGGGGGACCACCCTCATTTTACGGCAGCAGTGTAAGCTACAGCTGCGTTTACAAGCACCAGGACGCTTCCTTTCCCACCATCAGCGGCGCCCGGGGCAGCTATCACCCCAATATCTGGCTGATGACCCCACCCACCGATGTGCCGCCTCCGGCCATATTGCCCATTCCGGCGGATCTGGCGACGGACGTTGCCATTGAAAAGAACATTTCCTGGAGCAGCGGCGGCGGAGCGCCGGATCACTATCTTTTCTCGCTCTGGAAAACCGACCCGGTGGAATACATCGAAAACAATCTGGTGGTCACCGGCAGCAGCTACGACCCGGCGGATTACCTGGCCTACGGTACCAACTATTCCTGGCGGGTGATTCCACACAACAGCTTCGGTTACGCGCTCGCCTGTCCCACCTGGACTTTCACCACCCTGGCCGATCCCGCCATCACAACCTTCCCCTGGACGGAAAGTTTCGACGCAGCCTCCTTCCCGCCCTCCGACGCGTGGCAGAGGTGGGGCGGAGAGCTCACTGACCCTGTAACCCTTGTTCCAAACAGCATGTGGGTACAGGATGACTGGCTGA
>CAYXLS010000117.1:0-719 GCA_964464785.1 uncultured Gammaproteobacteria bacterium | reverse complement strand
TCACCCCTGCTCAACGTGAGCGATCCGGATCACTGGCTCACTTTCGACCTGGCCTGGCTGAAGTATGGCCAACCGCCCACAGGCACCCCACCAGACCCCGCCGGAGTGGATGACCGCTTCGCCGTGCTGATCGGCGACGGTTTTGGCTGGAGCACGGCCAATATCGTACGGGAATGGAACAACACCGGCGCTGCTTTTGTGCTCAACAATATCAGGCCCAGTGGCGAATTGGTCGCCATCCCCCTCGCGGGCCACACCGGCCACGTCAGGATCGCCTTTTACGCCGGCTCCACCGCTTCCAACGCCGACAACGACTTCATGGTCAACAACATCTTCGTGGGCGAATACCTGCCGGAACCGCAGATCAGCATCACCCTCGATCCCGTTACCGGCCTTGCCGACCTTAGCTGGCCGGTTGTGGACGGCGCCACAGGTTACGAGGTTTACAGCGCTACCGACCCCTATGGTGACTGGAGTTTTTTGGAAAGCACTTCCAACACGACCTATCCTGTCGGGACCACCTCCGACAAAAGCTTCTTCCGCGTAAAAGCGATCAAAGTGGATTAACAGAAATCGCGCCGCCTCCGGGAAGCGCGCGTAGACGAGGTCGTCGAAGATGATGCGGTCCTCGGCCTGGCGCTCGGCGGGCGCGGGCAGGCGCCACTCGAGGTCGGCCGCCGCGAGCTTCTCCGGGTACACCTCGCTCTCGACGAGCCAGC
>CAYXLS010000116.1:0-1825 GCA_964464785.1 uncultured Gammaproteobacteria bacterium | reverse complement strand
CGGTTTGCTCAGGAAAACCCGACACCGTGCCCACATGATCTATCAACATAGCAGCAACTACCAATATTATTTGTGCTGGTCATCAAGAGAAAATTTAAATTAAAAAGTTTATTGTGGGATGTTTTATTGGCAAAGGATTTAGATAAATAACATAAAGTAATATTCTTAAGGACTCGATACAGAGTAAGTCATCATTAAACCATTTTGTTTTCAGTTTTTAGATCAATATTTTCATTGACGTGGAATATGGATGGTGGTAGAAGTTCAATAGTTAGTTGAACTTGGTTCAGAGTACCGAGGTTCAACTAGGGGGGGCACTGAATGTCTTACCGCAAATGTCTGAGTCCAGAGCTTTTCTATTCAAACATGCAGAAACACCATTCTTGAAAGAGGGGTGTGCTATGAAAAATGATTTGATCTATGAAGCAAAAGATTACAAGTTACGGGATATCCTATTCACATCGTATAAGAAATTCAGGATTCCTCGATACCAAAGACCATATACATGGAATGAGGATCAGGTTTCGGATTTATGGAGTGACTTGAACGATGATCATTCAAATTTCATTGGATCGTTGATTTTCAATACCGAATTTCACGAGAAGACTGGATATTATGACATCATAGACGGTCAACAAAGACTGCTAACCATCACAATTTTATGTTCAGTCTTGAGGGATATTGCGGCAAAGATTGATGAGAAAAAAGCAGATTTCTTTCATAGGCATGATATAGCAATAGAGGACGAAAGTGAAGGAAAGTACACCCCCAGAATCAAGTGTAGTGAATCACTACAAGATTTCGTCAAGCGTTATGTGCAGGATAGAACCGGGGATATGCTTCAGTCAAATCCCAAGACGAAAGAGGAGAAACTCGTTAGAGACAACTACAAATATTTCCATGACCAGGTATCTCTGGCGCTTAAAACCATACAAGATGACTCAAAGAAATTGGATTATCTTCAGAATTTAAGAAACAGAATACACACCTTACCAGTGATACAAATTCAGATCGGGAATGAGGATGACGCTTATGATGTGTTTGAAACCACAAATGCAAGAGGTGTTGACCTGTCGGTGGCTGATCTTCTCAAGAATATGATTTTCAACAAACTTCGGGATGATGAAGAAAGAGATATAGCAAAAGAATACTGGAGTGAGATAGTGACGAATGTTCATGAAACGGGTTCTGAAATGAAAAAATTCATACGTTACTATTGGATCTCCAGATATCCTCTGGTTCCTGACAAGAAGCTGTATAAAACGATAAAGATTAAAACCACTAACTACGAGACATTGTTATTCGATCTTCACACAGCATCGGACTGGTTTAATAGACTTCTCGCAGGATATGCGGATACATGGGATGACATCAAGAGTGGGTCGCATATCTATAGTTCGCTCCGCGCATTGAAGCTGATGAATGTATCTCAGTGCTACGTGTTGTTTCTGAGCATTCTCAGGAGCATCGAGAAATTGGGGACTGACCCGAAAAGAGTCTTCAAGTGGATTGAATCGTTTTCGTTCAAATATTCAGTTGTTTGTAAACTTCCCGGTAACAAGCTTGAGAAACTATATTCGACTTACGGTCGTAAGATAGAAGAAGCAACGAGAACCGAAGACAGAAATCAAAATTCAAAGAAAGTACAACAGGTGTTTGAGGAACTTAAAAAAGAACTTATTGATCAACAACCCGGATTTGAACAGTTTAAAGAAGCATTCCAAGATATTTCATATGGCAGGTCTGAACAAAGTAGGGTACTTATAAAATACATATTAAGTTGCATTAATAGTGTTGAGCAAGAAAGTGAATTTGATTTTGCAAC
>CAYXLS010000115.1:0-1852 GCA_964464785.1 uncultured Gammaproteobacteria bacterium | reverse complement strand
GCCTGCATTTAGGTAAGTTTAACTTAAAGAAAGATTCTTATCTATGCAAGACCCTAAATTAATACAATGAGTCTATTATGATAAAGCGTGAAAATTATTTAGAAAAATTACGTCAACTAAAAGATAAACACATTATAAAAGTTATTTCTGGTGTTAGACGTTCCGGAAAATCAACCTTATTATCATTGTTTAGACAAGAACTAATAGGTAATGGAATCAAAGAAAACCAAATTCAATCAATAAATTTTGAAGAAGCTAAAAACATTAACTTGACCAATTGGAAAAAACTTCATGATGAAATAGAAAATAAACTCATTACTGGCAAAATGAATTATATCTTTTTAGACGAAATCCAAAATGTTAAAGAGTTTGAGAAAATGGTTGATAGTCTTTTTGTCAAAGATAATGTTGATCTGTACATAACTGGCAGTAATGCCTATTTTTTATCATCTGAATTCTCTACGCTACTTTCTGAACGACAAATAGAAATTAGTGTATTACCATTCTCATTTGCCGAATATATCAAAATACTTGGGGAAAACTCAATGATTGATCGTCAAAAAACATTTATAAACTTCCTTAGAAATGGTGGATTTCCACAATCAGTTGAAATGTTTAACGAAAGTACTAATTTAGGAATAGATTATTTGTCTGGTTTATATCACACAATCGTTCTTAAAGACATAATTACCCGTGAGGGAGTAAACGATGCCGAAGCTTTAGAAAATACGTTAAAATTTGTTTTCGACAATATCGGTAATTTATTATCCCCCAAAAAAATTGCCGACTATATGGGTAATAATTATAGAAAAATATCTAGCAGAACAGTTGAAAAGTTTTTGTCTGCTACTATTGATAGCTTTATTTTGTATAGTGTTAACCGTTTTGATATAAAAGGCAAAGAACTTTTACAAACCCAGCAAAAATACTACCTTGTAGATACTGGTCTAAGACAAGTACTATTAGCTAAAGGTGAGCAATTTGATTTAGGACGAGCATTAGAAAATGTAATTTATTTAGAACTTTTAAGAAGGGGTTATCAAATATGGATTGGTAAAACAAAAAATGGTAAAGAAATAGACTTTGTCGCTAAAAATAAAGAAGGAATCTTGGAATATTACCAAATAACCGAAAGCATGCATAATGGAGAAACTAGAGACCGAGAGTTGTCGGCACTTAAAAATATAGATGATAATAATCGTAAATTTGTAATAACACTTGACCCTGAGAAAAATAATTTCAATGGAATAGAACAAATCAACGCGATAGACTGGGTGCTTGGCATCTAAAATTAAAAAAGAATACTTTAAAAACCCCTCATTCTCATTGAGCGGACTCAATGGTTCACGGGTGGAACCACTGTTTGAATCATTAATCAAAACTTACTTTAAGCTAATTATACTCGGATTTACCAAAATTGACGATCAAATAGTCTTATCCAGTTAATAACTATCTTCTTGACTTATGTGTCACATTAGTATACATTTATGTATACTATGTTAACACAACAACAAGCACAACAATTTGCTTTAGAAAACCAAACCGTCACTGATAATATTCTAAAAGAACATTATCAAATTTACATCTTAGACCAGTTATACAAATCAAATTTTGGTAACAATTTAGTATTTAAAGGAGGAACAGCACTGAAGTTAGCCTATAATTCCATCCGGTTTTCAGAAGATCTGGATTTTTCTATTTTAAACAAAGTAGATTATGTCGATTTTAAAAAAACCATTCAATCTTTAGTTAACAAATTTAGTGAATCAAAAATCCAAGATATTTATGATAAATACAACACTCTTTACGCTAAAATAGTTTTTAATATTGACTTTAAACCAATTCCTATCGG
>CAYXLS010000114.1:0-1900 GCA_964464785.1 uncultured Gammaproteobacteria bacterium | reverse complement strand
AGGCGGTCACCACCCGCCGCGTGATCGGGTTCAACCCGGGCGACTGAGCGCCGCTGGCGGCAACGCAAAACGCCCGGCAATGCCGGGCGTTTTGTTTTCCACAGGGCCTGCCGGGGCAGGCCGCCGGTTCAGGACGACACCGCCAGCTTCTCCTGCCGGTAGCGCGCCACCGCGCCCAGCCACAGCAGCGCGGCCAGGCCGAAGCCCGCGCCCAGGTACACCGCCCAGGTCTGCGCATCGATCGCCTCGGCGCGGATGACCTTGAGCAGCATCTGGTTCTGGGCCAGGAACGGCACCGAGAACTGCCACAGCTCGTTCTTGATCGGATTGACCATCAGCACGAAGGCCGGGACCATCGGCAGCAGCATCAGCCAGGTCATGTGGCTCTGGGCCTCCTTCATGCTCTTGGCCGACGCCGCCAGCAGGCTCAGCAGCGCGGTGCCGATGAACAGCATCGGCAGCAGCACCAGCAGCATGCGCAGCATGGCGCCGAAGCCGACGTCGAGCATGCTGGCCGCCTCGCCCAGCTGGGCGCTGGCCTTGAGCGCGAGCAGGGTCAGCAGCAGCGACAGCAGGCCCAGCAGGCAGGCGGCCACCATCTTGCCGCTGACGATGGCCCCACGCGCTGCCGGCGTAGCCAGCAGCGGCTCCAGCGATTGCCGCTCGCGCTCGCCGGCGGTCGCGTCCAGGATCAGGTAGGAGCCGCCCAGGAAGCTGCCCAGGATCAGCATGTAGGGCAGGATCATCGAAAGGATCATGCCGCGGCTGGCCTCCTCGCTGGCCAGGTTGCGGTTGCCCACCCCCAGCGGCCGGACCACGGAGGGATCGATGCCGCGCGCCACCAGGCGCAGCGCGCCCATCTGGTCGCCGTAGGCGTGCAGCGCGCTGCGCACGCGCTGCACCGGCAGCTCGGCGTTCCTGCGGGTGGCGTCGCTGATGACGACCACCGGCGCCGGCCGGCCGGCACGCCAGTCGGCATCGAACGACTCGCCGATCTCCAGCGCCACGTCGACCTGCTGGCTGGCGATCGCCGCGGCGATGTCGGCCGGCGGCTCCACCGCGCGGATGCGCTGCGAGGCCAGGAAGCCGATCAGGTTGGGCGCGCGCTCGGCACCGACCACCGGCAGCTCGATCTCGCTTTCCTGCTGGGTCTTCATCCGCTTCTCGCCCAGCGAGATCATCCCCAGCATCATCAGCGGGATCAGCAGCGGGGTCATCAGCACCGCCAGGGCCAGGGTGCGGCGGTCGCGGGTGATGTCCAGCAGCTCCTTGCGCACCACCGTCAGCATCGATTTGAAGAATCCGGCGCTCATGCCACCAGCCCCTCGTCGGAGCCGATCGCCCTGACGAAGGCGTCCTCCAGGTTGGTTTCATTGAATCGCGCGCGCAGCGCGTCGGCGCTGCCGGCGGCCACCACCCGGCCCTTGGCGATGATCACGATCTCGTCGCACAGCGCGGCCACCTCCTGCATGATGTGGCTGGAGAAGATCACGCAGCGCCCCTGCGCGCGCAGCTGCAGCAGGAACTCGCGCATCGCCCGGGTGCTCATCACGTCCAGTCCGTTGGTCGGCTCGTCCAGGATCACGTTGCGCGGGTCGTGCACCAGCGCCCGCGCGATCGCGGTCTTGGTGCGCTGGCCCTGGCTGAAGCCCTCGGTGCGGCGGTCCAGGATGTCGTCCATGTCCAGCTGCTGCGACAGCGCGCGGGTGCGCTCGGCGATCTGCTTTCGCGACAGGCCGTGCAGCTGGCCGAAGTAGGCGATGTTCTCGCGCGCGGTCAGGCGCTTGTAGATGCCGCGCGCGTCCGGCAGCACGCCCAGCACCCGCCGCACCGCGGCCGGGTCGGCTGAAGCGTCGATGCCGTCCACCCGGACCTGCCCGCTGTCGGGCTTCATCAGGGT
>CAYXLS010000113.1:0-1903 GCA_964464785.1 uncultured Gammaproteobacteria bacterium | reverse complement strand
CCACCCCGCATCAATACATTAAAGGAAAAAGGCGGAGAAGTCAAGGAATTTGAGAGAGCTTATAGCTGTAAGCTGATAGCCCATAGGGAAAAATTGGAATAATAACGAGGGGGCAACGGATTAATTATCCGCTGCCCCCTTAACTGAAATTTGTTATTTCAACCTGCTAGTTTGAGCAATGACCCGGACCAATATAGCCGTTGTTATAGGAATCAAGAACACCGGCGTTATAGATAACTGTATTTTTGAGTTGCTTTGATAGCTTAGTGGAAGGGCCATTATTGGTAAAGAAATCTTCTGCAAAAAGAAGCGCTGCCTCAACCTGAGGCGTAATAGAGGCACCAGCAAGAATGTTGAGTTTGGCCGCTATGAACTGAAAGGACAGGATGTAATACGCGTTACCTTTCGGAGGTGTCCAAAGCACCTGATACCATGTCTTACCACTTAAATAGAATGTGTCGTCTTCTCTGTCTCCCCATATGTCATCATACGGAGCAGGACCATTAATTGAGTGCGTTTTCCAATAGCCCGGCGTTAAGGTGCATCCGCGAGGTGGCACCTTGACTTCGATCAAAGTATCCTGATAACCATCAGGATTGTCACGACTACTTCCATACCCATCACCAAATACGAGAACTGCAACAATCTGGCCAGGTTTGGGGTCAAACTTTTCACCGTCAGTATTCGCATTATCAACCATGGTCTTCACGGCTCCCGTCAGAGTAAATGGTGCGGTCGAATTCTTTCCAATGAGATACCAGAGAGCTAACTGAACCTGAGCAGGGGTACCGAGCTTGTTATTGAGCAGGTAATTGACCTTTTTCCAGTTGACCGTCGCATATGAGTCGGGCAGTTTCGACGTGTCTGTGCTGTCAAACAGGTCCCGAGCACCATCCACCGGATCCTTTCCATTATCCTCAGCACACCAGCCTGTATAGGGACCATCAGCAAGATCAAACCCCGATGGAATGCCGCCCTTTAAGGTAATAACAAACGTGCCGCCCATTGAATAATCCCGCCATGCGCTATGTTTAAGATCCACCGGATTGGGTGGCATATTGAGAACCCCTGCCGACCAGGCACACGGTACAAAAACAATCAAGGCGAGAACCACCATTGCTGCTAAAAACATTTTTCTTTTCATATGTAACCTCCTTTATCTGTTTTCTTTGGCGCCCCTCACCGCCGTTTCACAATGTTACTACCAACGCTTTTTCGTTTCGTGAAATCACCTCCTCTTCACGCTTACTGATCTGGGTTTACCAAATCATTTCATTTAAACGTCTGGGCTTCAATCAATCATTTATTACCGCTCTCTCGAAAGCCCAATCCCATGTCTGAGGATAAACAGAAATGCAGAAATGATGCCATTCAATTCAGTTACCGAAAAGCTTGTTTTTTAGAGAGTATTGATATTTGTCACAAAAAAACCTCTTGGTTCAAAGCAACAAATTCTGTGGATCAACCTCGTAACTGGTAGTTTTGACGCGACCGTATTTACTGCAAAGTGAATGAATAAAATGCGAATATAGGAGAGTATGCCCTTACTCTCCTATATTCCCGGTTGCAACCTTGGCCCCTAACTTTGTAGACTCCGGGAAGGCGAGGAAACCATCTGACAGGAGGGTGCCATCACCCCTGAACACGCGTATCCAGGAATCATTGAATGGCGAAGGCCCAGGTCCTGTTATAATCTCGGCCACGCCATCGCCATCCAGATCACGGGCTGTCACGTTCACACCAAACCGGTACTCATTGGATGGATATGCCTCAAAACGAGTGCCCGTGAATGTCCCATCGCCCCTGTATACCGCCACAACAGCTTTCTGAAGAGGATTTGGTCCGGCACCAGCAATTATCTCGGCCTTTCCATCACCGTCAACATCACCTGCGGCAACATTCA
>CAYXLS010000112.1:0-1905 GCA_964464785.1 uncultured Gammaproteobacteria bacterium | reverse complement strand
CGTGGCTGCTGGAGGGGACCGATCCGCCGCGCCGGGGCGGACGGGTGCCGGTGCGCCAGCTCGGCGCGCTGGCGGCCGGGGTGGGGCTGGTGGCGCTGGCCGATTTCGCGCGTACGCCGTGGATGACCGCGGTGATGGTGCTGCTGGGCCTGGTGGTGCTGGCCGGCATGCTGCGGCTGGACGCGCGCGCGCCGGTGCGGCTGCTGCCGCATCGCGCAGGGGACCCGCGCACCGCGATCGGCGCAGGCTACGGGGCGATGTTCGCGCTGATGGCCGCTTCGATGGGCCTGACCGTGTACGGGCCGGCGCTGCTGCAGATCCTGCACGGGCTGTCGCCGCTGTGGGCCGGCTACGTGATCGCCGCCCAGGCCATGGCCTGGACCCTGGCCGCGTTCGCGATAGCGGGGGTGGACGGCGGCGCGAGCGAGCGCCGCTGCATCCGCACCGGCGGGGCGCTGATCGCAATCGGCGTGGTGCTGCTGATGATCACCCTGGGCCATGCGCCGCTGTGGGCGGTGGTGCTGGCGGCGGCGGTGACGGGGGTGGGGTTCGGCATGTCGTCGAGCCTGATGAACCGGCGCATCCTGGGCATGCTCAGCGACGACGACCGCGCCACCGGCGCCTCGGCCTTCATCGCCGTGCGCCAGACCGGCGGCGCGGTGGGCGCGGCGATCGCCGGCGCGGCGGCCAATGCGGTGGGCTTCGGCATGGCCCCGGGCGCGGCCAGCGCGCAGGCGGCGTCGACCTGGGTGTTCGCCACCGGCCTGCCGTTCGCGCTGCTTGGCGCGTGGGCGGCGTGGCGGCTGACGCGGCCGGCGGTGGATTGATCCTCCCATCGGGCCGCGCCTGCACTACATTGGTGCAATGCCGCTGCCGCCACCGCTCGAGGATTCCTGCGACCGCCTGGTCACGCCACTGGCGTCTGCCGGCGTGGACGGGCGCATCCACGGCTGCAACGCCGCCTTTTCGCGCTGGCTCGGGGTCAGCGCGAAAAGGCTGCATGGACTGCCGCTGGCGGCGCTGGAGGCGGAAGGCGAGGCGCTGCAGCGGGCTTTGGAGCGCGGTGGCGAAGCGCCTGGGGAGCCGCTGCACCTGCGGCGCGTTTCGCTGGCCTCTCCCGGCGCCGACGCGCGCTTCGCCGACGCCTGGCTGTCGCGCGGCGAGGACGGCTGGCTGCTGGAACTGCATCCGGTGGACGAGTTCCCCGGTGAGGACCCGCTGATTGCGCTGCCGGACGCGCTGGCCGCCTCGCTGAAGGGCCTGGCCCACGAACTGCGCAATCCTCTGGCCGGGATCAAGGGCGCGGGCCAGCTGCTGGCGCGGCGGGTGCAGGACCCCGAATCGCGCGAGCTGGTGGAGCTGGTCCAGGCCGAGGTGGCGCGGCTGGCCGGCCTGGTCGACGAGCTGCTGGCGCCCGCGCCGCCGCGCCCGCACGAGGCGCTCAACATCCACGCCGTGCTCGAGCGGGTGCTGCGCCTGGCCGAACAGGAGGCCGGCTGGGCAGTGAAGCTGGTGCGCGACTACGACCCCAGCCTGCCGGACCTGGATGGCGATGCCGACCGGCTGGCGCAGGCGGCGTGGAATCTGGTCCGCAACGCGATCCAGGCCGGCGCGGCGACGGTGACGCTGCGCACCCGGATCGAGCGCGAGGCGCGCATCGGTGACGGCATGCATGCGCAGGCGCTGCGGCTGGAGATCATCGACGACGGCCGCGGCGTGCCGGCCGAACTGGCCGGGCAGATCTTCCTGCCGCTGGTGTCCGGCCGCGCCGACGGCACCGGGCTGGGCCTGGCCCTGGCCCAGCAGGTGGCGCGCGAGCACCGTGGCGCGCTGGCCTATCGCTCGCGCCCCGGCCATACCGTCTTCGCCCTGCTGCTGCCCCTGACCGGAGCCCGCCCCGATGCA
>CAYXLS010000111.1:0-1910 GCA_964464785.1 uncultured Gammaproteobacteria bacterium | reverse complement strand
CTTGATCACATCATCAGAGTTCTCAAAGACAAGACAATGCCTCCCGAAGGTATGGTCAGGAAATATCCTGAAATGAAGCCCTCGCCTGAAGAGATCAGGATACTTCAATCGTGGGCAGAATTCAGGGCTGACAGCCTTCTGAAGTAAGAAATTACCCAACCCTCATGATACCTTTATGAAAACTCTGATAATGATTATTGCGGCACTGGTGCTGATCTTCATTGCCGTGCAGTTTATTCCATCAGGAATTCCTGAGAACAGACCGGAAGATGATAAAAGCATTGCGAATGACAGCCTGGTTGCAGGACCGGTTATTGAGCAGTTCAGGAAGTCTTGTTTTGACTGTCACTCGAACCAGGTTATCCTTCCCTGGTACTCAAAGGTGGCTCCCTCCTCCTGGTTGCTTGCAGGTCATATTAATGAAGGAAGGTCATATCTGAATTTTTCAGAATGGACCGCATACAGCAATCGTGAAAAAATAGGATTACTTGAAGATATAAGGGATGAAGTCTCTGGCGGAAAGATGCCTCTCAAATCCTACCTGCTCATTCACAGGGATGCAAGGCTTGGCCCGGCGGAGGTGGACGCTATATTGAGATGGACTGACGAAGCCTCTGCAAGAATATTGGAATAATTTAATTTCTTCATCCGTAAGTGAGTCGGGGATATTTCGCCGGGAATCCTGTGTTTAATTTCGTTCAACCATCAGTCTGCCGGGAGTTGCAACAGGTCTGAATATCTTTCTGTGTTAACGGAGGAGCTTATCATGGGTTCTCTTCAATATTTACTTGGAAGCAGGAAATATTTCCCGAGAAATTGGCCACGTAAAGGAGGTTGCCTGCAAGGCAGACTATGCTTAAGACAGGTGCTACAAGGTTCAATTTGTCCATAATCCTTCCATTACTGATGTCAACTATATAAAGGTAACCGACAGTGACCGCGAAGATGATCATTTGACCCACCGCTACCGGTGAAGTCTCAAGTGTGGCGGCCGGCGGCCCGGAGTAAGGAGCGGTATAGGCCAGTGATGTGCCCGGTTTCACCGTCCAGGCTCCCCAGACGAATAACGGTCCCAGGCTGCCAGGCCTTCTGCCGAGGTGCCGGTCACAGCCGAAAAAGTCATAATTATATAATACGGAATAGTATATCAACATTCTTAATTCATTATTTTTTGTAATTTGGACATGTTCTTTAATCCCATAGGTAATCTTGCTTCCTAAATGATAATCATATGAAAGTTTCATTAATGTTTCTTATAGTTGCCTTGTCTGCAACTGTTGCTCTGGAAGCCCAACCATTGTTCAGCCTCGGGTTGAATCTGAACTGGTCAAAGACAGAGACATCTGATAATACAATTTATAAGCCTGTTACCACGGGGTGGAATATATACCCGAGAATCGGTTACATGTTTAAAGATGTAGTTGCCCTGGGCATAGCCGGTGGAACAGGCACATCAAAGACAACGAATCTCGAAACAGATTATTCAGACCTGCTTGTCATAAAACGAAACAACTGGTTTGTCGGGCCATTCGTTCGTCTCTGCACACCTGATAACGGCAAGGTAAGATTCATGATTGACTGCTCGATGAGGTACGGCAAGAGCAGTGCAGGAACATTAACTGACGGCAACCAGCTTGATCCTGCCCAGGGCTACAAGTTAACCGGGTATTACCTTGAGCCTGCAGTTTCCTATGAAATCAACGGCCATACCTTCCTTGAAGTCAGCATAGGCAATCTCAGATACACTTCAACCACTGATAATGCCACCGGCACTACATCTTCAGGATTTTATGCGTCTTTGGGCCTGGCATCAATTTCGGGGCGTCTGATGTATACCTTCGGAAGCAGTCAGACAAAACATGATGAAGCCCAGAATAAATTCAAATGATCAGCAGGGGAACCTGATCTGG
>CAYXLS010000110.1:0-1937 GCA_964464785.1 uncultured Gammaproteobacteria bacterium | reverse complement strand
TATAAATTATGAAAGGGAATTAATATTGAAATAATAATTAAAACGATTAATCCAAATATTGACCATTTTTTCATTCTCACCAGTCCATAGCCAACGATTATTTGACTTAAATAATTAGCTAGCCGTAACAGTAATGTAATTATATTTGTCGTAACTCCACCATTAGAAAATAGTGTTGGTAGGCCGGACAACCCTAAAATAAGTAAACCAAATCCTAAAATACGTATCAGTATTTGAACGATAAAAATCAATATTTTTTTATAATCCATTATCTAATTATGTCTTAAACACTTTAAAAAACAATGTATTAGAACAAGATAACCTAAATTAGTAAATAATTTAAAAACCCTCCATTTTCTGGAGGGTTTTTATTGTCCTATTCTTAAATCTTAAATCATAAATCATAAATCATAAATTTTGATTCTTGACTTACTCCGCTTTTACCGCAATCTTTTTTGGTTGTGATTTTGGTGATTTAGAAAACTTCACCGTCATCATTCCATTTTTACATTTTGCCTCAGGTTCGGCATTATAGTCAATATCACCCGGGACACTGACTTGATAGACAAACGATCTTCTCGATTGTCTAATCATTTTTTTCTTTTCTTCTTTTTCCTGAGCTTCAGCTCTAATCAGTAAAACCCCTTTTTCAAAGGTTAATTCAATATCTTTTGGGTCAACCCCGGGTACTGCCGCTTCCACATAGACATTTTTTTCATCTTCAGCAATCGACAGTCCATTGTTGTTGTTAGACGTGATTATGTCGTTGTCAAACCATTGGTCTATATCTCTATCAAACCAAGGTGACATTAATAATCTTTTTGGAATAAGAGTGTTCATATTTTCTCCTTTTTTGATAAATTTATAATTAGCACTATTTTAATAACACTGCTAATATTTGTCAATATCCAACCTGTTTTATTCAAAATCTAACCATCTGAGTAGCTGAAAATCTGAAAATCTGAAAAGCTGAGTAGCTGATAGGCTGAAAAACTGACCAGCTAACTCACCACCAACAACTTCGCCCGATTCCACTTTCCACATTTCTCACATTTCAAATATTTTCGACTGACCAAATTTATAGTTAAAAATTCTTTAATAAAAGTAATTGTTTGTTTGTGGCCACATTTGGCACATTCATAACCAAAATAGCGACAGTGCCAACTCACTATCCAACTCAACAATATTAAAATTATCAAACCCCACACCCACATTAATCCTTTTTCTATCAAATATGTTGCCGTGATTACTTCTATTGCCACAAATATTACCAATCTCCACACCACCGCCAAGGCGTCTTTTATTCCTACTTTTCTGTAAGTCATCTCTCTATTTTAACCTTTTTAATTCTCTGGCGTTTTTTCCAGTAATCACTTTCTTTTTAGTTTTACTTTCAATTTCCTTACGGGCGTTACCAGCCACACTTCCACCCTCTCTAGCCACTACTTTATTTTGACCAAAATTTTTCGGTTTTTTGGTTTTAGAAATTTCTGTCGTTGCCGTTTCCGCCAACATATTTAGTACTAATTCCATATTAGTCATGTTGTCACGTAAATTTTCTTTTTTAAGATTTTTTAAACTCTTATATTCCCTTGTTGTCATTCCAGTCCAAGCCTTGGTTATTTCATTAGTCAAAATCGCAAATTCCAAACCTTCATTTACTCCTCGCGCCTCCCATTCATCAGTTAAGTCTTTTCTAATCTCAATACTTTTTAATCTCAAATTTACCCATTCTGGACTATAACCTTTTTGTAAATAAGTTTTCAAAGCCCGATTAATTGCAATTTCTGGATCAGCTGTTTCTTCCAATCTTTCATAACCAACCCTTGCCAACCACAATTTAAACGGTTCTGCATTTGGAGAGGGAATTGATTGAATCAAACGAAACAAAGTTTCAGTATCCACCGTATCAGTAAGATAATATTTCCCATCATTAG
>CAYXLS010000109.1:0-1971 GCA_964464785.1 uncultured Gammaproteobacteria bacterium | reverse complement strand
TTGCCAACATCTGGGGAATCCAGTTCTGCAAGTTGAGGGCGGGGCAGAGGAGCTCACAAAAAGGTAAGGTTTGGTAAGGTTTTGATCGAGGCAAACTCGCAAGGTTACGCAAGGTTGGGGGATGGCAAAGTGATAAGATTTGATAAGGTTTGGAGTGGGAGAAAATGATGAGATTTGATGAGGTTTGGATTTTACATTCATCACTACAATGCATTGTCAGTATTGGGGGTAAATGTAGTTGGATGAATCAGATTACTAAAACACCGACCTGTGGAAACTTGTCATCCGATCTGGGCATTGCCTGTTAACAAATGTTAGTATATAAACCTTAAAAAACCTTAAATCCAAAACCGACCAGAAACCATAACCCTATCGGTGGGAATAACTCATCCTGGTCAGACCCCTGGGCAGGGTACTGGGCAGGGGGGAGGGCAGACCCCTGGGCAGGGTGTTGAAGTGGGGGTTGGGCAATGCCGGTTCGTAATGTTCAACCATGCCTTGCCCAAGAATGCGATTGGCAATCGATAGCCTTTCGACATACTTCACACTTGATTCCGCTATCTAGATACCCAGGCGATATCCAACCAGTTGAACAATGTGAATCTGGCTGACACCATTAACCCCTATTCTACATTCTTCCACTTACCCTCATCACCAGTTTCATAACCAGTATATTTGTAAATATATCCTGTACCTTGGGGGGTGTCTACCCTAAACAGAGTCATGGTTAGCGTTATCCACCCATTATATGTCAAACGATTAAAATAGAGAATTCTGCCCTCTTCAGTATCACGCCATCCAGTCAATTCTTTTTCGTCATCAGCATATGCAGATTCAGCATATGCAGATTCAATAATGCTGTGCATTTGCTCAGGTGTCCAATTCGGGGTTGACTCCGCACTTGGGACACCCGCTTTGAGGCCACAACCCCATAACAAGACCATGAACACGACTAAGATCATTGATTGTACCACGGTTTTCATCATGACTCCTTTCTTGCTGTTAATGTGTGTGACAACATCAGCACACATACTGGACATGTCAACAAAAAACACACACACCAATATCTAACCCATACCTTACCCATGACTAACCCTAAGCTAACCCATAGCTATCTGTAAGGCATCGGCTGTTCAACACCTGTTCAACAGATCCGTGAAAGATGATGAAAATCCCAGACATTGGTTGCGGTGGCATACACCTATAACTAAACGCTTTATCGCCAATCTACGGAGCAGAGTTCGTGATAGGGTTATGCCACCCCATGTGGGCGATCGGGGCAGGGGCAAAACTCTATAAACCCTATATAAAAATGACCGCAGTAAGATGCCATCCCGCTGATGTGCAAGCGATTAACCAATATCCGTATCCAGATGTAGAAACCCCATAAACTCTATCGCCTCCAGAGGGTCTGGGTGAGACTGCCCCAGTTGTGGTGCATTTTGGAAGCCAACCCCCCGTGATTATTGCAGATACGCATCTGGCTGTCCAAAACTTTACTTTTATTTGTGTACATTCTGTGTGGTATCTTCTTGGTGTTCAGTCGGATAACCATCTGGGCAAACAACAGCCCATAACTTTATTGTCGGATTTTTGTCGGGCTCTATAAAAAGGAGCTGAGGGGGCAAAATCCATATAATGGGCAGGGAGGGCTATTATGTGATCTTGACAGGTGCTCCCAGATAAAGCCAATCCATTGGCATCCCATTGGCAATCGATAGGCAATGCATTGGGAATCGATTGGGTATCGATTAGGAATCCCGCCTGGACGGTCTGGAGTTTTTGGAAGTATATAAAAAGGGTGTTGGGCTGACTTTCCAGAAGCATATAAAAAGGCGGTCTGCAATTACTGATAAGACCTTTGCACATAATCCTCAGTGTCTGGTGAAAATGTAAGCGCATTTTGGACCCGAAAAATAGTTTTTGAAATCTGCAAATAATTCTTGACAAAATAGATAGGCTCATATTTTG
>CAYXLS010000108.1:0-2006 GCA_964464785.1 uncultured Gammaproteobacteria bacterium | reverse complement strand
ATTAATTATTTAATTGAAAACAACCTAATGTCGAATAAGTCCGTGACTAGTACAATTTTTTTACTTTATTATATAATCATTCTAAATGTCCTTCACTATTTCGGCAATTCTTCCTTGTTACAATGAAAAAACACGAATCATCCCAATTATTGATCAAATAAAAAAAGTTTCTCTTGTCAACGAAATTTTAGTTGTCGATGACGGATCAAAAAGTTCAACCCGAAAAATTCTTCAACAAATTAAAGGGATTAAACTAATCACTCATTCAAAAAATAAAGGTAAAACCCAGGCAATAAAAACTGGTATTGATAACTCGACCTCTGACATTCTAATATTTATCGATAGTGATTTAAAAAATTTTAAAAGTACACATTTAATATCACTATTAAATCCGATATTAAAAAACAATTGTGATCTGGTATTAAGCCAAAAAGAGAAAGAATCACTCCACTGTCGGTTGTCTGGATTCTCAATTGCCTATACTGGAGAAAGAGTCATCAAAAAGAAATTACTACTAAAATATCCTGAAATTTTTGATAACCCAGGTTATTTACTTGAAGCCTCAATTAATAAAATATTTTTTAAAAAATACCGAGTCAGAAAAATTTTTTTAAAAAATGTTGGCCAATGGTCTAAAACAAAAAAATCTGGAATTAATGGTAGTTTAGGTGATATTAAGATGTTAATCAAAATAATACGATTTTTAGGAATCAAAGAATTTGTCTATCAAATAAATTTCGCCAAAAAAATACCTAATTGTTAAAGAATTTTATTAACCATTTCTAATATCATCGATAACGATTTTTCATTTTTCTTCGACTCAATTTGAATCTCTTTTAAAAATTTATTTTCATAATACTTTGGATTTTTTAGATATTCAACCAAAAATTTATTCATTTCATCAGTTTTTTCTTTCACCCAACCTAATTTTTTCTTTTTAATTATTTCGATATTCCCATCTTCTTGTCCACCAATATGAGTTATTGCCACAAATGGTTTATTACAAGCTACACAGTCAAATAAAAAATTCGGTCCAGCCTTGCCAAACACAATATCACAAGCCGACAAAACCTGAGCCATATCTTCTATCCAACCCATACTTTTAATCAAAACAACATCATCTTTCCTTATCTTTTTTATAAGTTTTATATAATTTTCTACCAAACGATGGGCTAACTTATCTGCTCCAGTATTTATTACAAAAAAGGCTTTTTCTTTTAAAAAAAACATACTAGGTAATAATTTTGGTAAAGCACTTGTCCCCAAACTCCCCCCACCTATAAAAACCACTGGTCTATCATCTTTTACTCCTAACGAGATTTTTGTTTTTTCCTTGTCAACCTTTTTATACATTTCTTGCCTTACCCACCAACCAGTTACCAAAACTTTATCTCTAGAAACTCCCATTTTAATTGCCAAATTCAAACCAACCTCATCGTAAACTAAATGTAAATCAACCTTTGGTATAACTGACATTGGATAAATAGTCCAAGGGTCAGCTACAACAGTCCATAGTTTAAAGGTTTTTTTGGTTTCTTCCCGCCACAAAGACAATGAACGTGTATGAAGAAAATAAGCCGAAATAATCAAGTCCGGTTTAATTTTTTTTATTTCTTTTTTTAACCCTAACAAATTCTTCTTAGCCATTTCATCAACAACTTTATTTGTTAATCTATTGTTTCCAGTATTAAAAAAAAACTTACCTAATTTAGGTGAATATCTATAATAAAATTTATAAACATCGCTAGCCACTCCTCCCTCAGCTTTGATAGCAGCATATTCAACCTTAAAATTATTTTCTCCTTCTTTTTCTTTTAGACAACCATAGATTGCCTTAGCAATTGACCTATGCCCCCAAGGCATGTCATCCGTCAGTACTAAAATCTTTTTTTTCTTTTCCATACTGTTCTATTTTACCTCAAACTCATTCCTTTGTTGATATAATAACCCTATGCCTGAGTAGCTCAGTGGTAGAGCAGCTGTTTTGTAAACAGCAGGTCGTCAGT
>CAYXLS010000107.1:0-2015 GCA_964464785.1 uncultured Gammaproteobacteria bacterium | reverse complement strand
ATAAACAATGATTTTAAATCAATGCATAGAACTGATACCGGTAATGCTGAGAAAATTGTTGAAATGTATGGTAATAAAGTTAGATTTGATCATAGAAGGAACAGGTGGTTAGTTTGGGATAAGCATCGTTGGATTGACGATAAAGACAAAACTATTAAACAATTGGCAATGGATATGGCAAAAAAAAGATATATAGAATCAAGTAACATTACTGATCATTCTGAAAGACAAGCAGAGTCAAAGTGGGCTATCCAAAGTGAAAGTAAGATTAGAATTGACGCGGCAATAGATTTAGCAAAAAGTATAAAACCAATAGCCGATATTGGAGAAAATTGGGATTCGGATCCAATGCTCTTATCTTGTTTAAATGGAATTATTGACTTAACTACAGGATTTCTTAGAGATGGTAAACCAGAGGATCGTATAACAATGTGTACATATACAGATTTTGATTTAAAAGCCAAGTGTATTAGGTGGGAACAGTTTATCAAAGAAGTTTTTGAAAACAATGAAGAATTAATTCATTATGTTCATAAGGCTCTAGGCTATACAATTACCGGATTGACTAAAGAACAATCAGCTTTTTTTTGTTTTGGAAGTGGTTCTAATGGTAAAAGTGTTTTATTTAAGGCCTTGTCCCAAGTCTTGGGAGACTATGCATACAATGCTCCGGCTTCTTTATTACAAAGAAATACTCAATCTACGAATACAAATGATGTAGCAGCGACTGAATTTAAAAGATTTTTAATTTCATCAGAAACACTTTCAACTTCCAAATTAAACGAACAAAGGCTTAAAAAATGGACCGGTGGAGACACCGAAACAGCAAGATTTTTATATAAGGAAAATTTTAGTTTTGAACCGACCGTTAAACCATGGTTGTTTATTAATCACAAACCAATGGTTGATGATGATTCACATGGTTTTTGGCGAAGAGTTAGATTGATACCTTTTAATAAAACCTTTAAAGAAGAAGAACAAGATCAAGATTTACTAAATAAACTTAAAGCAGAAAGTAAAGGAATATTACGTTGGTTAGTTGATGGGTGTATTTTATGGCAAAAAGAGGGACTTAAACCTACTCCAGAAATAGTAAATATTGCCACACAAAATTACAAAGCAGAAAACGATGTTTTAGCTGAGTTTCTAGACACTGATTGTATATTAATTGATTCGATAATGACAAAATCCAGTTCTTTATATAGCGGTTACAATATTTGGGCAGATAATCAAAAAATAAAAGAAAGTGAAAGACTTACCAGCCAATTATTTGGACGTAGAATGGGAGATAAATTTGTCAGAAAAATAAAAAATTCAGGATCTTATTACACGGGCGTCGCATTAAAAACAGCTGAAGGAACACTGGATAGTGATGGTTCTGAAGTAATTTTTGAACCTGAGTGGTGGATTAACACCAAATTTACTAAAACTCCATATGAAATTGAAGATAAGAATAGTTTAAGTAAAACGACTACCAAACCACCACAACCACCACTTTTTACTGAAGATAATAATGGAGAAAAAATGTTTCTTAATGAAAATACAGATCTAACTAATAATTAAAAGCAATATGGCCAAAAAATTTATTAAAAAAAATAAAGTTATTTTTTGTGCAAAAATAATAAAAGTTAACGGAGACTTAATAAGTAAGCGGTCGTCAAAAAAAATAAAGATTTATAATTTTCCGCAAGCTAACTCATTGAAATTTAAGCTAATATATATCAAGGTTACTTATAAACAAGGAATATATAACGACGGTGAATATACATACAAACAAAAAAATGATTTATTCATTGCATGGAGATCATTTACAGAAGAGAATTTTATTAAAGGAGTTATTAATTATTATTAACTAAGTATTAATTCTTATAATTAACAATCTTAATTGTACGCGGTGCCTCAATCTCTTTTTTATTTTTTGATGGATATTTACCCCAAAGCTTATATGCCATATCTATGGCATTCAACCTAACAGAACTATCTGGTGTCCAGTAGTAACAAATTGTTTTTTTCTT
>CAYXLS010000106.1:1463-2019 GCA_964464785.1 uncultured Gammaproteobacteria bacterium | reverse complement strand
GACCCGCGCATGCCGGAGATCGGCGTGATCGAAGGCGCAATCCTGGACCAGGATCCGGCCGCGGTGGTGGACCTGGATGCCGCCGGGGACACCGTGCGCCTGTCGACCTGGCTGGAATCCCGGCAGCTGCTGAAAGTGCTGGAAGGGGCCGGCTGGAGGCTCCAGCCGGACCGTATCGAGCAGCAGCCCTCGGTCTGTTGCGGGGGCTGCGGCGGCTGAGCTCAGGCGCGCTTCTTCACCGGCGCCTTCTTGGCGCTGGCGGCCTTGGCCTTGGATGCAGCGGCCATCGGGCCCATGCTCTGGAACACCTTCGTGTTGCCCAGGACCTCGATCTTGCCGCCGCTCTTGCGGAACGCCGCGAGGTCGTCGGCGATGCGCTCGCTGGTGAGCGCGTTGGCGCCGTCAGCCTTCCTGGAGGAAGAGCGCGTGCGGGCGCGCTTGGCGGAGGGCTGGCGGGTCTGGGGCTTGGCGTTCGTGCTGGACATTGCGTCTCCTGTCGGGGGCGTGCGTGGGGGCATGCCTCGGTGGGAGGCCCTGCGGGCGCCCCGCACGTTGC
>CAYXLS010000106.1:308-1453 GCA_964464785.1 uncultured Gammaproteobacteria bacterium | reverse complement strand
ACAACCCATGAAATACATACAGACCGCAGATCCCGCCGTTACTCTTGATCCGCGGCGGCCTCCGCCTGGGCGTCGGGATCGACTTCGGGCTCGCCGGACTTTGCGTAGCGCGGCGTTTCGCCGACGCCTGGAAGGGCGCGGCCGGGCCGGTGGTGCGTGAGCAGCCGCCCGGGATGACCCACCGGGCGGAGCAGCTTTCGCGCTGTGCGGTGATCCTTCACCGCAAGCAGCGGATTATTGTAGCATTTTCCGCCGAATTATGCGTGCATCCGGCGCCAGCATCCCGCAAGTGTGCAAAATCCGGCCCGCCGCCCGGCGGTGCGACCTTCCGGCGCCTCCGGCCGTAACCTGAGGCATGGACGACCCCTCCCGCGTGGACATCGCCGAGGAAGCACGCCTGGTGCGCAGGGCGCGCTGGGGCAGCCGGGAGGCATTCGAAACGCTGTATTCGCGGCATGCCGGGGCGATCCACGCCTTGGCGGTGCGCCTGACCGGCAACCCGGCGACCGCCGAGGACGTGACCCAGGACACCTTCCTCCAGTTGCTGCGGTTCATGGACACGATCGCGCCGGACCGGCCGCTGCGGCCGTGGCTGAAGCGGGTCGCGGCCAACGCCGCGATCGACCGCCTGCGGCGCGAGCGCAGGACGGTGGAGTTCGACGACGCCGTCGCGGCCGATGCCCCCGCCGCCGCGGACACGGCCGGCCAGGACGATGACTCGCTGGGCCTGCTGCAACGCTTTCCCCCCGAGGTGCGTACCGTTGTATGGCTGCGGGTGGTGGAGGGCTGGACCCACCGCGAACTGGCCGGGCGGTTCGGCCGCAGCGAGAGCTGGTCGAAATCACTGGTTTCCCGCGCGCTGGCGCGAATGCGCGAAATGATCGAGGTTGAGGACGATGGACGACGTTGAAAGGCAGGCGAAGCGGTACCTGGAGTCGCTGGGCGAGCCCGCCTTGCCGGACGGCCTCTGGGACCGGGTGGAAGGCGCGCGCCGGCAGCGCATGCGGCGCCGGCTCGGCGGCGTGGCGGTAGAGCGCGGCAAGCTCGTCCGCCTGCTCGGGCCGAATGCGCGCCACGCCGTCGACGGGAACGGGTGCGAACGCCGCGCGGTCGAACACCATGCGCTGCTCGCGCTGCATGCCGGG
>CAYXLS010000106.1:0-298 GCA_964464785.1 uncultured Gammaproteobacteria bacterium | reverse complement strand
GCTGGTGGACCGGCAGGACGGTCCGCTGCTGGCGGAGAGCGCACCGGAGGCAGCGGAAGCCCCGCCCGGCGATGACGCCGACCGCATCCGCACCGTGCACGCGATCGACCGGGCCCTGCAGGCGGCCTACGACCGCAACGCCGCGGATGATGAAATCGAGCCGCTGTGGCGGGCGCGGCAGGCACTCATTGCCGCGGCCACGCCGGCGGCGGCACAGAGCAAAGGGTGAACACCATGAAAACCATTCAAGCATTGATCCTCGCCGGCCTGGTAGCACTTGGCTTGCCCGGCGCGAACG
>CAYXLS010000105.1:0-2078 GCA_964464785.1 uncultured Gammaproteobacteria bacterium | reverse complement strand
CCGAAAGAGCCAAAACCAGTTCATCAGATCTTCTCAGTCTTTTAGTTCAAAAAAATAATGTCGATTCAGTTCGAATGTATCTCAAAGAAATCGGTAAGATAAATCTATTAACTTTTGAGGAAGAAGTATCCCTAGCCAAATCCATTGAAAAAGGTTCTCAAGCTGCTAGAGAAAATTTAATCAATGCCAATTTGAGATTAGTTGTTTCTATTGCCAAAAAATATATTGGCCGTGGTCTTACTTTTTTGGATTTAGTCCAAGAAGGGAATCAAGGGCTAATGCGAGCAGTCGAAAAATTCGATTGGCATCGTGGTTTTAAATTTTCTACCTATGCTACTTGGTGGATTCGTCAAGCTATCACTCGAGCTATTGCCGATCAAGCCAAAACCATTCGTATCCCAGTTCACATGGTCGAAACTATCAATAAAGTGTACAAAGCCACTCGAGCTCTTACTCAAAGATTGGGCAAAGAACCTCTTATTGAACAAATCGCTGATGAGGTCGGTATTTCAATTGAAAAAGTCGAAGAAATTTATCGAATTTCTCAAGACACCACTTCACTTTCCACTCCAGTTGGTGACGACGAAGATTCGTTTTTAGGTGATTTTATCGAAGACACCACCCAAATGTCTCCCTACGAAGAAACCAGTAAAGAATTACTCCGTGAATCAATCGAAGAAGTTTTATCTTCTCTTGATGAGCGTGAAACTAAAGTTTTATCTCTTCGCTTTGGTCTTATGGGGGAAACCCCAAAAACCCTAGAAGAAGTCGGCCGAATTTTTAACGTTACTCGAGAGAGAATTCGTCAAATCGAAGCTAAAGCACTTCGTAAACTTCGTCATCCTTCAAGAAGAAAAAAGTTACAAGATTATCTCGAATAATCTAATATTTTAATTCGGTATCAAAATCAAATTCCATTATTTGTCCATTTTTCACTTCAATTTGAGTATATGGCAAATCTTCATTTTTTATTTTATTTATCATCACTCTAATTGGTCCAGCATGGCTTATTATCAAAATTGTTTTATTTTCATCTTCTAGTTTTAAATCTTCCATAAACAGTTCCACTCTTTTTTTGACACTTTCCCAAGTTTCCACCCCCATTTCTCTATTTATTTTATTGTCTTGATTTAAATTTTCCCAATCAACCGCCTTCGATTCTGTTCCAGAATATTCACCAAAATCTCTTTCTTGAATCAATTTTGACATTAAAATTTCCCCTTCAATTGGATACTCGTCCAAAATATTGTTCAATGTCTCCACACACCTTACCAAAGGTGAACAAAAAACCATATCAATTTTATATTTTTCTTTTAATTCTCTTCCAATTTTTTTTGCTTGTATTTTTCCGGTTTCATTCAATTTATTACCATCAACCCCTTGAATAACTCCGTTTTTATTAGCATCTGTTTCGCCATGTCTTACTAAAATCAATTTCATGTTGGATATTATACATAAGGTTATTTTCTAAATCTAGTTCAAATGATATAATCACTTTTAGTCTTCGCACATTAACTTTTATTCTTGAATCATGAATCTTAAATCATTGTTCTTGATTCTAGATTTATTTATTCCCCTGTAGCCCCGCCTGCAACGCTTTGCGTAGCAATGCGGGCAGGTCAATTGGTAGAATAGATCATGAACGAACTTTTTTATACTTATGTACTAAAAAGTCGTTTTGATAACAAACTTTACATTGGTTGGATGGTTGATTTAAAAAATCGATTATTACAACACAATAAAGGCAAAGTTGATTCAACTAGAAATAGATTACCAGTTGATTTAATTTATTATGAAGCTTGTTTAGATAAAAACTCGGCTATTAAACGAGAAAAATCTTTAAAATCAGGTTTCGGCAGGAGATACCTTAAAGACAGGTTAAATCTTTATTAACCATTCCCCTGTAGCTCAATGGTAGAGCGCCCGCCTGTTAAGCGGTAGGTTCGTGGTCCGAATCCACGCGGGGGAGCTTATTGGACTAGAACTTATTTTGAACCGAAAATTAGTTCTAACTTTTTTATTACCCCGTCATAGACTAAAGAATCTTAGTGTTTTTAAATACCGCCTATCTTTTCTAA
>CAYXLS010000104.1:0-2094 GCA_964464785.1 uncultured Gammaproteobacteria bacterium | reverse complement strand
GGTAAACGTGTAGATTATTCTGGACGATCAGTAATCGTTGTTGGCCCTGAATTAAAACTTGATCAAGTCGGCTTACCCAAAGAAATCGCCCTAGAAATGTTTAGACCGTTTGTTCTTCGTGAACTTATGGTATGTGGTATTGCTCCAAATATTAAGAGTGCTAAAAATTTAATTGATCATCGGGTTACCGAAGTTTATGATATTTTGGAAAAAGTTACTGCCGACAAATATGTTTTGCTTAACCGCGCTCCAACCCTTCATAAACTTTCGATTCAAGCCTTCAAACCAGTATTAGTCGATGGATTAGCCATCCGGCTTCATCCTTGTGTTTGTAAAGGATTTAACGCTGATTTCGACGGCGACCAAATGGGTGTTCATTTGCCTCTATCTATTCCTTCACAAAAAGAAGCCAAGAAATTAATGTTACCTTCACGTAACTTACTCAAACCAGCCGATAGTAGCCCAATTTCAATTCCAGCTCAAGGTATGGCAGTAGGTTGTTACTATATTACCTCTGTCCGTTCTCAAGATTTAACCAAAGAAACCGACTCAAGTTTCAAAGATTTATCAGTTTTTACCGACAAGACTGAAGCAGAATTGGCCTATCAATCAGGAAAGATAGAACTCCGTGAACTAATTGCCGTTCGTATTAATGGGGAAATTATTAAAACCACTTTCGGTCGAATTTGGTTTAATAAAATTTTACCCAAAGAATTTTCTTATTTAAACGATTCAATGGCAGGTTCCAAAGCTCTAAATGATCTAGTGGTTAAATCACTTGAAATTTCGGGAAGAACCAAAACAGTAAAACTAATTGATTCACTAAAAGAAATCGGATTTAAAGGGTTCACTTTATCTGGAATTTCCTTATCAATGGAAGATTGTGGTTACTTACCCGGGAAAGAAAAAATAATTGCTAATGCCAATAAACAAGTAGCTGAAATTGAAGAAAATTTCAAGATGGGTTTAATTAGCAATGATGAGAAAAAACGTCTTAGCCAAAATCTTTGGTTAGAAAAAACTGAAGAAATTGCCGAAAAAACTTGGGCAACTTTAGATATCGATTCTCCAATTCGAATTGTATCTAATGCTGGCATTAAGCGTGCTTCCAAAGACCAAATCAAACAACTATCAGGTATGCGAGGCCTTATGGTCGACCCAACCGGAAAAATAGTACAACTTCCTACAAAATCCAATTTCAGAGAAGGATTATCAGTTTTTGAGTATGTTACTGGTGCCAGAGGAACTCGAAAGGGCTTAGCTGATACCGCCCTAAAAACGGCTGATGCTGGCTATCTGACTCGACGGCTTGTTGACGCCGCTCACATATCTATAATTCGACAAGACGACTGTGGTAGTGATAAATTTATCACTATTGAAAGTACTGAAAAAGGTCGAGAGCGATATTTTAGTCGTCGTATTCTTGGTCGAGTTTTAGCCAACGACGTTATTAATCCCAAGACCAAAAAAGTTTTAGTTAAAAAAGGAACAATTTTAGACAACACTGCAGTTGAATTAATCGAAAAGAATCAAATTACTTCTGTTGATGTTAGATCACCCCTTACCTGTATTGCTGAAACAGGTCTGTGTCGACACTGTTATGGTTGGGATCTTTCAACCCGCAAAATGGTGGAAATTGGAGTTCCAGTTGGAGTAATTGCTGCCCAATCAGTCGGAGAACCTGGTACTCAATTAACTCTTAGAACTAAACACACTGGAGGTGTTGTTGGTGTTGATGTTACTCAGGGCTTACCTCGGGTTCAAGAACTGTTTGAAATTAGAACACCCAAACTTCCGTCTCCATTAGCCGAAATGAATGCTAAAGTCAAAGTCAAAGAAAACATTGATGGTTATGAAATTAAATTAATCGGAAAAGACGATAATAAAGTAACCAAAACCATTACTTATATTTTGCCATCAACTGCTAATATTTTGGTTGCTGACGGTGATTTGGTAGGCAAGGGGACCCAATTGTCTTCTGGATCTCTTGATGTACGAGAAATAATGGAAGTTAAAGGAATGGAAGCTGCTCAAAAATATCTTATCAATAGTATCCAAGGGGTCTACGAATCTCAGGGAATTACTATTCACGAC
>CAYXLS010000103.1:306-2143 GCA_964464785.1 uncultured Gammaproteobacteria bacterium | reverse complement strand
ATTTTTGTGCCAAAATTTGAGAAGAATCATCGACTATGTCTGATATTTCACCAAGCACATCTTTAATTAATTTTGGCGGGACAGTAGGCTCAACGTCAAAACCGATACGTCTTCCGCCCCCATCTACCGGAGTTCCAAATCCTCTCTCGGCCTCTCTCTCGGCCTCTCTCGCGATTTGCGCAACCTTTGAATAAGCAGTTCCAAGTCTTTCAACTTCACTTGCGGCAATTCGGGCAGACCTGACGACCGCATCACCAAAATTAGAAACATCATCTCCGCCTCCAGCCATTGTTTCGCGCATACCAAGATAATGTTGCCACAATTCCTGAAGGGCGGCCAATCCTTCTTTGAATGCCGGAGAGTTACGATCAAGCAAATTCAGATACATCAACCATTTTTGCATGATTGCTTCGATTTGTTCATCGGCCATTGTGGTGTCGAGATCAATGTGAAAGAAAAGGATTTCGTCTATAGCCTTTTTAGCGTTTTCAAGTTCTGTTTTAAAATTGGTAAATTCAGACCTAAAACCTTCGCCAACTGCTTGCATTGCGGCGTTGAATTCGCGCACAGCCTTTGTGCTTTCCTCGACGCTGGTTTTCATTTCGTCAAAACTTGTTTTTGCTTCCCCGATAACTCGATTGGTCTCGGGGACGGTATTGCCAATGGAGTCACCAAGATCATCATAATCGCTTTTTAAAATATCCAGCAATGTACCGATTGCCTCGTATTCGGCCGACCCGGCTTGTAACATCGGCAAGAGCTTTTCATAAATTGCGATCTGTTCCTCGACAGACGTTGCATATAACAACCGACTCGTTCGCAGACGTTCAAGCATTACAGACTCATCGCCAAGCGCTTCGTTATTCAAAAACGACGCTTCATAAATTCGCGCCAGGGCGTCGGCAAACCCCGGATAAATGTCCGTTAAAAGATTTGTCTGTCCGGCAAGTTGTCCATACCAATTATATGCCTCTCGAATCTTGTCGATTAAATCTGCATAGGCCGCGCTTGTCGGGTCAATTGTGTCGATCAATTTAAGCGCCTCGTCAATTTCACGGCGCAATAACTCGGCGAACCCGGACATTTCAATATTGCCGAAATATTCGGAATAATATCTGGCCTTCTCAATCAATAAATCAAGATCATCAATTGCGGTGCCGAAAATCCCCTCAAACTTAAACGCAAAAGTCAAGTCCTCAAGAATCGATTCGAAATCATTTATTGACCCGGCAAGAATCTGATACCAAGAACCGGATGCAATTTTCATCTGTTCTTTATAATTATCAATTTCGGTCTGCAGTGTGGTGATAAATTTATTATCGATTCCCATGCTCGAAATAATTTCATTCGTTTCCTCAATTCGCGTCTGCAGATCACCCAGGGATGCCTCGACCTCTTGAATCGTCTTTGGGACAGGCTCGGCTTTTTTGCCGAATAAATCAAATGCAAACCCAAGTGCGTTTATCCCGAACGTAAGCGGGTCAAAATGCGTCACTGATGTCGCGATAAGATTAATCGCCTTGCCAACCGTGTCGCCAGTCTCGCCAAATCGCTGGGTGATGTCGTTTATATATCCAGCGTATTCAACCCAGCTTTTGCTACCCTCGTCGGTTTCGCCACGCAATTGCTTTAATCTTTCATTTACCTGATCCATCTCATATGCGGTTAGAGGATAAGAGCCTTTTAAAAATTCAAGTTTATCAATTTGTCTTTGTAGTGCGTCAGAAGACTCAATGCCAGCATCAGCCATGACGTCCCACTTGTCAGCATAGTCCGTTTGAATCTTAAAATAATCTTCAAAATTAACGCGAAGTTTTGAAAGCTCGCCAGATGTATC
>CAYXLS010000103.1:0-296 GCA_964464785.1 uncultured Gammaproteobacteria bacterium | reverse complement strand
CCGGCCATGCCCTGAGCAGCGGGATCCCATGGCGCACGTTTTCCCAGGCTTTGATAAAGATTTTCGATGTCATCCTTCATTTGTAGATAAGGTGACGACCCTGGCTCAACGTGCTTCATCAGCGTTTCAATTTCACGGATTTGCGCCTGAATTGATTGGACTGTTTTATATCCTGCATCGGCGATGGCTTTTTGCCAATCGATTGGAGCTTTTTTACCTGCGGCCTCGTCAAGTTTATTCTTAAGCTGCTCGATCCGATCGGTTAGCTCTTTATATTGTACCGTCCCCTTTTCCGT
>CAYXLS010000102.1:0-2143 GCA_964464785.1 uncultured Gammaproteobacteria bacterium | reverse complement strand
CCACCTCATAGACAGAGGTTTTCCGAAAATTTGACATAGTTCTGGTGTAAACAGGAACCAAAAACGAAGTGATTTTAGAAGAAAAGAGCTCCCTTTTTTGGGGGATCCCGTTTCAGGGAAGCAATCCATTGGGCTTACATCAGCCTCTCATCTGCGAAGGAGAAGTTAGCTTCCTGGATCCGCCACAGTGCCCGGCAGGAACTAATAAGCCCTAGCTCACCCGGAAAAATCAGACCCGTGAACAACAAGTAGGAAATGGATGATTATGATTAGAAGCCTTTTCGTATGTAAAAAAATTTTATAAATTGCAGAAGATATGCTCGCCCTTTGACGACCTTGCGATGTAAATATAGGACCACCTGTCTGGCGGGGAAAAAGTTGACTAATCAACCAGCCCTGTGTATATTTAGCACACCTAAGCCACTTTCCAGGTGGAGGTATAAGTGAGTTATGTGGCATTATAAAAAACCGCCAGTATTAGAGATTTATGCAAAATGAGAAAAACGATACGAAAAAGGAATATCTCAAAAGGATAAATAATGTAATCAGTTACATTGAGAAAAACCTTGACAAAGACCTTAATTTGGATGATTTATCTCAAAAGGCATTCTTTTCATCGTTTCATTTTCACAGGATTTTTTCAGCAATTGTCGAGGAGACCTTGAATTCATTTATTATCCGAAAAAGGGTTGAAAGAATTGCGTCAATTATTGCCGTTGGCACAGATAAAACCTTAATTGATTTAGCATATAAATACGGATTTGATAATGCAAGTTCTTTTTCAAGGACGTTCAAAAAGTTTTATGGGATTAGCCCTACTGAATTCAAAAAAAACGGGATAGTTAAAAACAGCAAGATTGGTAAAGACATGGTTTCGGATGAGCAATACATTTGCAGCATTAATAACATTTTAAATTGGATGAATATGAATGCGCAAATAGAAGTTAAAGAATTGCCCGAAATCAAATTGGCATGCATTATGCACATTGGCAAACCCGAAAAAATTGCCAACACCTATGAAAGGCTTTTCAAATGGGCTTACTCCAAAGGGATAACAAATTCCCCAGATTTTAAGGCAATAACAATTTATCATGACAATCCCAGAATAACCGAAACATCAAAAGTAAGACAGAGTGCATGTGTTACGATAAATGGAGATTTTTCGACAGATGCAGAAATTAGTAAATTGACTATTCAAAAAGGTAGATTTGCTATAGGACATTTTGAAATTTCACCTGTCCAATTTCAAAAAGCGTGGGAAAGCATGTGTGTTTGGGTTATAGAAAGCGGTTATGCTTTCAGAGATGGCGACTATTTTGAGATTTATCACAACGATTACAAAACACACCCCGAACAAAAATTCATTGTTGAAATTTGTATCCCGATTGAAACAGGAAAAGGCAAAAATATTCATGTCGATAAAACTGAAAAGACATTAAACGAGTGCAAAAAGGATTATAAACGACAGATTGAGATAGGCAATATACCAAAAGCTTATCAAGGGTTGGTTGGTTTCATGAAGAATTTAAGAATCTATTTTATAAATAATTATACAATTGATTATGCGATAGGTAGCCTCTATTCAGGCGACATGTCAATTACCTATTTTCCCTTTACACCCAAAACTTTAAAAGAGCAAAAACTGAAAATAGCAATTGTTTTTAATCACCAGAAGATACGATTTGAGATATGGTTGGCTGGACAGAATAGGCAAATACAGAAAAAATACTGGGAGATTTTCAAAGACAGTGATTGGAACAAATATCATATTCCATCGACAATAAATGATGGATTTTCAATTGTGGACAATATTTTGGTTGAAAATCCTAATTTTGATAATTTGGAAATTCTAACAGAACAAATAGAAAACAAGACAATGGAATTTATAAAAGAAATAATGAAAGTGCTTGAATGACAAACAAATAACGCCACATAACACGCGGTATAGTTAATTGCCGGTGCAGTACGTGTTCGAGCAGCTCAGCTCGTATCAAAAGTAGTTGTATCTTGATACGGAAGTGCTTCGAAATCGGCAACTAACCATACCGCCGTCCGTTAGGCAACATTTAGAACGAGAAAACCACTTCTAAAAAACATAAAACATGAAACTTAAATATCAGATTTTTATTAGTTCAACATATGA
>CAYXLS010000101.1:0-2155 GCA_964464785.1 uncultured Gammaproteobacteria bacterium | reverse complement strand
AATCCAAAACCCGGCTGCTGCAATTCTACTACACAAATGCAATCCTACAATTTATCGACGTAAGACTGAATGAAAAAACGGAACAAAAAGAAATATTCATCGTTAAAAATAGTATGTTTGTCAAATTATTCGTCTTATTCGTCAAATATGGTATACAACTTGAGAGTATTATTGGCTGTGCTTGGAATTGCCTCTTGCGCAATGCTTTCGGCGACTACCTATTATGTATCACCATCTGGTAATAATAGAAATCCCGGTTCAATAAATGCCCCTTGGGCAACTTGGGACATGGCATTTTCAACTGCGGTGGCTGGAGATACAGTCTACTTCAGAGGTGGTGTATACTATAAACAGAATGCTAATTCATTCTACGTAAATAATAGTGGCACAGCCAGTGACCACATAGTCTTTTCCAATTATCCTGGTGAAAAGCCTATTCTGGATTGTGGCAGTTACAGACCTACCACAAACTATAACGAGCCTATTTATGTCTCTGGCAAATCCTATATTGATCTTATAGGATTAACAGTGCGAAATGTCTTGCAACCAGGTGGCGATTTTGGAAACGGGATCAAAGGATTCTACTTCTACAATGGGAATGAGGTCAGGGCAATAAACTGTGTTGCACATAATGTATCAGGCATTGGATTCATATCAAATTGGAGCACATCAGGCGGCGCAGGAAAACATTACTTCATTAATTGTGACTCATATAATATAATAGATACACTATCTGCCGCAGGTTATACCGCAGGCCGTGGTACAGGATTCAGATGCAGTGCATTAGGGGAAACACTTCCGTTGGGGGAAACTTATTTCATAGGCTGTCGCGCATGGAAATGCAGCGACCAAGGATTTAGTCTAATATTCGATGCTCATAGTTATGCAATCGGCTGCTGGTCGTTTCGGAATGGATACTATGTTCCAGGGCTTAGTGGGGAGACTGGGGAAGGAAATGGGTTTAAGCTAGGAGAAGCGGAGATTGAATCCAGCAATTTAAAAAGAACTGTTACAAATTGCATTGCGGCATTTAACCATCTTAGCGGTATTACGACAAATGATAATCATGCTGACGTCGTAGCACATATGAATGTCTATAATAACATATCCTATAAAAATGGTGGAGGGGGTCACCCGGGATACGGATTATATATCCTTGATCCTGATGGCACGACCGAAACCCACGAAAGGGAAAGAAGAATTTTTAAGAATAATATTTCATATAAAAATGGCGGCTTAGATGTTTTCGTTGCTGCAGGAGCATTCTATACCCATGATCACAATTCCTGGGATGTACAAATTCCGATTACAGATGCAGATTTTATTAGTATTGATTCGACGGGCCTATCCGGGCCCAGGCAACCTGATGGGTCTTTGCCTGACATTGACTTCTTAAAACTAGCACCAGGGAGCAGGTTGATTGACAGTGGTGTCGATGTAGGTCTGCCATTTTCCGGAGCTGCGCCTGATCTGGGATACTCTGAGGTTGTGTCAGTGTCAGTTCCTTCCAACCCAACATATGTAAGCTCTTCTATCGAGAATGCTGCTCCGGCAAGACTTGAACTGACCTATAACCTTACTCTGGCCAATATCGTCCCCGCTGCGTCTGCCTTTGCTGTTAGGGTGAACTCTGTTGCCAGAACTGTTTCTTCAGTCGCAATATCAGGGACAAGGGTGCAACTGACTCTTGCCAGCCCCGTGGTGTACGGCGATGTTGTAACTGTAGCCTACACCAAACCTGCCTCAAATCCGATTCAGACTGCTGCAGGTGGACAGGCAGCATCATTCTCAGCACAAAATGTAACCAACAACGTAATTGCAGTGAATCAACCACCGGTGATCAATATTTCGTCACCCACCAAGAGTACATCCTACATTGCTCCTGCAACTATAACAATAGACGCAGTTGCTTCCGATCCGGATGGTGCAGTTGTCAAGGTTGAGTTCTTCCAGGGAAATCTGAAATTGGGAGAGGTAAGCTCTGCTCCTTACTCCTTCATATGGAAGGAAGTGCCTGAAGGAAGTTATTCAATTACTGCAGCTGCGACTGATAATCAAAACAGAAGAACAGTATCAGGTGCAGTGACAGTTGTCGTGGAAAAGTCAGCCCCCAACGTAAATCAAGTTCCAATTGTAATAATAACTTCCCCTAAAA
>CAYXLS010000100.1:0-2189 GCA_964464785.1 uncultured Gammaproteobacteria bacterium | reverse complement strand
CTAGTAAACATTGCTCTTATTTTCTCTGACAATATTTCTATTTTTGAATAATTCTGAATCACTGACATTAAAGAAATTGGATATTCATTTATTGACAATATTGTCGTTGATACATCGAGAGGTTTTTCTCTAAAAGAAAAATCCAATTTAATTCTTAATACCTGTTTTAACAACCGGTTTGGTTCAAATCTTAACAAATATCTCATAGCAAAATCATTGTATTTCTTTTCTTCCTCTAAACTAACATCAAAACCACTTTCATTTTTTATAGATGGAATTATATTTTTTAAATAATCACTAATATTTACCTTATTATCACCACAGGTAAAATCTAAGTCTTCGGAATAACGAAAAGAATTAAATAAAAACCTAATAGCTGTTCCACCCTTAAAATAAATATTTTTATTTTTTTGATAAAAATAATTCAAAAAAACTAACTGTAAATATTCACGAATAATTACGGTTTTATCAATTCGATATTGATTAGATTTTTTGATTAAAAACTCTTCAGTTATCATAATTATTTTTTACATAAGAAATAAATTTATTCTTATTTTTCATTTTTTGACCTTTGATATATGTAATTATTTTTTTTATTCTCTTTTCATCTAAATTAATTAACCCTAAATTATTTTTACTCCTCGAATTCTTAAAGGCAAGATAAAAATAATCAAAAATCGCCTTTTGATCACTTGCAATTAAATAATCATTGTATTTCTGATAATCCGTAAATAAATCCTTGTTTACATGAGTAAAATTAAACACCAAATCTTTATATATTATTTCTTTACTTTTTCTACAAGTAACAGAAGTAATTGAATAAGGAAATTGGTCAATAGTACCATTTAAAGACATTGCTGTTTCCAAAGAGATATATGATGGTTGGTAAATAAAATTAGCTATTTTATATTGAGAAGGTGCCTCTGTGGCCAATTCAAACAGATATCGATTTTTAGCCAAACTACTCACAATTCCCTTGTCTCTAAATCGACCTAAAGATTTTTTTAAATTTGGCAAACCAACATTAAAAAACTTAGAAATATCATCTAAAGTAAAAAGAGAAACATTTTTTTCTTTCAATACTTTAATAAAATTTTCTATTTTAATCGAGTCCATATAGTATATATATTAGTATACTATCTGGCACCTTGTCAACAAACAATTAGCCCAATCTCTACCACTTACCTTATTTATTTCCCTTCCTTGTTAAGGGAGGAATTAGGGGGTGAGTCAAGATTAAACTAAGATTTAATTTTCCTAACCAGCTGACAAGTTTACTTAAGTACAGTCAATGGATTTAATTTCCCCCCTGGTCCAAACACTTCAAAATGCAAATGAACCCCAGTTGACCGTCCAGTCGACCCCATCACCCCCAATTTTTGACCTTGGCCCACCTTTTCACCCGGCTTTACCACAATCGAATTATTCAACATGTGAGCATACAAAGTTCTATAACCATTCCCATGATCAATCATTACATAATTTCCATATCCACCTCCACTCCAACCTGCAGTCGTCACTGTTCCACCTTGTGAAGCCACGATATCCGGATTAGATTTATTAGCAATATCTACCGCTTGGTGATACCAAGCAAACCTTTGAGATATATATCCCGCTGTCGGCCACATAAAATTACCTTCACCCACTACCCCTGGAATTGGTGCCACTGTTCGAGCCAAATATCGTGTTGTATCAATTATTATTTCTTTTGGTTTAACCCCATCTGGAATTATCAATTCTTGACCAGCACTAAGCGCAAACGTTTCATCATTAGCAAACACATTAAACGGATAATCGATTATATTTTGAGCATCTACCTGATGACTTTTAGCAATACTATAAATTGTTTCCCCTCTTTTTACTGTATGTCTTACCCCAGTTACTGGCAAAATTTTTAAAATCTGATTTACCTTGATCGCATCCACCGACTTCAAATTATTTTCCCACATAATCGTATCAATATTCACTCCAAATTTTAAGGCAATACTCGAAACCGTATCTCCCTCTTGAACTCGGTACTCAGTCGTTTCCCCTTTTGATAAATTAGAAATCAATGTACTTGCACCACTTTGATTGGCCACTGCCAACAAATAATTACTTCCACTATTTTCACTCCCCTCACTATTTACTACTAAATTTTCCAAAGTTCCCGAAAACAAAATTACCACAAAAAACAAAAAAGCCATACT
>CAYXLS010000099.1:0-2230 GCA_964464785.1 uncultured Gammaproteobacteria bacterium | reverse complement strand
TATACCATTCAGGGGGACTTTTGAAGAGGCTGCAATAACTTTTAAGAGACTTTTCGAACAATCAGTAAAGGAACATCTTAGTTCGGACGTTCCGGTAGGAACCGCCCTCTCAGGTGGTTTGGACTCTTCCTCGATAGTGTGCGAGGTTAACCGTTTATTACGCAATAACAGTCAATCCGAGCTTCAGAAAACCTTTTCATCCTGTTCGATCGATGAAAGATTTGACGAGAAAAAATGGATGGACATAGTTATAGATTGGACTCGGATAGATGCCCATTTTATTTATCCAAGCCTGACTGAAGCTATTGAGTTGACACCGGAAATAGTGTGGCATCAGGATGAGCCATATCAATCGCAAAGTGCTTTTTTAGGATATAGTGTGTTCAAGCTGGCAAATGAGAACGGTGTTAAAGTGCTGCTTAATGGTCAGGGGGCAGATGAGTATATGGGAGGTTACGGACAGTTCACCGCAGCAAGATATGCTGGCATGATTAAGCAATTTAAGCTATTATCCCTCTTTGCCGACATAAAAAACTCCCGATCAAATACCCAGTTGCAAAGATCAAGCATACTAAAAGGCGTCATCTTTAGCATAATCCCCACATTCTTAAGGCAGAGTTTCTCGGGAATAACAAATTATTCCGGCTACGTGAAACAGCTTTTAGATTTGGATATCCTTAATATAAATCCAAGTCATCCTTATACAAGCATCCCGGTAAACTACAGAACAGTGCCGGAAATTTCAGAACACCTTACGTTTTACAGCACCCTGCCAAAATACTTAAGGTGGGAGGACAGGAATTCTATGGCACATTCTGTGGAGGCTCGTGTTCCATTTCTTGATCACCGGCTTGTCGAATTTGCCTATAGCTTGCCAGATGATTTTCTTGAAATGGATGGTATCACTAAAAGAGTTATGCGTCATGCCATGCGGGATTTGCTGCCAGAAAAGATCAACAACCGAAAAGACAAGAAGGGTTTTATTACACCGGAAGAGTTATGGGTCAGACATGATAATCCTGTATTTTTCAGACGGAAATTATCGGAAGTCATCGAAATGACAAATGCAATGATTAAACCAGAAACATTGGACTATTTTGACGACATTGTTAGTGGGAAAAAGCCGTTTGAATATACTTATTGGCGACTTATCCTGTTCGGAGAATGGATAAAAAAATTCGAGGTTGAAATACCCACTTCGCATGATTGGAAGTGAGGAACCTGATGATCGGGATATTACCAAATCTGACAAGGCCAGACTTTGCCTAATTTCATATTTTGTACTGCAGTCATGAATAGGAGAACCATATTGATCATTTCCCGAAGTTTTTACCCTCATATCTCACCGCGATCTTTTCGCACTACCGAGTTAGCTAAGGAATTGGCATACCAGGGTCATGATGTAACGGTTTATATACCCACGGAAGGGCGGGACTATTCCTCATTTGAATCTGAATATAACCTGAAAATCAAGAATGTTGGAGCCTTGAAATGGAAGGCAATTGATTTAAAAGGAGGTAAGCTGGAACTATTGGTAAGGAGAATAATCAAGAGAGTCTTAATTCAGTTATTTGAATGGCCAGATATTGAATTAATGTTTAGAGTGTCCAAGGTTCTTCAAGATACCCGGCAGAATGATCTTCTTATTTCAGTTGCAGTCCCGTATCCTATCCATTGGGGAGTCGCGAAAGCCAGAACCAAATCAAATAAGATAGCCAATGTATGGATTGCCGACTGTGGCGATCCTTATATGGGAGATTCGGCTGATTCATTCCGGAAATTATTCTATTTCAAATACGTGGAAAAATGGTTTTGCAGGAAGACTGATTATCTCACTGTTCCATTTGAAGGAGCAAGGTCAGCTTATTACCCTGAATTCAGAGATAAAATAAAGGTTATACCACAGGGTTTCAGGCTGGATAACATCAGTATTCCAGAATATAAAAGAGAATTTGACTATCCTGTCTTCGCGTATGCCGGAGGATTTATACCGGGCAAACGTGACCCGGGCAGACTTCTTGATTTTTTATCGAATTATGACAGGAATTTCAAGTTTATCGTTTATACCTCTCAGTCATCACATTTAAGCCCATATAAAGAACGTTTGAAAGAGAAACTTGAAATCAGGGATAAGATCTCACGTGAGGAACTGCTGAAAGTACTCTCAGGCATGGACTTTCTTATTAACCTGGACAATAACACGCAGACTCAACTTCCAAGTAAGCTCATA
>CAYXLS010000098.1:0-2310 GCA_964464785.1 uncultured Gammaproteobacteria bacterium | reverse complement strand
CTCACGTGCAGCCGTACACTACCCCGCATATCGCAACCGAGCTAATTAAAGCTTCGTCAGTTGTGGGTTATTCTATCATGGCAATTCTATTGAGTAAATAGTCGCCACCATTGTTGATAATTAGGTAATTCAATCTCTTCTGTTGTTTCGTTATAGTAATTTAGTTTTTTTTCTTCAGGTAAAACTAGCCAAAAATCATTGTCTGTTCCCAGTCCTAATAATTGTCTTTTTTGTTGATCAATAAAAGCGCTACTAGTGGCGTATTCTATCTGTTTAATCATTTTTTGTTTTAATTTGGCCATATTTTCTATCTTCATCACCAATTCATTATTCTTCTTTTGCGCCTCTTTTAGGGTCAAATATTGGTTTCTAATGTTTAATATAGTCGATACTATTAATACTAACCCGACCAAACGCAATAAAATAAACTTAATTTTATTCATAAATGGTAATTTATCCTAATTTATGTTACTATAAGTCATAATACAGCCATTAAAATTAAAGTTATGACAGACATTCTATTAATCGATGCCTTAAATAAGTTTATTGATGCTCTTATCCAAAAAGGCAAATCAACTAATACTATTGTAGCTTACAAAGGTGACATTAACCAATTGGTTTTATTTTTAAAACCAAAAAAATATGAATATATAAACCAAATTTCAGAAGGGGACATTGATTCTTTTAAAACCAACCTAACCGAAAACGATTATACTGCCAAATCTATTTCTCGTAAATTAAATTCTATAAAAAACTTTTTTTCATATCTAAAAAACGAAAAAATTATTGAAGTTGATCCGTCGTTTGATGTTAAACACCCAAAATACGAAAACGATTTACCTAAAATTTTAAAACCAGTTGAATATCGTTCACTTCGTGATGCCTGTCGCAACGATAGTCGAGCCACCGCTATTGTTGAATTGATGCTTCAAGCCGGCTTGAGAATCAAAGAAATTGAAAACCTAAAATTAGATAATATAAAAGATAACGATATTTTGATCGAAAGCTACGAAAGCCATCCTGTTAGAAATGTCCCTCTTAATAATTCTGCCAAAACTGCACTTCAAAAATATTTAAGTGATGGTCGCTACCCAACTCGTTCCAAAAATGTTTTTGTCACCAAAACTGGTAAAACTTTATTAGCCAGAAACATTAGAAGTCTTTTGAATCGATTCTTTATTAAAGCCGATATTAAAGGAATTAAAGTAAACGATCTTCGAAATACTTTTATTGTTTTTCAACTTAAGTCAGGAGTGCCAATCGATGTAGTTTCTCAAGTCGTTGGTCACAAACGTATTTCTACTACCGAAAAATATTTAGAACTAATTGACTCAAAAGAAGAATCTCGCGGGATTAAATTAAAAGAATTATAATTTTTTCTTATTTTTTCCGACTAGCTGATTAGTTGAAAATCTGACAGGCTTATAGTCTCGCCCTCTGTGCTATTTCTGCCTCTACAATCGCTCTGGGTCGGCCATATTTTAGAGCTGATAGTCTCTTTATCATTTCTGCCATTTTAGGATTTCCTGGCTTCTTTTTTTCCAATGCTGCCACTTTTACCGAAAAAGGATCTTTTGGTGTCCCATTAACCATGGTTTTTAAATATATTTCCCCAGTTGCCAGATTCAACAAATCATGTTCACCAAATTCTGGTTGAAATTGTTTGGTCAAAAAACCAGCATCAGCAATACCCAACCTAAAACTACAAATTGTACCTACATTTCCAAAAACAGCATTTTTTACCTCATCATCCATTTGGGAAATAAACTGGTTGGCTACTGTTAAGTTTAAATGATATTTTCTCGCTTCTGACAAAATTACGGCAAAATCTTGAGTCGCAAAATTTTGGAATTCATCCACGTATAAGTAAAAATCTTTTCTTTTATCCTCAGGTATATCTTGTCGACTCATTGCAGCAATTAAAATTTTTGGGATCAATACTAAACCCAAAAAGGCCGAATTTTCTTCACCAATAGTGCCTTTTGCTAAATTTATAATCAAAATTTTCCCTTCATCCATAGCAGTACGAAAATTAAAAGATGAAGTTGATTGACCAATAATATTTCTCATCATCGTGTTAGTAATAAATCGACCAAATTTTGACACGATATAATCTAATACTTCTGATTTGTGGAAGTCCGACGTTTGGGCAATTTGATCAGTCCAATAGCGTCTCACCATTGGATCTTTTATTTTTGGCATCAGTTCTTGGACATAAGTTTGGTCAGTCAAACAGCGAACAATTTCAATAAATGTTGCGCCAGGTTCGGTCATTACTGTCAACATTATGTTTCTGATTGCATGTTCAAA
>CAYXLS010000097.1:0-2329 GCA_964464785.1 uncultured Gammaproteobacteria bacterium | reverse complement strand
GAGGGATACATTGAAATACCATTCGTTAATAAGGTTAAAGTGGGTGGGCTGACACTATCTGAGATTAAAAAAGAGCTTGAGGCAATTTTTATGAATTATGTTGCTGATGCTGCTATTACCATCCGGCTGGTTAATAATTTTATAAGTGTAATAGGAGAAGTAAATGCTCCCGGACGTTACCCGCTTCTAAAAGACCGCATGAACATTTTCGAGGTTTTATCTATGGCCGGTGATATGAGTGCTTACAGCGACCGTCAGAAGGTTCAGTTAATAAGGCCTTCTCCGTATGGTCCTGTTGTCAAGGAATTCTCCCTGGCAGACAGGAGCATACTGTCTTCTGAGTATTATTACATAATGCCAAACGATGTTATTTATGCTATGCCCATGCAGGGGAGATCGTTTGAATTGAATGCAACATTCTGGACATTGGTTTTAAGCACGATTACCTCAACACTTGGAGTCCTAGGATTCTTTCGAACTCTTTAATAATTACTCTTATCGACAGATTCTTTATATGAAATCTTGACTCATATATTGATTTATGTGGTCCCCTCAATAGTTATCCATTCTGCAGTAATAATTATGGTGCAACAAAATGAATATGAGAAGTACTGAAAACTTCATACTGGAACAACAGAATAAGCAGAGTCGGGAAAAGGTCAATCTCGATTTAATTTTCCTAGTGCCTTTAATTATTAGAAATTGGTACTGGTTTTTAATATGCATTCTTTTTGCCTTGTTTGCATCCAATTTGTATTTAAAGCATACGATGCAAGTGTACCGTACTACAGCAACAATTATGGTACATGAAAGAGATGAACGGGCACTAGTGGATAATTCAGATTTGTTGCAGGGTCTTGGGCTCCCGGGAGGAATGAAGAATATCCAGAATCAGATTATGTTGATAAAATCAAGAGCTCTTACGGAAAGAACACTAAATGAGCTCTCCTACGAGGTTGAGTATTATTTTAAAACAATAAGGAATCAATTGCCAATCTATCCGGAAGTGCCAATCAAAGTAATAACAGAGAATACTAGCACACTACCGAAGGATGTAGAGTTTTCTTTAACATTCTTGGTTAATGGACGCTACCGAATAGAATCCAAGTCAGAAATATTTCCATTTCTTAAGGAAGCTGCTTTTGGAGAAAATATTGAAGTCGCAGGTGGGAGTTTCTCGGTTGAAAGCAGGGATGAGGCATGGCTAAAGAACAACTTTGATCAAAAATTGTATTTTAAGATTCATAGTCGCAGGAGATTGACTAATGCCTATGCTAACAGGCTGGCAGTCGAACTTGTGTCAAGAGAAGGTTCTGTTCTGCGGATTAGTCTGGAGGGGACAAACAGGGCAAAGGATGTGGATTTTATTAATAAACATATTGAGGGATTTCAGACAATTTCATTGGACAAGAAGAATGCTGAAGCTCAAAGAAGGATTCAATTCATAGATAATCAGTTGGTAGGGATTTCGGATTCACTTATGCTGACTGAAAACAAGCTTCAACAGTTCCGTTCATCTAATAGAGTAATGGACCTGTCAGCACAGGGCCAATCTATAATTGGACAGGTTACCCTCCTTGAAAATGAAAGAGCTCGCCTAAGTCTGGAAGCAAATTATTACGATTACCTAGCTGATTATTTGTCAAAGGATGCAACAGGAGAAGTTCCAATTATTCCAGTCACGATGGGAATTACTGATCCGGGATTAACCAGGCTTGTAGAAGTACTCGCTGGTCTTCTTGGACAACAATCGGTCAGAGGGGCCGGGGAAATGAATCCTCTGCAAAGAAACCTGGAGTTAAAAATCCGCACAACGAAGGATGCATTGAAAGAGACCTTAAATGGACTCAGAAGAGCAAATGGACTTGCCAGGTCAGAAAATCAACAGCAGATCAATCGGGCAAACTCTCAAGCAGCAGCACTGCCAGTAACAGAAAGGCAACTTTTAGGAATTGAGCGGAAATTTGAGCTTAACAATGAATTATACACATTTCTATTGGAAACGAGGGCGGAACAGGAAATGCAAAAGGCATCAAACCGGGCCGATAGTGAAGTAATTGATCCTGCTGATGAGCGTTTCAGCATTCTTATCTCACCAAAAAAAGCAATTGTTAGCCTGGTAGCTATTTTCCTGGGATTTGCACTACCTATGTTAGTTATTATTATGAGAATCCTATTTAACAACAAGCTTAAGGATGATGACATAAGACGTATAACTGATTATCCAATTGTGGGTAATATACCACATAATAGTGATAAGAACAATACAGTGGTATTTGACAATCCTGCCTCATCAGTAGCGGAGGCTTTCCGTCTATTGCGCTCGAAA
>CAYXLS010000096.1:1053-2343 GCA_964464785.1 uncultured Gammaproteobacteria bacterium | reverse complement strand
CGAATCGGGCATGCTGCTGCTGGCCAGCCAGCTGCTGGCCAACGATGCGCTGTACCAGTTCCGTTTCCCGCTGCCGGGGGCCGACGGCCGCCCAGCGTCGCTGGAGGTCGGCGTGCACCTGCTGTGGAGCGACGAGGCGAGCGCGCCCGGCCAGCACTGGACCGGCTTTCGTTTCATCGGCCAGAGCGACCGCCAGGTCCGCCAGCTGCGCGCGTGGGTGGAAACCCCCGGCAGCCAGTACGCCTGACCGCGCGGTTGGGTCGCCGGCGCGATTGGGCGACAATGATGGCTGTCCTGAAACGGCCATCGCGATGATTTCCAGCCCCGCCCCGCTGTACCCCCAACACCTGCAGACGCTGCAGCAGCGCGCCACCACGGCGCTCGAGCGCGGCGGCTTCGACCACCTGGTGATCCCGAGCGGGACGCTGCACTACCACCTGTTCGACGACCGCGACTATCCCTACGCGGTCAACCCGCAGTTCAAGGCCTGGGCGCCGCTGACCGCCAACCCGGGCAGCTGGCTGTGCTTCACTCCCGGCGAGAAGCCGAAGCTCATCTACCTGCAGCCGTTCGATTACTGGCACGTGGTGCCCGAAGCGCCGTCGGGGTACTGGGCCGGTTATTTCGACGTGGTCGTGATCCGTGAGCCTGGCGATGCGCGTGCCCACCTGCCCGCCAACCCCGCCCGCTGCGCCATCCTCGGCGAGCCGCAGAGCGCGCTGGGCGACTGGGTGCCCAACAACCCGCAGCCGGTGCTGGACTACCTGGACTACCACCGCAACTACAAGACGCCGTACGAAATCGCGATGATGCGCCTGGCCACCCGGCGCGGCGTGCGCGCCCACCGCGCGGCCGAGCGCGCCTTCCGCGCCGGTGCCAGCGAGTTCGGCATCCACCTGGCCTACTGCCAGGCCGCCGGCCAGGACGCCAACGACCTGCCCTACGGCAGCATCGTCGCCCTCAACGAGCACGCCGCGGTGCTGCACTACACCGAGCGCGATCGCGTGCCGCCGGCACAGTCGCTCAGCTTCCTGATCGACGCCGGCGCCAGCCACGGCGGCTACGCGTGCGACATCACCCGCACCTACGCGGCGGATACGGATAGCGAGTTCCAGTCCATGATCGACGCGGTGGACAAGGTGCAGCAGCAGCTCAACGCCCGCTTCACCGCCGGCACCGACTACCGCCAGCTGCACCTGGACGCCCATCTGGCGCTGGCTGGGGTGCTGCGCGAGTTCGGCGTGATCCGCAGCACCGCCGAGGCAGCGGTGGAGACCGGCGTCAGCTCGG
>CAYXLS010000096.1:0-1043 GCA_964464785.1 uncultured Gammaproteobacteria bacterium | reverse complement strand
TCGGCCTTCTTCCCCCACGGCCTGGGCCATGGCATCGGCCTGCAGGTGCATGACGTGGCCGGCTTCGCCGCCGACGACGCGGGCGGCACGATCGACAAGCCCGAGGGCCATCCCTTCCTGCGCTTTACCCGCACCCTGGAGCCGGGGATGGTGATGACCAACGAACCGGGCGTCTACATCGTCGACCTGTTGCTGGACAAGGTCCGCCAGGGCCCGCACGCGGACAGCGTGGACTGGGAGAAGGTCGAGGCGTTCCGGCCCTATGGCGGCATCCGCATCGAGGACGACCTGGTCGTCACCGACGGCGAGCCGGTCAACCTGACCCGCGACGAATTCGCCGCGGAGGCGTGATCCCGGTCAGCCGCGCACGGCGGCCATGAAGGCCTCCACCTCGTCCGCGCTGCGCGCCAGGCCTTCGGTCAGCACTTCGTGGCCGTCCCGGTTGATCGCCACGTCGTCCTCGACCCGGATCCCGATTCCGCGCCACTTCGCGTCCACGCCAGCTGCGTCCGGCGGAATGTAGAGCCCCGGCTCTATGGTGAACGCCATGCCCGGCTCGATCAGCCGGGATTCGCCGTCGACCCGGTATTCGCCCACGTCATGCACGTCCAGGCCCAGCCAGTGGCCGGTCTTGTGGGGACAGAAGCGCCGGTAGCTTTCCTCCGCCAGGACCTTGCGCAGCCCGCCCTTGAGCAGGCCCAGCCGCAGCAGCCCCTCGGCCAGCGTGCGCACCGCGGCCTGGTGGATGTTCTCGAACGGCACGTCCGGACGGGCCTCGGCCAGCGCGGCCTGCTGCGCGCTGCATACCAGCTCATGCAACGCCCGTTGCTCGCGGCTGAACCGGCCACCGGCGGGGAAGGTGCGGGTGATGTCGGCCGCGTAGCCCATGTACTCGGCGCCCGCATCGATCAGCACCAGGTCGCCTGCTTCGATCCGGGCGCTGTTGGCCCGGTAGTGCAGCACGCAGGCATTGGCGCCGGCGCCGACGATGCTTTCGTAGGCGGGCTCGCCGCCGTGGCGGCGGAACTCATACTCCAGCACCG
>CAYXLS010000095.1:0-2361 GCA_964464785.1 uncultured Gammaproteobacteria bacterium | reverse complement strand
GATCGCGTCGGCGGGCGCGGCCTCGTCGCGGGCGCCGGTCCAGGTGATGTAGAGGGACACGCCCGCCAGCCACAGCGCCAGCACCACGCCCAGGCGCAGCAGCGCTCCCAGCAATCGCCGGAAACCGCTCCGGCGCGCCGCCCTGCTCACGCCTGCGCCCCGGCCATCCGCAGCACTTCCGGCGCCACGTTGCCGCCGCTGAGCACCACGCCCACGCGGCTGCCCGCGAACAGCGCCGGGTTGCCCAGCACCGCAGCGAACGCGATCGCCGAGGACGGCTCCACCACCTGCTTGAGCCGCTGCCACAGCAGGCGCATCGCCACCAGGGTGTCGTCGTCCTCAACCGTGAGCACCTTCGCCCCGGCCGCTTGCAGGATGCCGAAGTTGGGCGCGCCGATGGTGGCGCGCAGGCCGTCGCAGATGGTGTCGGCGACCAGCTCCGTGGCCCGCTCGCCGCGCTCGAACGAAGCCGCCGCGTCGGCGCCGGCCGCGGGCTCGGCCAGGAACAGCCGCGTGGCCGGTGAAACGCCCGCCAGCGTGATCGCGCTTCCCGATGCCAGCCCGCCGCCGCTGACCGGCACCACCAGCGCATCCAGCGGCCCGGTCGAACCGATCAGCTCCAGCGCCGCGGTGCCCTGGCCGGCGATCACCCGCGCATCGGCATACGGGTGCACCAGTTCGGCGCCGGTGCTTTCCTGCAGCGCCTGGCAGGCGGCTTCGCGCGCGGCCTGGGTCGGCTGGCAGCGGTGCAGCACGCCACCGTAGGCCTCGATCGCCGCAGCCTTGGCCGGCGAAGCATTGTCCGGCACCACCACGTGGCAGGCGATGCCGCGCGTGCGCGCGGCCAGCGCCAGCGCCGCGCCGTGGTTGCCGGAGGAGTGCGTGACCACGCCGCGCGCGGCCTGCTCTTCGCCAAGCGACCACACCGCGTTGCAGGCGCCGCGGAACTTGAACGCGCCGCCGCGCTGCAGGTGCTCGCCCTTGAAATGCAGCTCGCAGCCGGCCAGCGCATCAAGCGTGTGCGACCGGTGCACCGGCGTGGCATGCGCGTGCGGGGCGATGCGCGCGGCCGCGGCCAGCACGTCCTCGAAACGGGGAACGGGGAACGGGGAAAGCATCCGCGAAAGCGTATCCCAAGCCTGAGCCGTTCAGCCATCATCGGGCGAAAACGGCTGAATTAAGCCATGATTCAATGGCTTGGGGCGATGCTGGGTCCCATATCTCACAGGGGCGATCAAATGAAGGTTCGCTATCTCATCGTCACCGCGCTGGCCGCCCTGCTGCTCGGCGGCTGCGCCACCTACGGCTACCGGGACGGATACCGTGGGGGCAGCGGGGACTATTACTACGGCCACGGCACCGGCTCCTACGGCGCGCCCTACGGCAGCGTCGGCTACGGCCGCTATGGCGGCTTCCATGGCAGCGTCGGCTATGGCTACCCGGGCTATTCGCGCTACAGCTACTGGCCGCGCAGCTACTACGGCTCGAGTTATCCGTACTACGGGGGGGGCTATTACCCGCCGTACTACTACGGCCGCCCGATCGTACGCCCGCGCCCGGACAACCGTCCGCAGGACAATCGCCCGAACGCGCCGTGGCGCAACCTGCAGGGCGTGACCCGGGTGGAGCATCGCGAACGGCCGCAGCGCATCGAGCGCAGCCCGGCCGGGATGCGCACCCAAGGCCAGCGCAATCGGGTCCAGCCGGCGGTTCCCAGCAACCGCCAGGACACGCAGCGCAGCCGCAATTCGCCGTGGCGCGCGGGGCCGGCCCGCGGCACCGAGCGCAGCCGAGCAACGCCTGCCCCTGCGCGTCAGTCCGCGCCCGTCCAGCGCGTCCGCTCCGCCCCGGCGCGCTCCGCGCCGTCGCCGCGTGCGCGGGACAGTGACCGCCGTCGCAGCATCGAGCCTTGAGGGGCTTGCGCCCGGACGTTTGACGGCGCAAGCTAGCCCCGTGTGACCGCCTGCGTCCAAACACGACGCAGGGCGGACAAGCCAATGTCGATGCCCGACGGGAGACTTCCGGATCCCCCCTGTTCCGCTCCCGTCGGGTGTCGGCGCCTAATCAGGCCATGGCTGGCCGAATACAGAAAAAAAAACGGGGCCGGATGTCCCCCGACATCCGGCCCCTTCGCTTCCCCGGTTTGCGCGTGGCCAGCCCTGTTCCAGTCCAGCCGCGCCCCCCCTTGTGGCGCTTGCCTCGCCGGGTGCCCTGGTAACGAACGCAGGAAGCGTGCCAACTTTTCTCCCGGACACGCCGGCCCGCACCGCGGGAGGGGCGATAATCATCCGCATGGGCGCAACCGACTTCTTCCGTTATGACGTGATCGTGGTGGGCGGTGGCCACGCCGGCACCGACGCC
>CAYXLS010000094.1:0-2415 GCA_964464785.1 uncultured Gammaproteobacteria bacterium | reverse complement strand
CCCTGGTCTGCCGATTTGCTATACCATTTGATAGATTCCTCTATGTTCTTCTGAGATCCAATTCCATTGGCATAGGCATAGGCTACGTTATACTGAGCCATTCCTTGCCCCTGTACAGCGGCTCGGAAATACCATTCGAATGCTTGCTTGGGGTCTTGTTCGATCTCAATACTATCTAAGTAGACATCACCTAGCTGGTTTTGGGCTTCGGCATTGCCGCTCACAGCATCCAGCAATAACTGATCAATTCTTGAAAGCACTTAGCCCCCTTTTCAAGTCGGATGTTTGTTCTATTCACCATAGTGCAGGATCTGAGTTTGTAACACTTCCCCTATACAACATAAGTTCTTTTCTGACTCTTTCATGGTCAAATTTACCAGTACCCATCCACTTTGTATAGTCTTTGTAAGGATCACTTTGTCCTTCACGTAGCTTTAGAAAGGCGTCATAGATTCCAGAAAGAGAGTCTTCCAATTGACCGCAAACCGCTTCAGTATAATACTGCGCTAATCCTTCTATTACGTTTTTGTCATAGTAGGAGCATAATAACCTACCCCTGTTGCCACTAATATCAAAACCTGCCATCGTGTAGGCATGAGCCTGTTCGTGGATTAAAACTACACTAGCCAGACGTTCACAAGACACACCCAAGATAAATGAGTAATATGCTATTACTTGTGCGTAAAGCTCTATTCTGATGTCATCACAAGAGTAAAACACCCCAAGAACGTCTTCAATTTGTTTGTCTGATTCTCTAAACCACTTTTCACGAAGTATCTTTTCTAGGAAAACAGACAAGACATTACCATTATTTTTAAGCTCATCAGATAGTCTTCTTATCTTTAACAGAATATCTTCAACAATATCAGGGATATCATTATCAACGCATATACTGTCTATCTTAAATCTATCGAAGACGGGGTCAGAATATCCTTTAAGTAATGCGTTCCAAAAATCGAACTCATTGTCAATACCTAGTTTGTTCAATAAAGTAGCAGTGTCAAAAACTACAATATCAACTGGAATTCTTTGGGATGCTTTCGAGTGTGGAGAAGACTGATTAGGCGTTATCCCTTTATCTTCCCACGACAGCTTAAGAGCAGTCAAGTCATGCAGCCTCTTGTGTATAGCACGGAGATTGTTCGTTTTAGCTGTTTTCACTCCTTCTACTCTTCTTTTGAAATCCATATTGCTAATTACTTGATTTGTGCTATTCATTTTATCCTCTCCACAAACTTCTTTCATTAAAAAATGACTTTGCTAACTCGGCATGGTGTCCAACGAGAATTTTATTCACAACAAAGTGCGCGGCCTCTTCCCACGTCATCCAGAAAATCCGTTCGCTAAGCAATTTCAGATCAATAGTTTTGGGTAAATGGGGGAAGTTATAACCTAAGTACTTCTCATCTACCAAATCCCTCATTTTGTAGCCATATAATCGTGATCTTTCTGGATGAAAGATTCTACTGTTGTTACTCGAACCACCAAATTCTTCGATACGAAACATCTCAGGTGTTATCAAGAAAAACCATAGATGTTGCAGTCCCTCTGGATTTGTTAATTTATCTGTTGCATCACATAATGCTGCATCCAAACATCTGGATATCTGGTCACGACAGGGAACGTAACTGGTCTTACAATCGATATCTGAGAGAAACTTACACTCAAAATACACCTTGTCCATATTCTGACAAGTAATAACCATATCGAAATGTGTACTACCCTCTATATCGTGCCTGTCACCATTTTCTAACCTATCTTCAATTCTTTCAACTCTATCTTTGTACGGGTGTTTTGGAAAGGATTCATTAAACCAGTTGTCTCGAATAAACTTGTTGTAGTGTTTTAGGTTCGGTGTCTGGTATTCTATATATACAGAGTGATCTTTTGAAAATACAGGGGCATTTGTTTTTGATTTTCTGTGTGACATAACTTGACCAAGTAAGCTACTAACACCTGCATAGTTATTGACCTTATCTGCAGCAAAGGCATTTGCTAAAACTAAGGTCAGCAATGTCTCATCGTGATAAATGTGTTTTTTTCCCTTTTGAAACTTGTCAATGTGACCAGCTACGTTCTGATTCTGCTGTAGCAAATCGCCACAACTATTGATGATATCGATGATGTCCATAATCTTATCTCCTTATGTTTATTGTTTTTCCACTATTATTACAGAGTATTTATGCCTCATTGCCCCGACAAGCTGTTGAACTTCTGAAACACTGTTCAAAGCCCATTGATTCAACAGCTCATTGAAACTAAGATTATGAAATTGCACATCTGCGGCTTGTGAGACAAGATCCGAAAACTCTTTCAGCTCTTTCATGAGCAGATCAAAGGGGTGGATATCCATCCAATCCTCGTTTTCCGGATGCCAATATAGATACAGCAGATGCTTCTCTTTCTGCCCGGAGT
>CAYXLS010000093.1:0-2421 GCA_964464785.1 uncultured Gammaproteobacteria bacterium | reverse complement strand
CTTCTTCCTCAAACCCGTTTTGCCTCGCTGCTGACCGTCATTTTCCTGAGTGCGGTACTTACCCCACTGCAGATCGCGGCCATCCTGTTGATCATAACCGGACTGACCTCTTGCGGATGCTAAAACGCGAGGCGGGTTCCTTAGTAATGCGTGATGCCAATCATGCTAAACGATCAATCTCAATATTGAAAGCGATAACTCTATTGAAGCCACTGAACATGTCAAAAGATTTTTCTCTTGACAGAAACTACAAATAAATATAAACGCTACTCGCGATATAACTAGTCGTATTGGAGGTTCATATGAACAATAGCTATATTGATCGGATCAAAGACAAATCGCGAGTCACTGAGTCGCCCGATGAACCTAGTGAGGTCGATTCCGGTATTGATGACGAAAGCTTCGATAATGATGGATATGACTATTATTGTGAAGATTCAGACGAAACGTATTTTGAATCACTTGAGCGAGAAGCAAAGGAGGGTGGGCTATGCTCTCAGTATGACCTAGCTAATAGTTTGTATTACGAACTCGATGGAATACAAGACAGGAGCGCTGCTTTTTATTGGTGGCATAAGGCAGCAGAAGGTGGTTCACTGGATGCTCAGTTAGAGCTTGGCAAAAGATATTCTTATGGACTGGGTATTTTCATAGATGATGTGGAAGGCGCAAAATGGTGGCTGATAGCTGCCGAGAATGGTAGTCCCGAAGCACAAAACAACATAGGATCTTGTTATGAAGAAGGAACGGGAGTTATCAAAGACCACCAACTGGCTTTGAAGTGGTGGACACTTTCCGCTAAAAATAATTGTGCTAATGCACAATACTCACTTGGAGACTGCTACTTCTGCGGTGATGGAGTAGTGAAGGACTATTCAGAAGCATATTTCTGGTGGCTAGTTGCATCTGCAAATGGATTTGAATTGGCTCAAGAGAGACTTTCAGATGTTGAGGTCTTTCTAACTCCAGCAACAAAAGAAAAAGTGCAATACCGCGCAAGAAAGTGGCATGAGCAAACTCCTCGTCTAAATGGCTCCTACTGGTAATGACCTTATGATCACCAGCTATAGATTCATATCATAAAATTTGTATTTTGAATTTTCATTATATTATATGCATTAGAAAAGTTTGTATTTTTTTAATATGTGAAATCAGCGCATGTTCATAGAGTAGCAACTGGCGACGAAAGAGAGCATATAAAAAAAAGATAAATGACAAAACTAAAAAGCAAAAACAAAAATACACACACACAAAACCAAAGATTTCATCGCCTTCATTTTTCCTCCATAAGGCTGTTATTTTCCTGCAAACACTCTGGTGAAAGCTTGGCAAATGTGTCAACCAAAATACTAACATCACGGTAACAGAGTAGTTGGATGGCCGAAACCATAATTTTTCTTGACAGCTAAATCCAACTTACTTTTATGCAATCAATACAATAACATCGATATTAGGAGGAAAAGATGAGATATCTCAGAACTATCTTGCTATGTGTGGTTTTACTGGCATTATTTGTCAGCCTGCACTCAGAATTTGGATATAGCGCAGACTTGCTGAAGAGAGCGCAGGCCGGTGATGCTGAGGCTCAGATCCTGTTGGGCTCTTGTTATGATTTTGGATACGGCATTTCTAAAAACGCAATGGAAGCTGTTAAATGGTATAGACTTGCGGCGAATCAGGGCCATGCTCATGCGCAAAACAGCCTCGGGTATTGCTATTACTACGGCGAGGGAGTGGCACAGGACTACATAGAAGCCATAAAGTGGTACCGCCTGTCGGCAAATCAGGGTGATGCGGAAGCACAGTACTGCCTCGGGTATTGCTATTACTACGGCGAGGGAGTAGCTCGGGATTACAAGGAGGCTGTGCGCTGGTACCGCCTGGCAGCGGACCAGGGGCACGCTGCCGCTCAAAACAACCTTGGCGTTTTCTATTCCAATGGCCAGGGTGTGGTGCAGGATTACAAGGAAGCGGTGAAGTGGTTCCGGCTGGCGGCAAATCAGGGGTATGCCTCGTCGCAATACAACTTGGGATGGATGTACGATAATGGTCAGGGTGTGGTGCAGGACTACAAGGAAGCGGTAAAGTGGTACCGAAAGGCAGCGGACCAGGTGTATGCTGTAGCGCAACATGGCCTGGGGGGTTGCTACTATTTTGGTGATGGCGTGCCCAAGAACAAAGAAGAAGCATATTTTTGGTGGTTACTGGCTGTCGCCAATGGAGTTGAGCAAGGTATAGAGTGGAGGGACGATGTCGCTAGGGAACTAACCAGCGCACAGAGGGAGAGAGTACAGGCCCGGGCGACGAAATGGTTCGAGGAGCACCAGTAAGTATCTGAAAGGCGCACCAATAAACAATCGCAGGCAGTTTGAGCCAGGGATCTATGGCAAAAATACGCTGTTTTAGTGCAGCGTTACCCTC
>CAYXLS010000092.1:0-2421 GCA_964464785.1 uncultured Gammaproteobacteria bacterium | reverse complement strand
ACAGGCATAACAACATCAGCAGCACGCAAAAACAAATCCGGGTATACATGGGGGGCCTCCAGATCTTCAAGGTTTTCTCATTCCCAAAAATTTCGCGCATTTTCGTGTCCTTTCTCTTTTCAAAGACTATTATATTTCAGACCTCCGGGTTTGAAAAGCCCATTGTGCAGATATCCGCTACGGATCGGCATTGAAAACAAAGCACCTGAAACGAAAGTAGAATCCAAGATGATATCGAAGCGGCAAGGAGGAGGCAACGTAGGTGTACTTCTCACGTACATCGAGGAGCGGACAATGCGGCCAACGAAGATAGGGATTTGATATGAAATTGGAATAAAACGACAAGAACCGGTACAAGTAAAGGGTGCGCTGTCGGAGAGCGGAGATTGCCTACTCGTGCCGCTTCGTAGCAAGAAAAGCAACGCATGATCCGGCAACCCCCGCTCTCCTCCTGAGCTTATTTCTATACCTTTCTTCAAAATAAAGTACCGATTGAGTCCTTGGCGCAACCTTTCCGGGCTCTATGGTGTCAAGGCCATGGTATATCCCCACTTTAGGGCCTTTGGGGCCAAGGTAATTCCCCAGTAGCAGGGCCAAGGTAATTCCCCACTTTTTGTCATGAAGAGGTAGATAAAAACAACCGATCCTGCCATTCCTAATGATATGAACTTTGGAATGGAGGAATCATGGCAAGGAGGGATATATCGATGAATGAAGTAGTGGAGACTATTTACCAGTGGCACAAAGGAATGGAGATTCAGCATATCAGCCGATCTCTGGGCCTCGACAGGAAGACGGTACGCAAGTATCTCGGCATGGCACGTGCGGTGGGGATTAGCCAGAAAGAAGAGTTTCCCGGTGTCAAGTTTTTTTAAAATTGGACAAATCTGCATTTTTTTGTGCGAGTAGTTTAGTCCCCCATAAGCAGGGTTTGATTTTCTTTTACACTGTGGAAATAGGAAAAGAGATGCTTCTTTTCTCCATTCCCACAGTGACGGCGACGGCGTAATAGTCATATAGTTATTCCTTCCCAATAGAGCTTTCTCTTCATCTTTGCCTCGTATTTAAGCTGTGCCAATTTCTCAAGGAGAAGCGTATTGTTGTTTGTCTCGTGAACAAAAGCAGGAGTAAAATTCCACAGACCCTGGTGGGGTCGTTCGGTATTGTAGGAGTCTATGTATCTGCCGATTTCATATCGGGCCGACTGTTCATCGGGATAGCTGCCGACGATGTGGATCTCCTCCTGTTTGACGGTGCCAAAAAATCTTTCCGTGAGGGCATTGTCGGTGGGCCTGCGGACACGCGCATAGCTTAGGTCTGCACCCATGAGGGAGAAGAACTCTTTCGTCACCCAGGAGGTATTGGGTGATCCCCGGTCGGTCCGTAACTCAGGCAAGATGCCTGTGTATGATATGCCCTGGCTTTGCAGTCCCCTGGCATAGAGGTGCTTCACATGAGAGGCATTGATGGAGGGATGAATGTTATACCCGATTATATATCGGGAGAAGAAATCGATAAGGATGATGAGGTACCAGCGGATATGGTTGATGAGCAGCTTTGTCCAGTCGCAGCCCCACATGAGGTTCTTCTGCCATATGTTGTATTTGGGTTCCTTCAGGGGTGACGGTCTTCGCTCATAGGGCTCAACCTGATTCTTTGATTTTAAGTGGTGGTAGACGGAACTCATGGAAAGATAGATGCCCTGGTTCTGGAGGATGCCCTGGATTTGCCTGTGACGAAGATGGGGGTAGCGCTCTTTTGTTTCTTCAATGGCCTGTTGCTCACACGTGGTCAGCTCCCGGGTGTTCGGTCTGACCTTCTTCTCTTCCCGGGGATTCAACCAGCTATAATAGGTGGAGCGTTTGATGCCCAGCGCCTTCAGGCTTTCCGTTATACTCTGCCCCTTAACCTTCTGCCCCTGGACAAATTCGATGATGGTCTTCTTCTGTTCTTCCATGATCCGTCCCGGTCCTAATCCAAGTTCATCTCTTTTTTTAGGTTCATAATGGTCAGGGACTGGTTCAGAACAAGCTCCTTGAGTTTTCTGTTGTCCTCCTCCAGTTTCTTGAGATGCGGTGATTTCAGGGGTTTGGTATTGCGTAAGCTCGCATTCACCCCCACGGCAAGCTGCCGTTTCCACTTGTAGAACATGGAGCTCGGGATGCCATGTTTTGCCAGGCCTTCCCGAATGGAGGAGCACCGCTCGACGTCCTTGATGATCTCAAATTTCTGCTGGGGAGTGAATACTCGTCTTGGTTTTTGCTGACTGTTTTCCATGTCCCTATGCCTCCTTGTGTGTCACACAAAATTTAGCATATTTGTCTAATATCATAAAAAACAGGTCACTAGGCCTCTTATAAATATTTCAGTAAGAGGATCGGCGCCTTTTGAGCCCTAGCTTCTCAAGAAGAGGGGTGAACC
>CAYXLS010000091.1:0-2431 GCA_964464785.1 uncultured Gammaproteobacteria bacterium | reverse complement strand
ACGGGTGCTTTGATAAAGTATCTCTGAATCGATTTCTCCTTTGACGTAAGCCGATTCCTGCAGGTAGATCCCTCGCAGGCAACGCTTCAGATTTTCCCGGCGAATCCTGAGCAAGCGGGGAAAGACACGATAGCCCAAAAACGGCAGGCCCTGCCTGACCCTATTTAGTTGTGCAGCCCCCTCTTTGATATTCAGCCGCAAATGGGCGGCAAGAAATTCGTGGATCAAAGGCAGGTCGTCTATCAAGCGCTGCGAATCATCGGCAAACAAGATGAAATCGTCCATGTAGCGTACATAGCCCTTATATCTCAACACCTGTTTGATAAAGTGGTCAAGCTGATTGAGATAGATATTGGCAAAAAATTGCGAGGTGAGGTTACCCACCGGCAGGCCGGTCCCCTGGCTGCAACCCATGCTCAGATTCTGGTTATCGAGAATTGTCTCGCAGAGCTTGATCACATGGGGGTCTTTGATCTTCCTTTTAATCAGTCCAAGCAAAATCTCATGGTCGATGCTGGCAAAATACTTGGCGATGTCGAGTTTAAAAAACCACTGGTTGGTACGCGCGTAACTCTGTGCGGCTTTTACCGCCAGATGCAGGCCCTTTTCCTTACGGGTGGCATAGGAATCACAAATAAAGGTCTTTTCGAAATGCGCCTCGATCACGTTGACCAGCGCGTGATGCACCACCCTGTCTCTAAAAGCGGCCACGCTGATCAGCCGTTCCTTGGGCACCTTGATCATGAAATACCTGTATGCTTGGGGCTTGTATGTCTTTTTCCGAAGGTCAGACTGCAGTTCCAGCAGCTGCCGTTCGCAGTTGAACATCCACTCCGCAGTTTCCGGTTTGGATTTCTTATGCTTGCAGGCTTTCCGGTACGCGCAATACAGATTTTGCCAGCTGGTCAGCTCTTCCCACAAATATCCGATCCGCTTAGGCACTTTTCAGCCAGCCCCCCACCATCTTTCCGCATTCCAGGAGTTCCCGGCTGATGTATTCATACTGGTTATCCGCCAGCAGCTTCAGCCTATGGCTCAGTTGGATCAGCGAACGCAGCACATCCAGCTTCAGATTTATCTTCTGCAGCAGCTCCCGCTTGGAGGAACTATAGATCGTTTCCACAATCAGTTCCAATATTTCCAGGCAGAGGTTGTCCAGCTTTTGCGCCAGCGAAAAGCGCAAATGTTTGGGAAAGCGTTCGGTTCGGGTCAGCAGCCATTGCGTTACATCCATCCACTTTACGTAGAGGGGATAGTTATTCTTCTGATCCAAGGCTTGCTTCCTGCAGTAGCTTGATGATAGCCTCTCCGTACTTTTCCCCTTTGCCTTTCATGCCTCTGATAGCGGCAAAATCGCCAATCGCGCGGGGTTGCTTTTTTACTATGTCGAAGAGCTGGGAATTGTACATCAGGATATATGCCGGGACCCCTTCAGAGGAAGCGATGTCATTTCGCCATTCGCGAAGCTTTTCATATTGGGCGCGTTCCACCTCGTTCAGGCTCTCGAGGTCAGGTCTGCCCTGCTTTTCCCGCCTCTCCTGATACTCGATGAAGAAGGAGTAATAGATATTACCGTCGCTGTTGATAAACTCTTTTTCGATGCGGACTATATTGTGCTCACGACAAAAGCGGTTAAATTCCTGGTCATCAAATTCCCCGCTATCACGATTAAACCGCACTAAGATCAATCTATACATATAGCATCCAAAATTTTTGGCGGGCAGGGGGATAAATCCCCCTGCACCTCCTACTTACGGTCGCTTCAAAGCTTAATCCCTTCCCCTTCAAACTTGCAAAAGGCAAAAAGGGAAAAAAACAAAAGTTAAGGGGAAACCCTACAGATGCGGAAGCCAATGTAGCTGTAGCCGAACGTGTCACCGCTGAAGCTCCGACTCGAAACGGTGCAGTAGTCGGCACCGTAGAACCAGCTACCGCCGCGTGACACAAGGGAGGAACCGCTATACACATCCCAGCACCATTCCCAGAGGTTGCCGCTCATGTCAAAGGTTCCCAGTTCGTTGGCAGCAAGCTGCCCCACGGGATGGGCGTAATTTCCGCTGTTGCCATAATACCAGCCCACCAGATTGAGGTCGTTGCTGCCGCTGTAGGTGTAGCCATGGGTATTTAATCCGCCCCGAGCAGCGTATTCCCATTCAGCCTCAGAGGGCAACCGGTAGCCGATGGCAGTCCAGTCGCAGCTTACGTTTACATGGTTTGCTGAGTTGGTATTCCACCCGGAAGGCCAGTTATCCGGATTGGTACCGTAGTCCAGATAGCTGTAACAGGGTGGCAGACCTTCCTGCATACTGCGGCGGTTGCAGTATTCGATGGCTCCGAACCAGCTAACATAGGCTTTGGGGTTGTTGTCCCCTCCTCCGGAGCCCATCACGGCATTCCATTCGGCATTGGTGAGCTCGTATTTGTCGATGTA
>CAYXLS010000090.1:0-2437 GCA_964464785.1 uncultured Gammaproteobacteria bacterium | reverse complement strand
AATTTAACAATTTTTTATAATAAGGCAATTAATCAATATCAAAAAAGAAACATTAACATAGACAAAAAAGAAATCAAAAAAAACATTGATAAATTTTATCAAGATGCCATCAATAATTTCTCAAATCTTCTCAAACCCAAAATTTGTAGTCAAAAAGCTTATATTTCACTTTGGATAAATCAAGAAATTACTAAAGATATTGCCACTAAAAGTCTAAAAACAGTCAAAACCCATAATCCCCCAAAGGATCTAAAAGAAGCAATCCATTTTTTTCAAAAAGAAATCTATCATCATTTATCTCCAAATACGGATAAATCAATTTTAATTTCAGCCACTCAAGATTTTATAAAAGTAATTAAAGAAAAAAATATTTTTGCCCAAAATCGTGGCTTTCACTCATATATCAATTTTAGACTTAACAGCGAACATGTGCCACAAAAAGAATATCAAAAATTTTTAAAAAAAATCAATGTTCTGATAAAAAACAGTAAAAAATATGTCTTAAAAACACACCCTACAAACCCCAAACAAATAAATCCTTGTCCCATCTGTCAATCAAAACCTTTACCTTTTAAAAATATTAATTCATTCATAAAAACTTTTTCAAAAAAATATCCTTTATTAAAAAAACACAACAATAAAATCCAAATAAATTTAACAGACATCTCAAACTTTGAATATATAAAAGAAACTGACAACTTCCAAATTAATATTAATAAAAATATCAGCCTAAACCACCAAATAGTTGATTTTCTCCATGAGCTTTGTCATATAGAGTTAACGATCAACATATTTAAAAAAAATTCCTATATTCACCCCAATCCATATGTCACCGAAAAAAAAGTGATTAAAAGAGAAATTAATCTAATCAAAAAATATCTCCCCGAAATGTATGTCCCAAAATTCCAATATATGTTATACACCATTCTTCAAACCACCTTTGAAATTAAATTATTTCAAAATCCAAACCTAAATCCAGATACCTTATATCAAAAACTATTAAAACAATTTAACTTTTATGAAAAGTATAGGAAAAACGAATACCTTTTTAACAAAAACATTATGTTTAAAAACCTGTCTCAACTCAGCTACGCAACCGCCTATATACATATTTTGAACGATATAATCTAAAACAATTTCATTATTCCCACTTATTTTTTTTCTGCTACAATACTCCTTATGACAGCATTACCCAAACATTGGCCTTCTAGTCGTCGTCAAGGCAAACGCCGTGCCACCGATTTTGGCCCTAAATTAATTAAACCTGTAGTTTGCAAAAATTGTGGCCAACCCAAAATGGCTGGTTTTCAATGCCCCAATTGTAAACAGTGAAAAACAAATTTGATCCCCGCCATTTAAAAAGAATCACCAATATCCAAGCTCTTTTTGCTTGGAGTTGTGGCAATAATGCTCCAATCACCGAAGACACACCCAAAATCATCAAAGTTATTCCAAAGATTGACCAAATTATTCAAACCAATGCACCCAAATGGCCAATCGACAAAATCAACCGAGTCGACTTAAACATTCTTCGCTATGCCTTTTGGGAAATTTTATACTACAAGAAAAATCCTATTAAAGTAGTCATTGATGAAGTTATTGAAATTGCCAAAGAATATGGCACCGACACCAGTTCCAGTTTTATAAATGGAGTGATTGGTGCCGCCCTAAAAAACGATGAATCCACTACTTGACCAACTCCAACAACTAATTGGTTATAAATTTAAAAAAATTGAATTTTTAAAACAAGCACTAGTTCACCGATCATCCTTAAATGAACACAAAGAATTTTTAGAATCAAACGAAAGATACGAATTCCTAGGTGATGCTGTCTTGGAGCTTTGGATCTCCGATCGACTGTTTAACCTTTTTTCAAAATTCGATGAAGGCAAATTAACCAACCTTAGAGCTCTAATCGTCTGTACCGACAATTTAGCTAAAATTTCAAGCAATTTTGACTTGGGAAAATTTATTTTTTTGTCTCATGGTGAAGAGAATCATGGCGGACGACAAAACAACTCAATTCTTGCCGATACTTTTGAATCAATTATTGGGGCTATCTATTTAGATGGGGGAGTCAAGCCAGTTTTCCAAGTACTCGATCTTCACCTAAATTCAAGTATTACCAAATTTTCATCTCAAAAAATTTATAAAGATCCTAAAAGTATTTTTCAAGAACTGGCTCAATCAATAAAAGGTTTTACCCCAAAATACAAAACCATATCCGAATCAGGGCCAGATCATCAGAAAAAATTTGAAGTTGGTGTCTATGTGGACGACCAACTTATCGCCACTGGTAAAGGCAACTCAAAACAAAAAGCTCAAGAAGCCGCCTCAAAACTAGCTACCAAAATTTTTAACACAAAAAAATAACTTTCCACTTTCCACTTTCCACTTAATGCGTTATAATCCTTTACATTATGATCAAAGTTAAACT
>CAYXLS010000089.1:0-2449 GCA_964464785.1 uncultured Gammaproteobacteria bacterium | reverse complement strand
GAATTGAAACTGACACTACCATTGAAATTTTAGAAGGACTATCCGAAAATGACCAAGTCGTTATCTCCAAATAAACAAAAAATTGTTTTGGAGTTAAAAAATATTACTAAAACTTATATTACCGGAACTAATTCTTTTAACGCTCTAGATAATGTTAGTCTAAAAATTCATGAGGGAGAATTTATGTCTATCACTGGTCCCTCAGGTTCTGGTAAATCAACTTTGATGCACATTATTGGACTTTTAGACAATCCCACTTCTGGTGAAGTCATCCTCAATGGATGTAATATCGCCAAACTTAAAGAACACCAACTTGCCCAAATAAGAAATATTACTCTGGGTTTTGTTTTCCAACAATTTAATTTACTTGCCAAAACCTCATCGCTTGATAATGTTATGTTACCCCTACTTTATTCCGATGTTCCAAAAAAAAACCGCCCAAACATCGCCCTAGAATTACTTCAAAAAGTCAATCTCACCGACAAAATATTAAATACCCCAGCCCAATTATCAGGCGGTCAACAACAACGTGTCGCCATCGCTCGGGCTTTAGTAAATAATCCAAAAATTATTTTAGCCGATGAACCAACCGGCAACCTTGATAGCAAATCAGGAATAGAAATTATGAAACTGTTTCACCACCTAAACAAAGTAGAAAGAAGAACTATCGTCTTTGTTACCCACGACATGGATTTAGCCAAACAAGCCGATCGGACTATTATTATTAAAGATGGAAAAATTTTAGAAAAAATAATATGCTAAAACCATCATTTAATGATCTTCTAAAATCCAGTTTTAAGTCAATTTTAAAAAACAAAAGTCGAGCTATTTTAACTTCTTTAGGAATAATTATTGGGGTAACTTCAGTCATCCTACTAACATCTATCGGTAATGGTCTAAAAAAATATGTTACCGATCAATTTGATTCACTCGGAGCCAACTCCATCTATATATCACCAGGAAAAGTTTTTAGTGATGATGGTGGTTTTACTCAAGGGGGTATGGCAAACATGATATTAAACAGTTTTACTCAAAAAGACGTCACTAATCTAAAAAGGAAATTAAATGACGTCGAAATTACCCCCGCAAGTGCCGTTTTTGCTGACATATCTTCTTCATTTAATACCCAAAAAGCTATCGAAATTGATGGCTCAACAGAAAATTTTGGAACCAACAACAATCTTGCCCCATCCAAAGGTAATGGTCGCTGGTTTACCGAAGAAGAAAACAATAAAAAAACCCCAGTCATTGTCCTTGGCTACCAACTCGCAAAAGATTTGTTTCCCAACACTACCGCTATTGGTAAAAAAGTAATCGTCAAAGGGAAAAGTTTAAAAGTAATCGGAGTTAGCGATCAAAAAGGAGCTTCATTTGGTGGTCCTAGTTTCGATAAACAAGCCTATATACCCCTAAATATTGCTTTTGATCTAGCCGGTAACAATGATATTCAAAGCATAATTGTTAAAGCCAAAAACAAAGATACAATTGAAGCAACCAAAAAACAAATTACTAAAATTATGTTAGAAAAATATGATAAAGATGCCTTTTCTGTCTTTGATAGTTCTCAACTTCTTAGTTCAATAAACTCCATTATTAGTGTACTTACAATTGCCCTCACTGGTATCGCCGCCATTTCTTTGGTTGTTGGCGGAATCGGAATAATGAATATAATGTTAGTTTCTGTTACCGAAAGAACCAGAGAAATTGGACTTCGTAAAGCAATTGGGGCTTATCCTCGAGCAATTTTAATTCAATTTTTAATTGAAGCAGTAATCTTGTCTTGCATTGGTGGAACCACTGGAATACTTTTAGGATATTTGGGTACTTTGGCTATCAAATCATTTTTTCCCGCTCAAGTCACCATCTCTTCAGTAATTCTTGCTTTTGGAGTATCTTCTCTAGTTGGTATTGTTTTTGGCGTCGCCCCTGCTCGTAAAGCCTCCAAACTTTCCCCCATCGAAGCCTTAAGATACGAATAAAACATTAAATATATATATTTAATGTTATTATATAAATAATATGACTGAACCATCTTCAGAAAAACCCCCTTCTACTTTTAGTAAGTTTAAGGATTTGTTTCACAAAAACCAAAGTAACTCAATTGAACCAATGGATCAAGAAGGAGAAAAAATTACAAAATTACAAAACCAGGGAAAACTAAGTAAAACCCTAACAGATGAAAGTAGAAGAATAGAAACAGAAATAGAAACCAGTAAAAGCGATGAGGAAATATACGCAAAATATAAAATGGAAGAAACGTTAACTAAAAAACTTAAAATACCCGCCATAATAAATGGCTGTAGTAACACAAAATTATTACTAGCATATAAAGATTTGCAACAAATATATGAAAATCAATACATTTATTTTAAATTTGATTATGATCACGAAGTAAAATGAACTACACACGGGCTAAAGCCCGTGGTATCTAATCATTATGTGGCATAAT
>CAYXLS010000088.1:0-2451 GCA_964464785.1 uncultured Gammaproteobacteria bacterium | reverse complement strand
TTCTTCAGGTAATTGATTGAGGATTTCTTTGTAAGTCTGCCAGACACCGATAAGACGATTCCAGGAGCGTGTGGCAGCTTCATTCAAACGTTCGCTTGGACTCAAGTGATAATCTGTTGACTTTAGACCTTCCAGAGTGGTGTCACCACTGACAATTCTCTGGAGCAGTTCTGCAGGGAGGATGGCTCCTTCGGTGCGGATGGTATTGAAAATACTACTGCGCTTAGACATGGGAGATCCGATGGAGGGTGAGATGGTGAGGTGGTGAGATTGCGAGATGGTGAAGTGACCAGGTGGATTTATTGTGCATCTGTTGCTCCGGTTAGACTGATGAGAAGTGCTCTTAGTTGTTTACTAAGGATGATAATCTCATCCAATATTGGAGCTGTTTCTGAGGTGTCTGATAATCCGCATCTTTGCGATAGAAGAAGATGGGTTTCCAATTCTCGCAAACTACCTTGGGCAACCCGTAGAAAGTATACGAATTCCTTTTTACTTTGACGTGCCCAGCCTTCTGCTATATTCGCCGGGATAGAGTTTGCTGCTCTTCTCATCTGACTAATCATCCCAAATTTCTCATCACTTGGGTAAGCTTTGGTTAGCATGAAAACGCTTACAGCTATATCCATGCCTCTTTTCCAAACGTCCAAGTCCTGATAGCTACTAATTTTCATTTCATCTCCTTTGCCATCTCGCCACCTGGCCATCTCGCCATCTGTCTACCTCGCCAGTTCCCCATCCCCACTTACTACTTACTACTCTTCTACTCACTCAAACCTCCAGGCAAGAAAACATAGATGCCAAGCACATCAGGAGGTAATTCAGGTTTGATCTCCGGTTTCTGAGAACGTTTCAGCAGCACAGCATCACGCACTCTGATATGAGATGCCAACAGCTCTGAGGAACGCAACCTGGCAAATTCATTTATGTGAGTGGTGAGTAGTGAGTGGTTAGCGGTGATGCGTTCGATCTGGGCTCGAGCTTGCTGGGGTAGGACATTCTCTGAAGGCATAGCACTCAGAAGTGCTTTGGCATCATTTTCTGTAAGCCAAACAGGGGATTCAGCTGAACCGGTAAAAGCAACTATCTGGGAATCCTCAACCAAGCTGCGATATATCTTATCTTCGTAAGGCTGATTGATATGGAAGCGGTACCTAAGTAGTAAAAGGGTTGTCCTTCGTTCTACTGATGCAGTGCGGATGACTCCTGCACGGCTGGCGACACAATGGGTATTTTCACTATCCAAAGCAGTGCTCATTACCAAATCTGCTAAGCCTTCCACAATGGGATGGGTGCGGGAGAGATAGATTTCCTTTTCCTGAACAGGGAGATCGAAACTGACCGTGATTTTATCAGGAAGATAACCACAGGTTTCTTTGACCAAGGTAGGTACGGGACTCAGGTCTATCTGGTAAGTGCTCTTTACTTCTCTTATCACTGCATGGTAGCGGGTGAAGGTCTGTTTCACGAAATCTTTGATGTTCAACTGAGAACCAATGGAATCCCTGATGGAATCGAGTTCTGCTTTGATCTCATCGACTCTGGAGGCAAGCCCCATCTGGGAAAACATTGTCTGGCTACGCTTTTCCTTGTCTTTGGCATTCTCCCAAGCATCATGCAGCTTCTTTTTGTCATCTTTGAAGAACTCGTCAAACCCGGTAATCATTAGCTGATCACCTCTTCCTGACTGTTCCCGGAGCAGAAGTCCTTCGAAGATGGCTTCTACCACAGCTTCGGTATCTGCAGGAACAGGTACAGAGATGCCGAGAGAGGATTTGATCTGCTTGTGCTTACGGAGCAGTACATCCAGGACTATGCCATCGATCTGGTTGTCCATTCCGTAATAGGTGAGCATACGCACAGTTGAGTGGGGCTGACCAAAACGATCTACACGCCCCTCACGCTGTTCGTGACGAGTGGGGTTCCAACTGAGGTCATAGTGGATAACAGCATCAAAATGATCCTGGAGGTTGATACCCTCAGACAGACAATCGGTACAGACCAGAATACGGGAGAGAAATTCTGAGAGCTCGCTTACCCTACCCTCACGCTCCTCAGGAGGTAACAGCCCGGTTATAGACATTATCTGAACTGATTTTGGCATGCGCAGTCTAAGCTGTTCTGCAAGGTATTCGGCTGTCTGGATAAAACGGCAGAAGATAATAGGACTGAAGCCATCTTTGAGGAGTTCTTTAAGCGGCTTTAGCAGCCCAAGCATTTTGGTATCGTGATCTCCATACAAGGCTGCCGCTTCCTTTGCCATAGCCAGCAGTTTTCTGCGGCTGAGAGTATTCTCATCAGCTTCGGTAAAGGAATCACTTCCGGGCAGGATGTCGCTGGCATCGGTGCTATCGTGATCATCAATATCCATGATCAGACGTCTGCCCAATTCATCCGCTTCGGGGACTGTTTCGGTTTCCAGGGTGGCACTGCGATTGCGCATCGTGGCAG
>CAYXLS010000087.1:0-2480 GCA_964464785.1 uncultured Gammaproteobacteria bacterium | reverse complement strand
TCCCAACAGCGGGTCGGGCCGGGTGGAACGCGGCGTCGACTGGGGCAAAGATGCCGGCAGGTGCCGGGTCGCGCGTCGTGTCAACGACGGCCCGGACTACAGCAACATCCTCAACGGCTTCCGCGTCTGCAGGGCAGTCCCCTAAAATTATGGTTTCTTACCTTTTTACCCTAAGGCGCAAACAATGAAACGTGGATCAAGAACCGTCACCCCGCCCCCACAAGCGCAGCTCAGGGGCGGGGTGACGGTTCGAGCGTTGGGACCGATTTTCTTTTGCTACTTTTCTTTCCAAAAGAAAAGTAGGGGGCAGCCATGCTGAGGATCTTCACCCTTGAGTATGACCCGCTGAAGAAAGGGTTCGACGATGCGGCACTGACTTCCTTTTTAGCAGGCAAGAGCATCATCAATATCGAGAAGCGCTTTTTCAAGCAGAATTCGAAGTATTACTGGACTTTCGCCATCGAGTATGAGGGCAAGGGTGAGGCTTCGAGCGACATAGAATTGGCTACCGACGAGCAGAAGGAATTGTTTTTGGCCCTCAAGGAATGGCGCAACGACCTGGCCGCGGAAAAGGGAGTGCCGCCCTACCTGCTGTTCACCAACAACCAACTCAAAAAGATCGCCCTGGAAAAACCGAAGACCATGGATGAGCTGAAAAACATCCATATGGTCAGCAGCAAGAAAGCGCAGGAATATGGCGAAGCCATCTTCAAGATAATCGCGCAAAATGTGAAAGATGGGCAGGAACCAGGATTACCCGATCTACGTCCTTTGGATTGACACCCTGGACTGGATCCTCGGCTGCGTGGACAGATATCCCAAGAGCGTGCGTTACAGCGTTTCCGGCAGGATCGCAGACTATGCCCTGGAGATCCTGGACCTGATCGTGGAGGCGATCTACACGCGCGAGCGGAAAGCCCTGCTGGCCGGGATCAACCTGCGCCTGGAAAAGCTGCGGGTCTTCTTCCACCTGAGCCTCAAGCGCAGATACATCAGCCAGGGCCAGTACCAGCATATATCCCAGGCCATCAATTCCGCCGGGGCGATGATTGGCGGCTGGGGTAAGACAGCGCCATGAAACGGCAGGGATACCTGTTCGAGGGTGTTTCAAGCTTCGCAGCTTTGTATAAGGCTGCTCTGAAGGCATTAAGAGGCCACAAAGCCAAACCGGAGGCAGCGGAGTATCTATACAACATCGACCGGGAAACCTGGAAGCTGCAGGAAGAACTGCTGGCCGGAACATACCGGCCCCGGCCTTACCGCTACTTCGAGATCTTCGAACCCAAGCAGAGAACCATTAGCGTGGCGTCCTTCCGGGACAGGGTGGTGCACCATGCCCTGGTGGCGCAGTTGGAGCCGATCTTCGAGAGAAGCTTCATTTTCCATTCCTATGCCACACGCAAGGGCAAGGGCAGCCTGGCCGCGGTCAGGCAGGCGCAGAAGTGCTTGCGCCAGAGCCCATGGTACCTGAAGCTCGATATCCGCAAATACTTCGACAGTATCGACCATTTGATACTGATGGAATTGATCGGACGCAAAATCAAGGATCCCCGGATAATGGCCCTGGCAGGCGTGATCCTGGAAACCAGCACGGCCAGTTCAGACAATCCGGTCGCCGTCGGCCTTCCCATCGGCAATCTGACCAGCCAGTTCTTCGCCAATGTTTACCTGGACCCTCTGGACCACTATGTTTCGGAAACGCTCAAGGCACCGTATCTGCGCTATATGGACGACATGCTGCTCTTCGCCCAGGACAAGTCCGTCCTAAAGATTGCATTGCCAAAGGTAGAGGCGTTTCTGGGCGACAAACTGAAGCTGCACCTGAAGAAAGACGCCATCCTGCTCAACAATGGCGTCCATGGCCTGCCCTTTCTGGGCTTCCGCATCTTTCCTGACCTGATCAGGATCAAAAAAGAGAACCTGAGGCGTCTGGAGGCGAAGATAAGACTGCGCCAACGCCAATACCGACACGGGCTGATCGGGGAAACCGAACTGTACAGGTCGGTGCAGAGCGTGATCGCCTTCGGCAGAATTGCCGATTCCAGATCGTGCCTGCAGAAATTGTGCCATGATTTGGGGTAAAGATAATAGAAGCGGGTCGAACCGGGTGAAACGCGGCGGCAACTGGAACAACAATGCCAACAATTGCCGGGTCGCGAATCGTAACAACAACAACCCGAACAACAGCAACAACAACAACGGCTTCCGCGTCTGCAATACTCTCGCCGCCGGAACCGGCCCGTTCACGGATTGGCCGGGCGCGCACGGACTGTCCATATCTTTATCCCGCTCCTAAATAGGGGACAAAAAGAAAAGATGACCCCAGCTTGGTAGGCCGCAGGGTTCGAATGGCTGGGGTCAACACACTTCCAGACAAACGAGGCCTGTTGCCTACATTCTTTCGATCAGCCCATCCTGAGTTGCCAATAACGAAGGTTTTCTGGACATCGACAGCAAAAAGTAGTGAAGCCAGGGTTCCA
>CAYXLS010000086.1:0-2510 GCA_964464785.1 uncultured Gammaproteobacteria bacterium | reverse complement strand
CGGCTGGCGACCGACTTCGGCGTGGCCGCCAGGCTGCCCGAATACGGCGAAACCATCCCGCTGTAGGGATGGCCGGCCGGGGCGCAGCTATCATGATCCAATCATGTCGACTGCCACCGCCGGATCCGGCGCCAACCCGGTATTCCGCGCCCAGGGCCTGACCCGGGTCTACCGCATGGGAGAGGTGGAGGTGCACGCCCTGCGCGGGGTGGACCTGGAGCTGGGCGAAGGCGAGTTCGTGGTCCTGCTCGGCGCCTCCGGCAGCGGCAAGTCGACCCTGCTCAATATCCTTGGCGGCCTGGACGCGCCCACCAGCGGCACGGTCGAGTGCCGCGGCCATGTCCTGACCGGCGCAGATGACGACGCCCTCACCGGCTTCCGCCGCGAGCACGTGGGCTTCGTATTCCAGTTCTACAACCTGATTCCCAGCCTCACGGCACGCGAGAACGTGGCCCTGGTGACCGAGATCGCGAAGGACCCGATGTCTCCGGAAGCGGCGCTGGAACTGGTCGGGCTGGAGCATCGCATGGACCACTTCCCGGCCCAGCTTTCCGGCGGCGAGCAGCAGCGGGTGGCGATCGCGCGGGCCATCGCCAAGCGGCCGACCGTGCTGCTCTGCGACGAGCCGACCGGGGCGCTGGATTCGAAGACCGGCATCCGGGTGCTGGAGGCGCTGGAGCGCACCAATCGCGAAACCGGTGCGCTGACGGTGGTGATTACCCACAACGCGGTGATCGCCGACATGGCGGACCGGGTGATCCGGCTCAGCGACGGCCGGGTGGAAAGCGATCGCCGCAACGACACCCGGGCCGATCCCCGGGACCTGCACTGGTGAAAACGCTGCATCGGAAACTGTGGCGCGAGCTGCGCCAGCTGCGCGGCCAGGCGCTGGCCATCGGCGCGGTGATGGTGGCCGGCATCGCCACCATGGTCATGGCCCAGGGCAACTACCACGCCCTGTCGCAGACCCGGGACCTGTATTACGCCGAGTACCACTTCGCCGACGTGTTCGCCCCCCTCAAGCGCGCGCCGCTGACCGCGCTGGACGCGGTGCGGGCGCTGCCGGGCGTGGGCCAGGCGCAGGCGCGGGTGAACGGCTTCGCCAGCCTGGAGGTGGCGGGCTTCGACGAGGCGGTATCGGGCCAGATCGTGTCGCTGCCCCCGGCCGGCGAGGACGGCCTCAACCGCGTGTTCCTGCGCGAGGGCGAGCTGCCATCAGCCGACGCGGACGTGGTGCTCGGCGAAGCCTTCGCCCTGGCCCACGGGCTGGGTCCCGGCGACACCCTGGAAGCGGTGCTCAACGGCCGCCGGCAGACGCTGCGGATCAGCGGCGTCGGGTTGTCGCCGGAGTTCGTCTACCAGGTCCGCCCCGGCGACCTGTTCCCGGACTTCGAGCGTTTCGCGATCCTGTGGATGCAGCGCGAGCCGCTGGCCACCGCGCTGGACATGGACGGCGCCTTCAACCACCTGGCCCTGACCCTGGAGCGCGGTGCGCGCGGGGACGACGTGATCGACGCCCTCGACGCGCTGCTGGCGCCCTGGGGCGGCACCGGCGCGTATGACCGCGACGACCAGCTCTCGCACCGCATGCTCGCCGAGGAACTGGCCCAGCTGCGGACCATGACCCGGATGTTCACCGCAATCTTCCTTGGCGTTTCGGCGTTCCTGCTCAACGTCGTGATCGGTCGGCTGATCGGCGCCCAGCGCGAGCAGATCGCGCTGCTCAAGGCGTTCGGTTACAGCCGCTGGGAGGTGGGCGTGCACTACGCCCAGCTCTCGCTGCTGGTGTCCAGCGCTGGAGTGCTGCCCGGGCTGGCGCTGGGCGCGTGGATCGGCCGCGCGATGGCCGACCTGTACGTCGAATACTTCAGCTTCCCGTACCTGGCCTGGTCGCTGCAGCCGTCGGTGGTGCTGGCGGCGCTGGCGTTCGCGGTGGTGGCGGCGGCGATCGGCACCTTCGCCGCGCTGCGGCGGGCGTTTGCCCTGCCACCGGCCGAGGCGATGCGCCCGGAGGCGCCGGCCACGTTCCGGCCGACCCTGACCGAACGGATCGGCCTGGGCGCCCTGCTCGATCCGGCGGCGAGGATGATCCTGCGCAACCTGGAGCGGCGGCCGCTGCGCACCGGGCTGTCGGTGCTGGGGATCGGCATGGGCCTGGGTGTACTGGTGATGTCGCGCTTCATCGGCGGAGCGATCGACGGCATCGTCGACGTGCAGTTCGGCCTGGCCCAGCGCGACGACTTCACCGTGACCCTGGTCGAGCCCGCCTCCGGGCGCGCCGCCCACGAGCTGGCCGCGCTGCCCGGGGTGCGCGCGGTGGAGCCGTTCCGCAACGCCGCCGTGCGCCTGCGCAACGGCCACCGCGAATACCGCACCGCGCTGCAGGGCCTGCCGCCGGACGCGGACCTGCGCCGGGTGCTCGACCGCGACCTGCAGCCGGTGGCCCCGCCCGCGCAAGGGCTGCTGCTGACCGACTTCCTCGGCGAACTGCTGGCGGTGCGCCCGGGCGA
>CAYXLS010000085.1:0-2519 GCA_964464785.1 uncultured Gammaproteobacteria bacterium | reverse complement strand
GGCCCTGGCTGACGGCCCTGGCTGACGGCCCTGGCTGACGGCCCTGGGGGGGGGGACAGGCCGCAGGCCAGGGGGGGGGGCGCGACCGCGGGGCGCTACGCGCCCCGCGCCAAGGGGACGTAAGAAAAAACCAAGGAAATAGGACCGCAAGACCTGGACCCGCAGGGGCGCGATGGCCCCTGGTGGCCGAGCGCTATGAATGAGCCGGGCCTTGATAAGGCCCGGCATACCGATATTTGGAACGGCAATTGCAATTAGCTTGTTGGTCTGCGATTCTGCAGAGTAAAAAAAGTAGAGGTGAAATTATGCCAGAGATGAGTTTGCAAGCTATAGCGGGTCTTTGTCAAGATCTGCTGGAAAAGGTTGAAGGGATCAGTTCAGATCTATCAGAAGTCAAAAAGGCTCTACGAGTAGATCAAAATCAAGTATCAAGATCTGATCAAGATCAAGATCAAGATCCTGATCCTGATCTTTTAAGAAAAGAGATAATAGATCAAGATCTTGATCCTGATCTATATGATCTTGGTGAGGCAGAAAGGTCTCTCAAGTATTACTGGAAAAATCGGCACAAAATCAATAATAAAAGGGAGTATCTGAAAAAAGCGCTTGCCAAGTATATGAAAAGGGAGATGTCTGCCCCAGGTACGGTAAATTTTTCAACACTGGGGTTCAAAGATGATGATCTTGATCCATACCTTTCTTTATACACTGAGGATCTGCGTACAAGAGTTGAAGCTGTCAATCCAGATATCAGAAAGCGGTTGCAAGGCATTGATCAGCTTGCTTTCGTTGCTCATAAGCGTCTTGTACTGGCGGGCGCGAAAAAAGCGGGGATCCTTAAATGATGGCAGAAAAAAGCGGCACTCCTACAGTAAACCCCGCGGCCTTGTATCCGCTATTATCAAAAGTATACAGGCTATTGGCCGTGATAGAGTTAAGAGACCTTGATCTGTCTGCCCCGGTCCTGATCGGTTGGGTGAGTAAACAACTTGATAATTGCCAGGGGGAAGTAGAAAGGATAAGAAAGGCCTTGGACGCTGATTGGATCAGCCATTTGGAGCGATAAAAAACTATGGCATTTAGAAAGGCACCCGCCGGATCCGGCGGGTGCCTTTTTGGTAGTAGAGGGATTACTTGGCTTTTGGGCGGGAGCCCTTGTTGGCAATGAGAAGGTTGAAGGCCAGGTTGATGATGAACTCAAATAAAAGCTGTTCGGTCTGTTCGTTGATTAAAGGGATGTCCAGCTTTTCGTTGATGATGCGGGCCAATTCCTTGATGATTTGGTTGTAGTCTTTGGTGTCCATATAGGCGTAACTCCTTATTAAGGCCATATTAAGGGCCTTATGGTTTGGGTTCTCGCGTACTTTGTCCGGAGATTAACCGGCTACGGTGTGGATTATTGGCTCTGTAAGAGTTTCATAGCCGTCAACGGCGGGTAAATAACCGTTGTTAACGAGTGCAGCAACAGAATTGATTTGGGTCTCCAACAGTTCAATGTCTTCAGCCGTGAGCGTTGACAAGTCTGTTGCAGGTACCGCAACAGAATAAGCGTAAAGCGCTTTGTACCAGATGGCAAAGCCGCTTGCGGTGCGAACTGATAAACCTTCGCCGTAAACGGGCAGCAGCTTGTATTTTTGTCCGTAGGTTGCAAGGTCAATCTTGCCTTCATCTGTCGCGGCTTCTTTCCAGACTTTTGACAGGTTTGATATATACGAGCCACGCAGAACCGTGCTTGCTGACGGCTTCGGCATTACCCAAGTACGCAGTAGTCCGAATTTGGCACTATTGGTCCGGTAGTACACTCCAGTTCCAAGGGTGCCAATAATTCCTGCGATTGTGGGCGCGAATTTGAATTTGGCCATGTTGTTTACTCCTGTGTTAATTAAGTTGACAGCTTCTAAAAACCTGCTGTTTTCCCGCTCTACATCTATAAATCAGGCCTTGAAACTTGCCGGAGAATCTGAACCCTGTGTTAATCAAGTTGACAATTTCTGGCGGAACTCTGTGCGCTTTGCGCTTCGTTGCGGATTTGCGAGTTGAGCCGTTCTGACGATTCTTGCCGTTGCGGATCCGCGCGAAGCTTTGCGTTGGCGGAGCGGATCCGTTGGCTTGGCTGCCTAACACGCTCGGGATCTCCCCACCAGAGCCGGGCTGCCGAGCGGCCGGGCGGCGGCGAGTGGCGGCCGCGGGGCCGCGTTTTACGCCGCCGCTCTGACGATTCTTGCCGTTGCGGATCCGCGCGAAGCTTTGCGTTGGCGGAGCGGATCCGTTGGCTTGGCTGCCTAACACGCTCGGGATCTCCCCACCAGAGCCGGGCTGCCGAGCGGCCGGGCGGCGGCGAGTGGCGGCCGCGGGGCCGCGCTTTACGCCGCCGCCCTTGGCTTGGCTGCCTGGCCCTGGGCTTGGCGCGTGCTGGCTGTCGCCGCCTGCCGTGCGGGCCTTGCCCTGGCGTCCGGTCCGGCCCTGGGCGGGTGTGTTCGGCCCGCCGCCGCAGCTTTGGCCTGGGCGTGGGGGCGGCC
>CAYXLS010000084.1:0-2572 GCA_964464785.1 uncultured Gammaproteobacteria bacterium | reverse complement strand
ACTTTTAAACTACCTTTACCGTCTTGGGTATAAGCCGATTCTGGGGGAAAATCAACATTATTAATTTTTAAGGTTGGTGAACCTTGAATTTTATATTGAGTAGTTAGGGCAATTTCTTTGTCAATAAGTTCGGCAGCTTGAGTGTTGAAACATTCAGTAATTTTGTTGGTATCAAATCCAGCCTTTTTGGCTTGTTCTTCCCAACAAGTGTCAGCGTTTTGGTCAGTGCAATTTTTGTTGACATTGTCGACAAAATTCCACCAACTAGTTTTGTCTTCATTCATATTGAAGGCACAGATTTCTCGGACATTTTGATTGGCCTCAACTCGTCCGTGAAGAGAACTGTAATAGCTATTGCCGATTTTTAAATAATTTTTTTCGTCTAAACATTTAGTGTTGTATTCAGTAACAGTTTTTTTACATTCTGCGTCGGTTTCAAAATAGCCAGCCTTTATATATTCAGCACATTGGCTAACATCACCAGCCGATTGTTTGCAGTATGCAGTTAAGTCTGCGACTTTGTCAAATATGTATTGAGGGCGAATATTGGCTTTGTTGCCAAGAAGTTGAGCGACTGGTTTGACTAAATCTTCCATTTGATTGCCATAGGGACAAAAGCTCATGACATAAAACTGAAAATCGGGTTTGTCTGATTTACTAGGTTCAAAAGTAGCAGTGGCGGTTGTTGTCCCTAAAACACCACCGTCTTTAATTTTAAGCCAAGCAGCACCGGCAAAAAATGAAGATGCGGCTAGTAATACCGAAAAGACAATTACCCCAACTAAAGGGATTTGGACTGATTTATTAACAGTTGTTTTAACTGTTGAGGTATTTTTTTCTTTTTTTCTTTTTTTACTCATAGGATATTTAAATATTTAATATTATTCTTCGACTGAAATAGCTTGGACTGGACAAGAATCAATGGCGCTTTGGGTTGCTGCATCGATTGATTTTGGCTGTGATTTTACTTTGGCTTTGAAGATATTTTGATCCATTTCAAAGACTTCTGGGTTTAATAAAGGACAAGTATTGCACCCGATACACTTGTCTTGATCGAGGATTATTTTTGACATATGTTGTTTATTATACACCATAAAAATAGTATTTATGAGTTAAATAACGAATGAAATATTACCTTTGGTTTTGTTCTAAAAAGAGCCCAGCTTTAATAATGGCTCGAAGTAAAAGATTTATTCTGTCTTCAGCCTCAAGTCTAGTAAGATTTTTGTAATTATTTGGAAAATAGTGAAATATTTCGTTTCTACCAAATTTCCAGGCATCCCAGAGGTTTTCGGCTAATTCTTCGCCATTTTGGTTGATTTCAGTAAGTTTTTGAAATACGGAAAATCGTTTAAAGCGAAGTGATGGATTTAAAGTTTTTCCAACTCGAAAACGTTCACTGGCAAAATCAGACTCAGTTATAATTTCTAATTTTAAAAAAAAATCTTTTAAAAACCCTTCATAAGCTTTGGCAATAGGAGAAACCAAGAAAGAAAAGTCACTAATTGGATCTTTAATTTGAAGACGTTTTAAAATGATTTCGACGTCATTAACTAATTCGTCTTGATGACCGGAGAGGTATTTTTTGGCTTGTAAAAATAGTTCAGGATTAGAAACCATCATAGTTGAGAATAAAATAATAGCATGATAAAGATTATCAAAAAAATACTAAAAAAAGCTAAATATCGATTTAAAAATTTAGTTGGAAGTTGGGTTTCTTCTCGAGCAAATAACCATTTTTGAAGAATTTTTGGGTTGATTAAAAAATCTAAATATTCGTCAATAAGAAGATGAAGGTTAAGAGAAACAACTAAACTAAGGACAAAAAGATTATTAGTAAAAGTAAAAATAAAAAAAGTAAACAAAATTAAAATTGATTGGAAAAAATAATGGTGAAAAACTAAATTATGGTGAGTGGAGTGACTAATGTTGATAAGCTTAATTAGAGACTTAATGTCACCATTTTTAATGGTTGTTTTGGCTAGGCGACTTTCTTCGATGTTTGGTTTGAGAAAATACCAGAATATTAAATGATCGGTGTCAAGAATAATTGATCCAAAAAATATTCCTAAAAATGCGGCTAATATTTGAGTGTTGGGAGATTTGATAATAACCAAAAAAATGGCTATTAAAAAGAATAAGACCAAAGATGCAAATAGATGATAACGAAATTCGTGTTTCATTAATAAATGATAGCAGATTATCTGGAGTCCTTATCATCGGTCATTCTGTCTAAAAATTTTTTCGTATAGTCGTTTAAATTACGTTCGTGTAGTTTCTTGTATACTTCGATTAAAAATGTCTTTTTCTCGAAAGAAATGTCATTACGATTAATTTGTTCTTCTGTTTCATCCATTTTTATTTGGAGGGGAGATCTTTGTTCTTTTTTTTCTTCAATTATTCTTTTAAGTCGATCTTCGGAAGTTTCGTTTGGCCTTTTTGTTTTTCTTTTGGTTACTTTTTCTTTACTATATACACCAAGAGATTCATATGTATCACGAAGAATTTCTGCGTGTCTTTCATTCTAACCTCACTTGAAACTCTGGGTCTTTTAGACCAGAGAGGAAGTAAT
>CAYXLS010000083.1:2112-2605 GCA_964464785.1 uncultured Gammaproteobacteria bacterium | reverse complement strand
TGGTTTAGAACTCTTCGAGACTATTGAAAATGACTCTTCTTGGCTGGATCGTCCTCGGCCGGTGGGTCGATATCTGAGCACCTGTTGTATTCCCGGCAACTTGTTGTCGGAAGGAATTTTATATGTAAGTCCTGCGATCAGGACGTTAAATCCGGAAATTCGTCGCTTGCGAGTGAATGATGCCGCCGCTTTTCATGTGATTGATAGCTTAGATGGTGATTCCGCGAGAGGTACCTATATGAGTAACCTGGGAGGTGTTGTGAGACCATTATTAAAATGGGAGACACATTTTACAGAAAAGGAAAAAGCACAAAGTAACAAAGTTAATTGAAAGACAGGTTTTTAAATATTTATATTCTGAAAAGTGCGAAAATATCATTACGCAAAAACAAATAATCTCTATTACTGTTTAAAGCAAAACGCGGTTGTTTTAGCTTGGGTTTTATTTTTTATAAAGAGTTCTTTGGACCCAGTTTTTTGGCCTTCCATACCC
>CAYXLS010000083.1:0-2090 GCA_964464785.1 uncultured Gammaproteobacteria bacterium | reverse complement strand
AGCTATCAGCTCCTCAAGGTCAGGCTGCAGAAATTAATTGTTTTATTGCTTTATAAGTACCATTTGCAAAGACCAGAATCGTCTGTTCTGTTGCCAGTCTACGGCCATGTTTGTAAACCTGCCCATAAGGGATACAAAATATTTGATTTCAGGAGGAAGCGGGTAGTAAAGATATTTGATGAAAACGTTGATAGACGAAGTGTTGCGGCTGAAATAGATAAATTGCGTTCAATTTTACAAATTGATTTTGCTCCTTCGATCAGAAGATGGAATATCGAAGAATATTGGTATGAAGAAGACTATATAGATGGTTTTCCGGACGTAGACAAATCTTATAAGCCTATACTTGATTCAGCCGTATTACAAAGTAGATTCGAACAGGACATAGTCCCATGTATGGAAACCATAATGTTGTTTCAAGAGCCAATAAAAAAGGATTTAAGAATATATGTTGATGAAATTACGAGAACCCTCGGGGGATCCGGTTGGTTTCAAGATGGGGCTGATACAGATGAAACGAAAAAGATAAGAGGATTTTTGTCTATATTTGTTGAGCGATTGCATTCCTTACCGAACAGCTCAATCTTTCTTTTATTTACACATGGTGATTTTTGTTCTGCAAACATTCTAAATGCTCACGAAAACATAAAGATTATTGACTGGGAGCACGCAACACATAGAAGCGCTTTATTCGATTTTTACAGTTATTTTTTTTACAGACCTTACAGGAGCAAAATATCTACCGATGATATGGTTTTAGAAATTGATAAGCTGCTGCCTAAACTTGTAAATCGTTTACACAAGAAGTCACCGGATGTTTCAGATAACATTATATTGATGCAAAGAGTGTATCGTTGGCTTTATTATATTGAGCGAATTTCAATGCTTCTGGAGCGCGAAATGACAGACACTAATTTGAATATCAAAGAGAGAATCATGAGATTCATAGAGGTCTTCAGTGAATATGAAATAATGTGTCCTGATAACGTCAAGTAATAAATTAAAAGGAAAGCATAAAACTTCTACTGGTATTTTTTTATTCATATTATTAGCTAATTACGAAATATAATCCATCCATAATACTTGACAAATTATCTCAAATTGGTATAATTGTCCTACATCATAACTGGTAGGTTGATCGACGAGGGGTATTTAAGGGGTTATTATTTTTTAGATCAGGCTACCATGAATGCGTATAAGCAATTAAAATTGTCAATTATCTTCCTGTTGCCCTCTCTGCTATGCTCGGCCAGATCTGGAGAAACTTTCAAAGCCTTGACCGTTTAGTTATACGCAAGGAGGAGGACATGATAAAAGACATGACAAATAGTAACAACAGAAATAAAATTTATCAGGGCCGGCTCTTTGTAGTATGTTTCTTAGCCTTTTTTTCCTTTCTTTTATTCAATGCGAATGCTGTGCATGGCCAACAAGCCAAACACATCATCCTCATGATTGCCGATGGCCGCGGTCCCCAGCATAACGCAGCCACCAATGCCTATACCGGAACTATTCCCGTCTATCAGATCCCCAGTGGATACCCTACTGGATGTCTACCTTCCCCTATGGCGGAAGCTATGATGCAACCCAGGCATGGACGAATTTCGATTATGTAGCTTCAGGTGCCACAGACAGCGCAGCGGCAGCATCTGCCATGTATTCTGGCATCAAGACAAGTATCGGAAGAGCCAGTGTTTCTCATGATGGTTCAGAACGGTTCTACACCATAGGAGAGATTGCCAAGTCTCTGGGGAAAGGAACCGGCGTTGTCACCACGGTTCCCATAACGGATGCAACTCCGGGGGTCTTTTGTGCCCACAATAATGACCGGGGGAATACCTATGCCATTGCCGATGAATGCCTCTTCGGTGACCCCAATACAACCGGCACCACTGCGAACGATCCAAAATACGGCGGTGGTCATGGATCAACATTCCCAACCATCGATGTTTTGATCGGTGACGGCAGGTACGGGTATGTCAACGATGCCATACGCAACAAACTTACCCTGGAAAGCGGACAGCCGGACAAGCATGTCTTTGTGAAGCGCGAGACCGGCGTAGACGGAGGAGATGCCCTCTGGGCTGCGG
>CAYXLS010000082.1:0-2631 GCA_964464785.1 uncultured Gammaproteobacteria bacterium | reverse complement strand
CATTGATGCGGATGGGTAAATATTGGAATGAGGATTTAATTGATATAAACACCAAGCAACGAATCGATAAAATTTTAGCTGGAGAGTATGATGAAAAAATCAGAACCCGAGTAAGAGAAAAGGCTATCAACTTAAATGATATTTCTAATTTCAAGGCTCTTCCAGTTTGGTTGGTTTGTTACATTGTGTACGATAGACATTCTGAAGCGAAAGAAATAGCAAAGTGGGAAAAACCAGAAGATTTAGATGCTTACCTGAAGTCATTCAAACAACACTCTTTGCGTAATCCAATTGTTGAACAAGTCATTACAGAAACACTTCGTACAGTTCGTGATATTTGGAAAAAGTATGATGATTTTTCTGAAATCCATGTGGAGCTTGGCCGTGAAATGAAGAATCCTGCTGATAAGCGCAAGCAGATGACAGAAAAGATCAATGAGAATGAGAATGCAAACCTTCGCATAAAGTCTCTTTTAATGGAGTTTATGAATCCTGAGTATGAGATTGAAAATGTGAGGCCATATTCGCCAAGCCAACAAGAAATTTTAAGGATTTATGAAGATGATGTATTGAAGAGCGGTATTGAGATACCTGAGGATGTTGAAGATATTTTGAAGAAATTCAAGGAAACAGATGCTAAAAAACAACCGACCAGATCAGAGGTGTTGAGATACAAATTGTGGCTTGAACAAAAATACCGTTCACCATACACGAATGAAATAATTCCCCTAAGTAAACTTTTCACTGCCGATTATCAAATTGAACATGTCATTCCACAATCAAGGTATTTCGACGATTCGTCGAGTAACAAGGTGATTTGTGAATCCGAAGTCAATCAATTGAAAGATAATTGTCTTGGATATGAATTTATTAAAAACCATCATGGGCAAAAAGTGGAGTTGAATTTTGGCAAAACTGTTGAGATTTTGTCTGTGGATGCTTACGAGAAACTAGTTAAAGACAATTATTCCCGCAATAGGGGTAAAATGAAAAAACTTTTGATGGAAGATATTCCTGATGGTTTTATCGAAAGGCAATTGAATGATAGCAGATACATCAGTAAAGTTGTTAAAAGCCTTTTATCGAACATCGTTCGTGAAGACGGGGAAGAAGAAGCTACATCGAAGAATTTGATTTCATGCACGGGTGGAATTACCGATCAGTTGAAGAAAGATTGGGGTTTGAATGATGTTTGGAATACAATTGTTTATCCTCGTTTTGAACGATTAAATGAATTGACGAAAAGTAATCAGTTCGGGCAATGGGAAAACAAAAATGGGAATCGTGTATTTCAAACCCAAATGCCTCTCGAACTTCAAAAAGGATTTAATAAAAAGAGGATTGATCATCGGCATCACGCAATGGATGCTTTGGTAATAGCTTCTGCTACCCGAAGTCATGTAAACTATTTAAATAACGAAGCAGCAAAAGCCAGTGCCAAAGAGTCACGCTACGATTTGAGACGAAAATTACGGAGAATTGAAACCGTTCAAATTGAAAAGTTGATTGACGGACAAAAGGTTCTGAAGAATATTGAAGTGGCTAAGGAATTTTATAAACCGTGGGACACTTTCACACAAGATGCTCAAACAGCACTCGAAAATATAGTTGTAAGCTTTAAGCAGAATTTACGAGTGATCAATAAAACAACGAATAGCTATCAGCATTTTGATGAAAACGGGAAGAAGATAATTGATAAACAAAAGAATGGTGAAAGTTGGGCAATACGCAAGCCAATGCACAAAGAAACAGTCTTTGGAAACGTAAACTTGAAGAAAATAAAAAGAGTAAATCTTTCATCTGCTTTAGAACATCCGGAACTGATTGTAGACAGACAGATGAAATTGAAAATTAAACAGTTGTTATCTGAAGGGTTAGACAACAAAAAGATTCAAAAATACTTCAAAGAAAAAATGGAGGAATGGAGCGATATTAATTTTTCAAAAATTGAGTTATATTATTTCACTAATGACACTACTGAAAAGTTAGTTGCGACTAGGAAATCGCTAGACGACAGTTTTACTGCCAAGAAAATCGAAGAAAGTGTTACCGATACAGGGATTCAAAAAATATTACTCAAACATTTAGAAAACAACCAAGATAAACCTGAATTAGCTTTTTCTCCCGATGGTATTGATGAGATGAATCGAAATATGTTAGAGTTGAACGGTGGAAAGCAACATCAACCTATTTATAAGGTACGGGTATATGAACCGATGGGTAATAAGTTTAATGTTGGTACAACAGGTAATAAATCATCAAAGTATGTTGAAGCGGCAAAAGGAACCAATTTGTTTTTCGCAATTTATGTAAATGAATATGGCAAACGTTCTTTTGAAACTATTCCTTTGAATATTGTAATTGAACGACAAAAACAAGGATTGATCTCTGTTCCTGAAGTAAATAAAAAGGGTGAAAAATTACTGTTTTGGCTTTCGCCAAACGATTTGGTATATGTGCCTTCAGTCGATCAAATATTACAAGGTGATAGGATTACATTCAATGAGTTAAAAGCAAATCGCATTTATAAATTTATTGATTCAAGTGATACAATTGCTAATTTTATTCCTGCAAATTCAGCGACAATAATTTTCAATTTTAACAAGAAGGAACAAGAAAAATTGAGTTTAG
>CAYXLS010000081.1:0-2648 GCA_964464785.1 uncultured Gammaproteobacteria bacterium | reverse complement strand
TATTAATGTCAAGTTTTTGTCCATTTCGACAAAAACTTTGTTATTTATAATAGTTTTTGTCGTAAATTAACAAAATAAATTCAAATGTTATTTATTCCCATTCTAAAAATTTAGAAATATTTGATGATAATTACCATTTGATAATAAAACTTGAATTCCGGCGTCTTCAAATGCCTCAATTTCAGTCTCCGATTGGTTTTCAAACTCTGATTTATATTCTTTTGAGTCTCGAGTGATTATAAAGACTTTGACTCCCCTATTATTTAATTGATTTAAAACTGGAAATAAGGTTTTCATTCTTTTGGTAGTAATAAAAGGACTTTCAATAATAACTTCACTTTTACAATCATTTAAATCATTAATAAACTTTGAATAAAAAATGGATTCATTGTGAAGTGAAGTCTTAAAGTTACTCATGGTTTACCTTTTCGTCAATAAATATAATTTTATTGTCTATTTTGGTAAATCCGATCTCGATTAGCTTGAGATAAGTTTTGATTAAAGAGTCAAAAAGGGGTTCTACCTGTGAACCATTGAGTCTGAACATATAATTAATCCACTATTTTGGGGATTTTATGTATTATATAAAATTATTATCTAAGTAATCTATCAAAAAAAACTACGTTTTTGTGGTTGAGGTTGGTTGTCTTTATTCTCACCCAGTTTTCTACCAACAAGTTCTACTAAGTTGTTTTCAACTAAGGTATAAGGTCCAAAATATCCATGACCACCATCCTTCAATATTATTTTTTGTAAATATAATCTATCTTGATCATCAATTAGTCCACTTAACTCTTTACGTTCATAAATAATGTTATGAGCGTCAAAATAATAACTATCCCAAGTTAGTTTAATCATAGTGTTTTCTTGGGAATAATTTATTCTAAATGATTTTCCATTTAATCTTTCTTCTTTGATTTTTCCAAACAATTTTACAACTCCTGTTTTTTTCAATCGTTCTAGATTTGTTGCTAATAATCGTTCTTTCTCGGTTTTTTTTCTATTTTCCTCATCAATTATTCGTTGACGTTCAATTCGATCTCTTTTATTTTGTTCATTTTCTGATAAAGCAAACATTTGGTTTATTTTTCTTAAACCTTCTTTACTCATTTTTTATAATTAATGGATAATGTTGATTATATTACTAAATATTAGATATTCAATATAAAAATATTATTTTATATTTCTAAACGTATCAAAATAATAATGATTTTGTAACATGTATTTGCGTTTTAAACATTTTTTCGTTTTAAATTATAGGATGTGACGTTGATTTTTGTTGAATAGATATTTTATAAATGAATAATTTACTTTAATTTTGTTTGGTTAAAAAAGTGTTTTATATTTGTTATTTTTTGTTTTTTTATTCTTAGAGATTTAAATTATTATTTTGGATTTTTATGATATAATTTGATATATAGGTTATAATAAAAAATTATGAAAGAAATTAAACCCCAAGAAATTAGTGTGAGAGGAACGGAAATAAATGGGAATGATAAAGGTAGATTTGGGATTAGGAGATCTTTAATTGAACAATATAAAGGTGAGGATTTCGATAAGAAAATTGGTAGATTAAAAAATTTAGCGGATGAGATGGAGGCAATACTATGTTCTTCGGCCGATGTAAGTGAGGCAAGAGATATGATTGGTTTAGTAAATGATGTTTGTAAAACAGGGGAAGGAATTTATGACAAAAGATCGAGACAGGCAATAAATGAAGCGAAGACTTTTGGTGAGGCATTACGAGTATACGGATTGGTTTTTGGGAAGAGACAAGATGATGCGTTAAGTAAGGTAAAAAAAATGGCTGAAGATTCTACTGATGATATTGAAGAACCAGGGAATAGAGAAGGACTATTTGCAATATTAAATTCTGAAAATGTAGATGATTTATCTAAGCAACAATTGATTATAAGTTATTTATTAAGATGTGATACTATTGAAGGCTTAGAGGCAATTAAACCGATTGCTTTGACTACAGGTAATAAGAAAATTTTTGAAGATTATGTACAATTTAAGGAACGTGAATTTGCATGTCGTAAAAACCGTTGAATTGATTAATATAAAAAATAATTTTTTGACAAAAAACGAAAAGAGTGATATTATAGGACAATATAACTAATTTTAGTTGTATTGAAAATACAACGAGGTAAGTCTAGACATGGCGTTTAGACAAAACCTTTTTATATACTTTTGTTTTTGGCACATTTAAAAAAATAATAAGGAGGGTTTAAAATGAGTTTTTTTATTGTTTGTGTTTTTTTTGTTATCTTTGTAGCGACATTTTCTATCTTTGAGTTCAGGGATGAACTCAAAGAAAGGCGCTACAATTTAGACCCAAAAGAAAAAGAAAAGGAGGAATTTAGGCTAAAATTAAGAAATGAATACAAGAAAATAATGGAGAATAAGAGGTGAAAGATATGTTAGATGTTATAAATATTTTTTTATTATTGAAGATTTTGATTGTGACTCTAGTGTTTATTATTTTATTTTTTTTATGTTCCCTTTTACGTTTTCGTTAATTTTTTTATTTTAGTGTGGGCGGTTGACATAACTAGTGGTGTTTCACCATTTTTTAGTTTTGTTGACCGCCTTTTTTTATTCTAAAATACCATCAAGGTTGACATCGTAGATAATTTCTTCGGAAA
>CAYXLS010000080.1:1598-2700 GCA_964464785.1 uncultured Gammaproteobacteria bacterium | reverse complement strand
TTGATCAACAATCGTTTGAACTTAAAAAGAAACTCGATAGCGTCGATGATTTGTATCGAAAACAAATGGACAAATTAGAAACTATCTCTGGTCTTGATGTTGAAAAAGCCAAAAAATTAGTTATTAGTAGTACCGAAAAAAAGATGGTTAGCTGGATTGCAAAAAAAATTGAAGAAGCCAAAGATGAAATTCATCAAAAAGAAGAAGAAATTACTAAAGAAATTATAGTCGATAATATTCGCCACGGGTTAACTGATTATGTTGCTGAATATACTGTCTCTACAATTTCTTTACCTGACGAAACTATAAAAGGTAAAATAATTGGTAGAGAGGGTCGTAACATTAGAGCTTTCGAAAAAGCAACTGGTGTCGAATTGGAGCTTGATGAAACCAATGATATTAGAATTTCTTCTTTTGATTCCACTAGACGTGAAATTGCCCGAATTTCTTTAGAAAAATTAGTCAAAGATGGTCGAATTCAACCATTAAAAATTGAACAAATTGTAGCTCAAACCAAGACTGAAATAGACAAAATACTTCTCAATGAAGGTAAAAGAATTTGTCAAGAGGTTGGAGCCTTCAATTTATCAATAGATTTGATGAAAGAGATTGGTAAATATAAGTTTAGATTTTCTTACGGACAAAATCTTGCCAAGCATACCATCGAAGCCACCAAAATAGCCATTGGGATAGCTTATGAATTAAAAGCAGATGTCAACACTGTTCGACTGGGTGCTTTACTCCATGATATAGGTAAAGTTGTCGCTGACCAAGAGGGAACTCATATCGATTTAGGTATAGATTTGCTTCGAAAATATAAAATTAATGACAAAATAATTAATTGTGTTGCCGAACATCATGAAGATAAAGAATTTTCATCTGTCGAATCAGTTATTGTCTATATTGGAGACGCTGCCTCAGGTGCCAGACCAGGTGCTCGTTATGAAGTTCACGAAGAATATTTAAAACGTATGAAAAATATCGAGGAGGTAGCCAAAGGTTTTCCTGGTGTTGTAAGTGTTGCTGCTTATCAAGCCGGACGAGAGGTTGTCGTAATTGTCGAGCCGTCTTTGGTCTCTGATTCTGAATCTGAAGTATTAAG
>CAYXLS010000080.1:0-1588 GCA_964464785.1 uncultured Gammaproteobacteria bacterium | reverse complement strand
GCCAAGTGGGCTGGTCAAATCAAAGTTACTGTTATTCGTGAGTTAAGAGTCAATAGTATTATCACTGGTAACAAAATCAACAAAAATGCGGTAAAAGATGACTGAAATCACTTGCATTTTCCATATAATCCGCTATTATTAAAATAATTATTAATTAAAAATAATAAAAATGACCAAAAAAGATCTTATCGAATCAGTGTCTCAAAAAGCTAAGCTTAGTAAAAAAGCTGCTAAACAAGCAGTTGAAACTTTCCTCTCTGAAATAATGAAAACACTCGCCAATGGCGAAACTGTTAAGTTATCTGGATTTGGAACATTTAAAACAAAAATGTTCAAGGCTAAAACCATTAAAGCTATCAATTCTAAAGAAGCAAAAAAGATTGTTGCTCGTCGAATGCCTCGCTACATTCCCGGAACCAAAATCAAAAAAATGGTGAAATAAACCTCTGGTTTATAGAATCCCGCTCTACGGGATGAAAGCTCATTTAAATTTAAAGCTCTCCGATATTTCGGAGAGCTTTTTGTTGGTACAATACACCATGAGAGATATAAAAATATTTGAACAAAAAATTATTGACGGTATAAAAAAATATGTTGGCAAGAAAAATGTTTTTATTGGTATTTCTGGAGGTATTGATTCAGCTTTAGTGGCTTTTCTTTGCGTAAAAGCTTTAGGCTTCAAACGAGTCTTTGGTCTTTTAATGCCATATGGTCGACAAACAGATATTCTCGACTCATTTATTGTTGTAAAACAACTCAATATCAAATATTTCCAAAAAGATATCAAACCAATTGTCGATAAATACAAGATTTCTCCCAACAAGTATGTATTAGCCAACCTTATGTCTCGCACTAGGATGGCCATTCTTTATGCCTATGCCAATCACAAAAACGGTTTAGTTGTTGGCACTACCAACAAATCAGAACTGGCCATTGGTTATTTCACTAAATTTGGCGATGGTGGTTGTGATTTAGAACCGATAGCCGAGCTTTATAAATCAGAAGTTTATAAAATGTCAAAAAATTTAAACGTCCCCAAAATTATTATTGACAAAAAACCTACTGCTGGTCTTTGGCCTAATCAAACCGATGAAGGTGAATTTGGTTTTAGTTATATCCAATTGGACAGATTTCTACAAGGTAATCATATTAATCCAGAAATTGAAGTAAAAATTCAAGATCTGATAAAAAATTCTGAACACAAACGTAAATTACCTCCAATTATTTCAGTAGTATAAATGAAAACAAACAAAGAATTTGGTCTAATTATTGGTCGTTTCCAACCACCCTGTCTTCATCATCTTCAGTTTATTGATCAAGTAATTCATTCTGGAATAAAAAAATTATTAATTGGAGTTGGTGATGCTAAAATTATTGATGAAAAAAATTTTCTAACATCAGATCAAGTCAAATCGCTTTTAATTCCTAATCTAGATATACTAAATTTTCCTTATGATATAAAAATAATTCCCGATATCCATAATCCCCCCAAATATGTCGATCATGTCAAAACTTTTTTTACTCAAGTCGATGATTCCAACACCTGTCTTTTTACCGACAATCAATATACTTATAATTGTTTTATTAA
>CAYXLS010000079.1:0-2776 GCA_964464785.1 uncultured Gammaproteobacteria bacterium | reverse complement strand
GTTGAAGACATAGTCTATTTTACCTTACTTTTTAAAAATTTTGGCTTTGAGACGAAGGAGTCGCCAGCGATATTTGTCAACAAGATTATAAATCTTATAAAAAATTGGATTGATTATATAATCATAAGTGCCGACATATTCGTATGGTTGTCCGTTAAAACCTTGCTTGAAGCGGTGGAAACCATAACCGTTTTCTCCTTCTTTGGCATTAGGACCAAGACAGCCCCACATATCAAATGTTTTACATTTTAATTTTTGGCCTAGCTTGATTGACTCCCACATTAACAGAGTTGGGGCCATGACTTCTCGATTAGTATCAAGCGAAGCACCATAGGGATAAAACAGTTGATCTTTTAGTCCAAACAACATAAAAGCTGACAGAATTTTTCCCTGATAAGATGCCAACATAATATGGGGGATATTGGTCTTTTTTAGAATCTGCCATAAATCCTGGTGATATTTTTGGGTATGAAGGTAAAAGCCTTGGCGTTTGGTGGTATCTAAAAGTAATTTGAGATAAATTTCAAAACCTTTGTCGGTAGTGGTTTCTTTGATTTCAACCCCGTGACGATTGGCAATTTTTATGTTGTATCGAGTTTTTGGGTGCATCGATTCAAGAAGTTGGTCTTCTGATTTTGTCAAATCGATTTTGAAAGTGTGAGGATAAAAGGCAACTTTTGGGGAAATAACTAAATTTGGAAATTGCATCCCATCATTATCTTTGGAAATGTCTGGTTCAAATTTGACAAAGATGGCATTTTCTTTTTGAGCAATTTCTTTAACCGTTTTTAAGATAGATTCGTCGATCTTGGGACCACGTAAAACAGTGCCTATGGAATATTTTGTTTTGGGAATTTGATGAAAACTTATTGTAAATACAGATTTAATTTTGTTATTACTGTCAAAAAGACCAAAACGATAAATTTTGTGTCCTTGTGATTTTTGAAATTCCCCCCACGCCCAAGTTTGAACAGGATGGATAATTACAGAATCGTATATTTTTTGATCTTTTTCGGTGAGAATTTTGGCTGACATAGTTATTTAACGATTTTAGTTTGTTTTGGCGTCCAAGGTGGAGTACATGGAGTTAAAACTGTACAATTTCCTTCAAAAAAATATTTTTCTTTTGGAGAAAGTATGACCACATCACCTTCGTTAAATTGAACTGATTCTTTTTCGGTAGTTAATATAGCTGAACCTTTCATAAAGAATACTAACTCGGTACAATCCTCATTTGAAATCCAACCTTCTTGCGGATGACGACCTTTTAACTCGACTTGGGCACAATTAATATTTGGGTTTCTGGTTGGGTATTCGCGAGCGATTAAGTCACCAACATTAAATATTTCTGACTGGTCTTTTTTTAGATATTCCATAAATTATTTTAAAATTGGATAAACAAGATGTTGCTTAGTATAGTCAGTTAATTGATAAGGTAACTGTTTAGTAAGAACATAATGATACATAGTATTTAAAAAACCTGGAGTAAATCTGGTTGGTTCTTTATTCATTAAATCAATAATTTCAACAAGTTTCATAGAAGTTATTTTTTTGACTTCATCGTTGGGAAAAAATTGCCAACTTTTTGGAGGATGACATTCATAAACTCCAAACATATGACGTATTGGTTTTCCACTGTAAGTTTCATCGGAATAAAAAACTACTATTTTATTCAAAGGATAATTTAAATTTAGCTCTTCAAAACCTTCTCGTTTGGCGGCGATGTCATAATCTTCTCCTTTGATAACATGGCCACCGACTGAATGATCCCATATTCCACCGCTTTTAATATGTTCCTGTAAATACAATTCACCTTTTTTATTAAAAACATAAATAGCAACGACTCGATGAAGATCTCCGTTTTTATGACTGGTTTCTTTATCGGTTTCACCAATTATATTGTCGTTTATATCGACTAAGTCAAACTTTTCCATATTTAGTATATATCTGGATCGTAGATGAGGTCGTCGTCGGATTTGGATTGACGATGACGATAATCTTTGATAATTTCTAAACTTTCTTCTAATTCTACCAAATTGGCGGGGATATCGGCCAAGAATCGACTTGGTTCATTTAGTGAACTTTTGCCAAAATATAAACGTTGAGTAGCGTAGGATATATACAAATAATCTTTAGCACGAGTAATGCCAACATAACAAAGACGACGTTCTTCTTCGACTTCAGATTCATCAACTAAGCAACGTGAATGAGGTAAAATCCCCTCTTCAAAACCAACCAAAAAAACAACTTCAAATTCTAAACCCTTGGCTCCATGAAGAGTCATAAGACGAACTCCGTCACGGTTTTCTTTTTTCTTGTTTTTTTCTTGAAGAGAATACTCTTGTTGAACCAGTGAAATATTTTCTAAAAAATCATCAAGATTAGTGAAAGTAGAAGCAACAGATTTTAATTCTTTGATGTTTTCGATTTTCTTTTGATCATCTTCATCTTTTGGGTCGTAACGGTCAAGATACCCTGAACCGCCAACTAAAGATTCGAGTATTTCTAGTGAATTTTGAGATTCTAAATCGGTATTTTTTAAATATTCTAAAAATACGGCAAGTCGACGTTTACCAAATATTTTTCCGATTCTATCAAGAGATACCTTGTCGGCTCGGTTGTCAGCAAAACGCATCATGGCCAAAATATCTTTAACTTCGGCACGTTCATAAAAGCGAATACCACCAATAAGAACGTAAGGGATACTATATTTGAGAAAGGCTTCTTCTAAAACACGTGATTGAGCGTTCATCCGATAAAGAACAGCGATATTTCG
>CAYXLS010000078.1:0-2895 GCA_964464785.1 uncultured Gammaproteobacteria bacterium | reverse complement strand
GTAAAACATCTCAGTCGCACTGAGTCGTCGGCGGTTCAAGTCCGCCTGGGTCCACCATGGTAAAACTTATTAAATCAATTACTAAATCTATTGGCCGAGGCATCAAAACCGACCCAGAAGTTGATCGACTTAAAAACAAATACCCAAATACTTTTCATTTTTTAAAAAAAAGATTTACCAAAAACCACAAATATGGATTTCATTTCACTATGGGTACACTTTTCACTCTAACATTTATTTATCTTTTTTTTACTATAGTCCGAAACTATATCGGCCAAGAGAGGTTAGTTCAATTTGATCTAAGAGTAATTAATCTTTTCAGTATATTACGCCACCCCAAGCTAAACAACCAAATGCTTTTTGTTACTTATTTAGCTAAAGGTGAAATAATTACTTTCGGACTAATAATTTCATCAATACTTTTATTTTTATACAAAAGATGGCGTATTTTGGTGACCCTTTTAATTTCAGTGATTGGTGGAGAGTTTTTTGTCTGGATAATAAAAAATCTAGTTGAAAGACCGCGACCACCCCTGACCAATGCTCTTGTATCTGAATCAACCTATAGCTTACCCAGTGGTCACACTTTTGTAGCTATCGCTTTTTATGGATTATTTGTCTATTTCATAGCTCAATCGGGTAAAAACAAAATTATAAAAACCATAAGTTTTCTTTTTGGTATCGGTTTAATCATTCTAATCGGTACTTCTCGGATTTATCTTGGTGCCCATTGGCCTTCAGACGTCTTTGCGGGGATAACCATTGGATTAGCTTGGTTAAGTATTATTATTACTTCTCTAAAAATAAAAAAAAAGTTCAACCCTCCTCCCCAAATTCAAATTAAATTAAACAAAAAAACTCTTACTCTCATTAGTATTTTTTTAGTTTCTATTTGGATAGCCTATATTATATATTTTTATATAACTCATCCATTAGAACAAAAAACAAACATGATTACCCCAAAAAATATTATTGAAACTTCCCAAATTACTGATAAACTATTTGAATCTTTACCAAAAGTAAGCGAATCTATCAGTTCGGTCCCAGCCGAACCAATAAACATAATAATAGTATCTGATAGAGACACCCTCGATCAAGCTTTTACTAATTCTGGCTGGTATTTATTAGACGATCCAAGTTTTAAATCTTACACCAAAATAATTACTTCGCTTATTAGCAAACAACCCTATCCCCAAACGCCCGGTCTTCCTGTTTTTTGGGACACCCTACCAAGCCCTTTTTCTTATGGTTTACCAACATCCCTAAACTCGATTAGTTCTCGTCATCACATTCATTTTTGGGATACCAATTTTATAACCGAAAATAATGAATCTATTTGGGTAGGCACAGCTCATTTTGACGAGGACATAAAAAAGAAATTTAAAATTACTCTCCCTTTTCATACCACTCAACTTATTGTTGACGAAGAACGCGAAAACATTAAAACAACCCTAGAAAACAATGGTTATTTAAAATCATTTGAAAAAATTAATTTAACTGGTTTACTCTACGGTACCAAAAAAAGTGGTAATAGCTTCTTAACCGACGGAGAAGCTTATATACTATATTTAAACAATGAGACAAGATAAACCCACTCAAATTTCTCTCCAACTTGAAAAATTTAAAGATACTTATGAAAAAAGGCAAAAATACGTCAAAATGGAATACCAAGCTTATGGCTTAGAATTGGCCAAAGAGCTCTCTGATTGGAAAAATCGATCTCTCTATATTCGTCTTGCCAAAAATACTAACCGAAAAATTCTAGAAATCGCCCGATATTTTGTCAAAGATCAAAGTCCAGGGGCTATCCATACTCCATATAAACTGTTTATGTGGAAACTTGGACAATTAAAAGAAAATCAACCTAAAAAATAGTATAATTAGTGATATACTATCAAACTGTATGTCATTTATAAAAAAGAATCTTAAAAAGATTATTATTATTCTAGTTGCTCTTCTAATTTCTGGGTTTGGTATCTACAAAATTAGTGCCAAAGATGAATCAAAAGAAGTGCCAAAATTTGATGCCAAAAAAGAGACCGTTGTAAACCCAAAAAGAGAAACTATCAAAGAAGAAATCACCCTCACTGGTTCTATCGATGCTGTCTCAAAGTCTAGCCTTCAATTCAAAACTAGCGGCCAACTAGCTTGGGTAGGAATCAAAGTAGGAGATAGGGTAAAAAAATATCAAGCCATTGCCTCCCTAAACAAAGAAGAACTCAAAAAAAAATTAGAAGCCGATTTTAATAGTTATCGATCAGCTCTAGCCACATTTGACGATGTTCAAGATGAATACAAATATGAAAAAGACAATTTAATTCTTACCGATGAAATGAAGCGAATTTTAGTCCGCTCCCAAAACACTCTAGGCAATTCTGTTATAAATTATGAACTTCAAGATTTGGCTATAAAATACGCCACTCTATACACTCCAATAAATGGTGTAGTCGTCGCAATTGATGAACCCAATAGTGGAGTTAACATCACTCCAGCGTCAGCAACTTTTTCAATTATTGATCCCACCAGTATTTACTTTAAAGCTCAAATTGACCAAGAAGATGTCAACCGAATTAAAATTGGTGATAAAACCACTATTAAATTAGACAGTTTCCCAAATGAACCAATCGAATCAGAAGTTACTTATGTTTCTTTTGTTCCAATAACCGGACAAACATCAACTGTATACGAAATAAGGTTTAAGTTAAACGGTACCGACAATCAAGAATTAAAATACCGACTTGGGATGGATGGAGACGCCATAATTTCTTTAAAAGAAGTAGAAAACAGTTTAACCGTTCCAATCGAAGCCGTCAACCAAGACGAAAATCAAACTTATGTTTACATTAAACTTAATAATCAAAAGGAACTAGTTAAAAAAAATATAACTACTGGAAT
>CAYXLS010000077.1:0-2981 GCA_964464785.1 uncultured Gammaproteobacteria bacterium | reverse complement strand
TTGGAGGTTTTTTGTGAAAAAATATTGTTATACTATAGGAAATGGAATTGAAGGTAAATTTGTCAAATGCAAAAATTATTAAAGTAAATGGACTTAAAAAAAATGAAATTGCTTATAATCCAGCGGTGATAATTGATGATATAAATGGCAAAAAAGAAACAATTTTAGCTTTGAGAGTTGAAGATAAGAAAAGTTTTTGGTTGGGCGAGATATATAATCCGCACATAAGATTTTTTAAATTTGAAAACAACATTATAAATCCAATTAGGAATGCAGCCATTTTTGAAATGCTCGAAGATCCTTTCGCGACTTGGTATTTAGAATCAGGTAAGAAAAAATTATTATTTGGAGCAGTTTTTGTTGACAGAATTAATAAACTTAATCCTCAAGTTACGACAAGATTTTATACTACCGATAGTGTCATGAATCTTAATCCAAAGCAAGAACCAATTGCAATAATTCATGATATGAAAGATATTCGGTTAGTACAAAACCCAGATGATGGTAAATTTTTTATATTAACTAGGCCAACAAAGGGTGACAAGGTCGGAAAAGGGAGAATTGGTTTTATGACGATAGACGATTTAAAAGACTTAAATGATCAGATTGTAAATCGAGCAAAATTGTTACCGATAGCAGGAATAGACATCAAGGAAAAAATTGGCTCAAATGAGGTTCATTACATAAACATCAAGAATAAATCTCGACTTTTAGTTTATAGCCATATAGCAAGATGCAACGGAGACGATTGGGAAAACGACAACCTTTGCTATCAAGCAATGAGATTTATTTTTGATCCTAAATCGCCTTTTGATCAAATCATTATTCCAGAGATAATTTTATCAACAGAAATGGTCGATGGACACAAAGAGGGAAAATATTCTCGAACTACAGATGTAGTATTTACAGGTGGTAAAGGAACCCAGTTTAACGAAAAACTAATACCGGGTTTAGTGTTTTACGGAATTGGTGACAACAGTGTGGCGGTTGGAATAGAACCTACTTTTTCTCAATTAATACCTTAAAAATTGTTTGAAAGGTAAGAAATAAGGGTAGAGCTAAAATTGCACCGATTACTCCACCAAGTTTTGCACCAGAAGCAATCAGTAAAATAGTTATCAAGGGGTTAAAACCAACGGTTTGTTTCATTATACGTGGAACAATAAGGTTATTTTCTAATTGTTGAATAACAGTACCAACAACGATTGCAAGAATTCCTGTTAGAGGAGAGATAGTAAATCCTACAAGGGCGGCTAATGCGGTAGCCACGGTTGGACCAATAGAAGGAACGGCTTCTAGAAGACCGGCAAAAATTGCTAGCGGAACGGCATATCGAAGACCTAAAATAGTGTAACCGATATAAGACAGAATACCAATAATGGTCATTAAAAAAAATTCAGCGTTGACCCAACTACCTAGCCTAGCTTCAAGTTGTTCAATAATAGCAACCAATTTCTCTTTTCCTTTTTCTCCAAACAGATCATGCCCATATTTTGAAAAGTTCTTTTTTTCTAACAAAAGATAAAAAGTTAAAAATAAGACAACAAAACCTGAAACAACATTTGATACAACCGATATAGCAATTTTGGCTATACTCCCGGGTATATTTTCTAATATCTTAAACTGTGAAGATAAATCAACTGGATCGGAACCAAAAATTTTAATATTTCTAACTGCTTGTGGGAGGGTTTGAATAAGCCCAGTTGTTTGTTCGGTTAAAATAGGGACAATACCTGCGACAACAAAAGATATTACTCCCAGAATAATAATATATAAAATAAATATTCCTAAAGGACGAGGTATTTTGTATTTTTCTAAACGAGTAACAGCAGGATTAAGAGCTTCCATTAAGACAAAACTGATAAAAAGTAAAACGATAAGGGTCCGAATTTGCCAAAGAACTATTAATCCTAATAAAAATAAGATGGTAAAAATAATATTTTTATAGGAAATTTCAATTTTCTTATTTTTCATAGCTTATTGTACCATTTATCCACTTGTTTAAAGATATTCTCGTTGGATTCTTTTTTAGTAATATCAAAGAAAAAAGCTTTAGATTTGGTTTTAAACCAACAGATTTGGCGACGAGCATCACTGTGTTCAGCATAAGACCAAGCTTGAAGACAGGTTTTTAGTAGAGACGCGCGATCGTGAGTCTCTACATTTTTATTTTCAAAATATGGTCGGAGGCATTTATAGGCAGCTATTTGCATTCCAGGATTAGACCACTTATATTTTTTTAATAAATTTTTTATTTCGTCCAAAAACCCGATTTCCATACGTTTGTTAACACGGGTGTCGATGCGCTTGTAGAGAATTTCAAGAGGAGCAGTCAAGGATAGATGTAATATATCGAAACCCTTCCCTAGCCCTTCCCTTGACTGGGCAGGGAGTTTTTTTTGGAATAATTTTATTTCAATTTTTCTGGTTAGACGATATTGGTTGTTAACATCGGAATGGTTTAATTTAGAAAAACCGTCTTCGTCTAAAAATTTATAAATTTTTTGAAGAGTACTAAGAGATAAATATTTAAAAATTAAACGTAAAATTTTATTTGGTTTTATGGTAAAAGTATTGTAATTTGGATTAATTAGAGAATCGATATAAAAACCGCTACAACCAACTAAAATTGGTAATTTATTACGTGACTGGATTTCTTTTATCGTTTGTAGCCCAATTTTTTGAAAATCAGCCACCGAAAATTTTTTGTCAGGAGTAGTAAGGTCGATAAGATGAATAAATGTATCTTGGGGTTGATCTTTACCGGTGCCAATATCCATCCCTTTATAAATTTGACAGGAATCACCTGAAACCAATTCACCGTTGTATTTTTGGGCTAATTTAACAGCTAAATCGGTTTTGCCGGTAGCTGTCGGCCCAGAAATTACAAGAAGTTTATTAAACATTAAATCTAAATTCGACGATGTCGTCGGGGTGCATAATATAATCTTTGCCTTCATGACGGAGAAGCCCAAATTCTT
>CAYXLS010000076.1:0-2986 GCA_964464785.1 uncultured Gammaproteobacteria bacterium | reverse complement strand
GGGTCTTGCATAGATAAGAATCTTTCTTTAAGTTAAACTTACCTAAATGCAGGCAGAATTAAGAATAATAAAACGGTACAAAATTTCTAAGCGAAAATTTGGTGATTTAATTAAGCATTTTATCTGGGAGTTAACAGCTATCCAGTCTTCTAAAATCTCTAATCTTAATCGTAATACTGTTAATCGATACTTTAACTTTTTTCGTTCACTAATTTACAAATCGGCAATCGAAGAGAGAGAATCATTAGAAATAAATAATGGAGTAGAAATTGATGAGAGTTACTTTGGTCCTAAAAGAGTTAGAGGTAAACGAGGTCGTGGAGCTTCTAAAAAAGTAGTTGTCTTTGGATTGTTAAAACGAAACGGTCGAGTCTATACTCAAATTATTCCTAGAGCCACACAGATAGAAATTATGCCTATTATCAGAAGAACTATCGCCTCCGGATCTGATATCTATTCTGATGGTTGGAAATCATATGATGCCCTAGGTATCTTTGGCTATAACCACAAGAAAGTAAAACATCATTTAAATGAGTTTGCTGATGGTGATAACCATATCAATGGAATTGAATCGTTTTGGTCTTGGACTAAAAGAAAACTCAATAAATTCAATGGTTTACCAAAAGAAAAATTCTCTCAATATTTACTCGAATACGAATGGCGCTTTAATCACCGACCAGAGATGTTAAAATTACTTAAACGACTAGTTAAAAATTACTCAAAAAATTAGTATTATCTAGTCAAGACCCTTTTTAATTATCAAACTAGTAGATATTGTTTACAGATAAAATCTTTGATAAACAATTAGTAACTAATTGTTTATAATTTTTACTAAAAAATAAAATAACTTACCTAAAACTAATATGTCCGTAAGTGTCGTATTGATGTTGAAGTTCTTTTATATAATCTGATGGGTTTTTGATAAAAAAATAAATTTCATCTTTATTTTTAACTCTACTATAATTCCGTACTGCATTTGGAGTAGTAACATAACCTAAATTAATAGCATTGATCATAGTTAACATATTTTTAACATCTTGCCAATCATTGGTCCATCTTTCCCCGTTCTGATTAAGACTGGCTTTATGGTAATCAGCTCCACCTGTTGATTTTTGATAAAAATCGGACGGTAATTGTACCGCAAGAGCTAAAATATTTGGCCAATTTTTTATAAGGCTTTCTTCATCAAAAACAACAGGATCACTGATGTTAATATTCCATCCACTTATACATATACCTTGAGCGTTTTCTTTTTTTACGACTGCATTAAAAATTCTATTGACGTTTTCACTATTAAGCACGATATCTTTCGGTTTAATCTCTGGAATACTAAAAGATTCACTTTCCATATATGTACGTTTATATATAACTTATTTCACAGATAAAAAATATCACAAACTAGTAAAGTTTCACTTTTAAGATTGCTTCAATCATTATTATATTCAAAGTAGAAATTAGTTTCATTGTGCAATAAAGTTTTTATAATTACTTAATAATTTTGCTCTTAATAAAAATTTAAGTTCACATAATATTTTTGGAAAAAGTGATAGTTTGTTATATACTTCAACTCATGAAAAAAATAATTATTCGATGGTGGATATTGGCAGGAATATTAGGATTGATTCTTATTGGTTTGATTATATTTTATATTAACTATAACCGAATGGTAGTGCGCCCAAATAAAAATAACGAAGTCACCAACCAAATAATTACACCAACAGCAACGCCAACACCTGATCCATTGGCGGTTTATTCAATTTTATTGTTAGGCTATGGAGGAGGAACACATGAAGGTGGGTTACTTACGGATTCAATAATGTTAGCTAAAATTGATCCCAAAGCTGAAAAAATTAGTTTAATTTCAATTCCTCGAGATTTATGGGTTCCAATGCCAGTAAACGGTGAAGAACAAGTGTTTAAAAAAATTAACGAGGCATATGCGATTGGATTAGATGATAAAAAATACCCAAATAAAAAAATTGAATACACTGGAAATGCTGGTGGTGGTGAGATGGCAAAAAAAGTAGTTGAAAATGTGGTTGGATTTAAAATAGACCATTTTGCTTCAATTGATTTTGATGGGTTTGTTAAAATTATTAATATTTTGGGTGGAGTTGATGTTAAGATAACCAGGACTTTTGAGGATCCTTTTTATCCAATCGAAGAAAATATCAATGATACTTGTGGTAAAAGTGAAGAAGAAATGAAAATGCTTGAGGCAACAATGTCGGGGGAAAAACTTGATCAACAATATCTATGTCGGTATGAAAATTTAAAATTTGAAAAGGGGATTCAACACTTAGATGGTAAAACTGCCTTAAAGTTTGCTCGTTCACGTCATTCAGTAAGTGATGGTGGTGATTTTAATCGAGCAAATAGACAAAAGTTGGTATTGACTGCAATTAGAGATAAAGTTATTAATATTGGCTTTGTTCCAAAAATAATTCCAACCTTAGAAACTTTAACACGACATATAAAGACGGATATTGATATTTCTAAAATGACTGAATTAGCAGCTAAAATACCTGAAATATCAAAATATGAAATTATTTCGATAAATTTAACCGATCAAAATGTTCTTAAAAACTCTGTAGCTAACACAAAACAATTTATTTTGACACCACATTCAGGCGAAAACAATTGGGATGAAGTGAGATTTTTTATTCAAAATAATGGAGTTACGACACCTTCTCCAACAATAAATACCCAAAACTGATACAATACTTTTTGTTTATAATTGAATAAAATAAAATAAAATGAGAAATTTTAACAGTGACCGTGGTGGTTTTAAAAATTTTAGTGACCGAGGTTTTGGTGGTGGTAATCGAGGTAGTAGTTTTGGTGGAAATAGAGGTGGTTTTGACAGAAATAGAAATGATAGGCAAATGTTTGATGCTGTGTGTGACAAGTGTGGTCAAAATTGTCAAGTTCCTTTCCAACCAACTGGAGAAAAACCAGTTTATTGTAGTAATTGTTTTGAAAAAAC
>CAYXLS010000075.1:0-3015 GCA_964464785.1 uncultured Gammaproteobacteria bacterium | reverse complement strand
CCGATGATGTTATTGATGTATTTGATGCAGCGGGATTAAAAAAGCCGAACATTGAAATATTGGATGATAAATTCCTGGCAGAGCTGAAGAATATGCCACGCAAAAACCTGGCAGCAGAGTTGTTGCGTCGATTGCTGAAGGATGAGATCAGGAGGCGACTACAATTTAATCTGACCGAGGGTAAGAAGTTCTCTGAGAGGCTTGAAGATGCCATCCAAAAATACCATAATGGCATGGTAGATACAGTTGCCTTCATAGAACAGTTCCTGATCCCACTTGCAAAAGAGATGAGGGAGGCCGATAAGAGAGGCGAGCTGTTAGGGCTCGATTTCAGGGAGCTTGCCTTCTATGATGCTTTGGAGACAAATGACAGTGCCGTTGCCATTCTGGGTGATGATATTTTAAGAACAATAGCCAGAGAGCTTCTACAGAGCGTCAGAAACAGCACTACAATTGATTGGACGATTAAGGAGAGTATCCAGGCCACCTTGAGGCGAAATATCAGGAGGATACTCCGGAAGTATGGCTATCCACCAGACAAACAAGAGAAAGCAGTCTATACCATTTTGGAGCAGGCTAAACTCTTGGCTGAAGAGTTTGCTACCTAGACATCATCACGCAATAGTCTGAGAAGTAAGACAGAATATGAAACTTGTTAAATCAACACTATTATGATAGACAAATACAAAATTAATGCAATACTCGACGAAGAGCTTGAAAGGCTACTTAAAGCAAAAGGTATTCTTGACGACTTGAATGCCGGGAAGATAACTTGTTCTATCTGTGGGGAGATACTTACTATTCAAAATATTGGAGCTATCCATATAGTAAGTAGAGAAGTTAAATTATGTTGTGATGCTGTAGATTGTATTAACAAAAACGTCCCAAAGCCATGATTATTACTTTAATTGTTGCATTAGGCCTTCCTCTTGGGCTTGCAGTATACCTTTTGGTCCAGATAATAAAAGACCCTAATAAGGTTGATAAGTATATCTCTCTTGTTACAAGGCCTATTTTTATTGTTACCAATTGGTGGTCTAAAACGTATATTGGTTCTGAAGTATCTTACCAGGTGACAGAATTCTTCAATAGACATGTTATCAAGAATATTGCAAATCAACGAAATGTCAAGATTGAAGTTCACTGGGTACTTGATGATAAAGATCCAATATTAGATGAGGATAATACCATCATAGTTTGTCTCAAGAAAGATAAAGACCAAACAAGAAATATTCTAAAGGCAGCTGAAATCAGCATTCCAATAATAACTTACAGTAATTTAAGACTCAATGTAAAGGCCTACTTAGCAAGTTCCATTGATCTCGTTTCGCTCAGGAATTTGGCTAGTAAACTTGGCAACCACGGTAAATATGCTTTCAAGAAATATTTTCTAGACCCAAGGCTTATTGAAGATGAAAGAATACCTGGTTTATATCAAAAGCTCGTAGAGGTAGATAATAGAGGTTATTTTGTTCCAATTTTTCTCAATGAATTGGAATATGTCGGCGATGGATTATTTGCAGAAGGTGACACTAGCGATTATACCAATGAGATTGTGGGCTTCATGGAATACCTCATTCAAATCGCCAGGATTGAGGTAGGAGATGATGTTAAACAATGGAGTTATTTCACGAAGCTATTTAATGCAGGGATTATTCTTCTAGCAAATAATGAGCGGATGATAACACAAGGTACTAAACCTTACTTAGACAGAATCACAAAACAACTCAAACAAGGTCATGAAAGTATTTATATAATATCAGAAGAAAATTCATGGGATTTTCTTATACGTTTTGAAAAAGCTTTAAGTGAAAATGACAGAGTTCTAATCAAAGGACATTATCAAATTGATGGGATAATTGAAAATAATCCCAAGCATAAATCAAGAGTGAAGATTGTACTTCTTAGGCGAATTGACATCTACGTCGATGATTTGTTTAAAGAGAAAATCATGGCTTCAGAGATTGAAGTTGGGAAGAGCACAATCGGAGAAGTAATAGATGTTAATGAGGAAAATGCTATTGTATCCGTGATGGGAATTGATGCATTCATTAAGAAGAATGAATGCTCATGGTATAAAATAAAATCTTGTAAGGAGGTCTTGAATGTCGGAGACACATTAGATTTCGAAGTAAAAGATATTAATCTAGAAAAACTGTCAGTTGAATTAACATTAAGAACTTCTAATAATAGCCTTTGGGACAATTTACCCCGATTGAATGTTGGAGAAGAGACTTCTGTTAGAATATTATATAAAAATGGAGTGGACTATATATCAAGAGATGCTGTTGGACATGAAATAATAATACCAATCAAAGAGCTATCTTGGTTTGGAACAACTGATGTAGAGCAAGCTTCATTTATTGATAAAGAGCAGAAGATTAAGATAATAGACGTTAATGTTGACAATAAAGAGTATATTGGAAGTATTAGACATCTTGAGAAAGATCCATGGCCTGAGATTAATAAAAGAATTAGACCGGGTTCAGTATTTATTGGCAAGGTTACAGAGGTAAATACTAACTTTGTTAGGGTTGATATTGGCCACGGATTAAATGGATTGATTCCAAGAGAACGACTTTTTGAGGCTGGAGGAATATATACTGACTTTTCTAACAATATGGTTATAGGTCAGGGAATTGAAGTAATAGTGACCCGGGTGTTTATACCAAAAAGGAAAATACATCTTAATTTAAAAACACGATAACTAACATAGTTTGATCTTTTCAGTGAAGATCTGAATTACAAAAAAACAGTAGCAATAAGGAAAAATGAAAAGTAAACCCTTCTAAAGGACAGAATACCTCAAGAATAGGGTTATGATGGTAATATTACATTTATACAAACAGATTACTCCATAGGCACGTGAATTGACCACAGCGCTTGAGAAATGTTTGTGAAAGAGGGAGTGAATCTGTGATAACAATCTCTATATGAATTGCATACAGTTGTGTGGACATATTACTCTTAATCAGCGGGTCCAGGGTTCGAGTCCCTGCAGACCGACCAGGAATC
>CAYXLS010000074.1:0-3156 GCA_964464785.1 uncultured Gammaproteobacteria bacterium | reverse complement strand
ACTTGGTATTTGTTTTCCCTTTACAAAAAAAGAAATGATATTGCCGATACCGCCTGGGGGATTGGTTTTATGGTTTTGTCTCTATTTTGTTTTATCCTCAATTCCACTCTCAAACAATTACTCACTTTTGTTTTGATTTTTATTTGGGGCTTTCGCCTCTCTTGGCATATTTATAAACGAAATAAAAACAAATCCGAAGATTATCGCTATGAAAAGTTTAAAAAGAATTCTTATTTGACTGTTTTTATGACTCAAGGTTTTTTGTTGTGGCTAATTTCTTTTTCCTACATTTTTTCCAACTTAAATTTCTTTTGGTTTAATTATTTGGGGGTTTTAGTCTGGATTGTTGGCTTTTATTTTGAAGCCATTGCGGACTTTCAACTCAAAAATTTTCTCAAAAATCCCAAAAATAAAGGGGAAATTTTACAATCTGGTCTCTGGGCTTATAGCCGCCACCCCAATTATTTTGGCGAAAGTCTGCTTTGGTGGGGGATTTGGTTACTCAATCTAAACTTGACTCAAAATTGGTGGACTATTGTCGGCCCCATCACTATTACTTATCTAATTACCAAAGTATCTGGTGTCCCACTTTTGGAAAATAAAATGAGCCAAAACCCAAAATTTAAGGATTATCAACGCCGTGTCTCGGTCTTTATCCCCTGGTTCCCTAAAAAATAGCTAATATCCAAAATGCTATAATTGATACAGTTATTTATTACATATCAAAATGAAAAAATATATCGCTTTATCGTTCCTATTTTTGTTAATGTCTTTTCCCGCTATTGCTAAAAGTGCCAACAGTAATTCCACCACTCAAGGCCAGGGTCAAAATCAAGTAGTCTCCACCACCGCTCCAGTTCAAACACAAAACCGGGTTCAAACCCGCGACCCTTCAGTTTCACCAACCGGTCAACAAGTTCAAAACCGAAATTCAGTTCAAACCCAAAACCAAGGCCAAGAAAAGAAACTCCAAGTTCAGACTCAAGAGTCCGAAACCTTAAATCAAGAAATTGATGCCAGTTTAGAAAAAGTTTCGACTCAAGTTCAAGAATTATTAGACACTGTCGGTGCCAAAAGTGGTATTGGTCCAAAGATCAAAGAAATTGCTCAAAGTCAGCAACAAATTCAAGAAAAAATTAAAAATTCTTATGAGCAACTCAAAAATCGGGGTCAATTAGTTCGTTTGTTTGTTGGTAGTGATAAAAAAATGACCCAAGCCCTCGAACAGTTAACTGAAGAAAACCAATTAAGAATTCAAGAATTAGAAGAAATCAAAACTGAAACCAAAAATGAAGCTGACCTAACTCAACTTCAAGAAACCATTGATTTAATGCTTTACCAAAATACATCTTTGGGTGAAAAAATTGCTAAAGAAAAACAAGTCAACGGTTTATTCGGTTGGTTTACCAGATTGTTCGCTCGAGAATAAAAAAAATACCCCCAATTTCTTGGAGGTATTTAATTTTGTAATTTTTAGATTACAAAGTGGCACGTCGGCCCATTCCTTGACCTTGACCGTTACCATTTTTACTACCTTGACCCATGCCGTATTTAGTTCTAAAAGCTTCAATTAAACTTTTATCACCCTTTTGAGCTGAGATTTGGGCTGAAGCAAATTCTTTAAAATTAGATTCATTTACAAATCTAGTTGCTCCTTTACCTGCCATATTGGCAGCCCAGGCTTTATAATCTCCCTTTTGAAAGGCATTGGTATTAATTGTATGTCTTTCCTCGGTATAATTTGGGCCTTTAACATTAATATCTCCTCGATAAGCTAAAATTGGTTTGATTGAGGCCATAGCCATCAATCCCAAAACTAAAGCTGAGGTTCCTAAAATTATTTTATTAGTTTTCATAATTATTTTTAATTATTAATATGACTTGCGCAGTCTATTAGTAATACAAGTCTTTTAATAATTTTCTTTCAAGATATTTTGGGATCTCCCCATCCACGGTCGAACTTCTGATGCCTCAAAATTATTTTCATCAATTTGAGTCCCAATTATTTTCACTTCTTCTCCAGCTACCATTTGAGTCCGACCCTTTATTAAAGGAGTACCAGTGATAATCCAGTTTTCCCCCTCAAAATCTTTTATTTCAAAATAATTTTTATCAATTTTAATAATTTCTCCTGATAAATAACCCTCACTCGGGTTAGTCCAAGCGGCAGTTTTCATTGGTGCTATTTGTCGATACCGAGGGATATTGGTTTCTAAATCAAAATCTATCTTTCGAGCCAGTCCAGTTCTAAACACTACTCCTCCAATTATTAAACCAATAGTACTTATCCCTGCCACTATTTGCCACTTTGGAAAATGATAAGCTCTCTTGGTTTTTTGAAACAATATAAAAACTAGGATAAAAAAGACAGTTACCACTATCGCCCAAAAATATGGACTAATAATGTTATCAATTACGCCAAACATTACCAATCCCAAGCCAATTATCAATAACACTAAACTTGCTAAAATCCCAGTCCACAAAGTCCAGTTTTTGGCTATAAATTCCCATTTTGGAATCGGTTTAATTTGTTTTTTAGTAATGGTTTTTAGTGTTAATTCACTAATACTTTTTTTCTTTTTCATAGATTTGTTTAAATTGTATTTTTGCCCGAGACAGAAGTGTTGCCACTGTCCCCATCGGCTTTTGTAAAATGTCACTAATTTCTTGATAGTCTTTATCCTCAAAAAATTTCAAAACCAAAACTTCTTTATAAATCGGCTTTAATTTTTCAATTACTGTTTTGACATATTCATTAAAATGTTTGATTATTGTTTCTTTTTCAATATCAGTATCGGCCACCAACCAATCCACAAATTCATCGTCATTATCGATATCAATTTTTACTGCCCTTTTGTTTTTCTTCATAAAATTTATAGTTTGATTGTGAACTATTCGGTACATCCAACTACTAAATTTCAATTTACAATCACAATCGTTTAGATGCTGGTAAGCCCTAATAAACGATTCTTGGACAATGTCAGCGATATCTTCATCTGGTAAATACGTAAATCTTTTAACGTAATTTACCAGTTTTTCTTCATACCGCTTCATTAAGCAATAAAAATATTGGCTGTCGCTTTTGGACAACGCCACCAACTGATTATCATCAAATTTTTGACATTTTTCCTCAATCATTTTTGTATCTAGTATTTA
>CAYXLS010000073.1:413-3224 GCA_964464785.1 uncultured Gammaproteobacteria bacterium | reverse complement strand
GGTCGCCTTCTTTCGGTGCTCCAAATCTTTTTTCAATGTAGTTGTATTTATCTTCTGTTATAAATAGCTCCGTTGAGATTGATTGCCTTTGAAAGCGCTGAATGATTTCCTTCGAACGATAAAATGGGACTCCCTCTTCCACATAATCTGATAAGTATACCCTTTTGCTTGAAGTTATTTCCACAACCTCACCCAATTTAATTGTACTCCATCCTTCGGGTTTCATTGACATTTCATTATCCTACAGTAAACCGACCCCTATTGAGGCCAAACATTTATTTATCAGTTCATCAAGATCTCTTGCCTTCCCCATTTGCTCTTTCAACTCTCCAGTGAGCCGTCCGATTTTATTCTGAAACTCTTCCTCCTCTTCCACCTCCTCTATGAAGTCAATATACCTACCTGGAGTAAGAACATAATTATTCTTTCTTACATCTTCTATTGAAACTGATTTACATAATCCGGGAACATCCTTATATGTTGTCTCCCATTCCTCACTACGCCAAGAATGGTATATATCACCAATCTTAACTATATCCTCATCTGTTAGTTCTTTCTGCCTCCGGCTGATCATTGTACCTGACTCTCTTGCATCAATGAAAAGTACCTGATTTGATCTGTTACGGAACTTGCCGTTAGACTTGTCCCTCGCCAGGAACCAGAGACAAGCTGGTATTTGAGTATTATAAAATAACTGGGATGGCAATGCAACCATACAATCTACAAGATCATTCTCGATAAGGTTCTTCCTTATCTCACCCTCTGTATTAGTATCACTACTCATACTGCCGTTGGCAAGTACAATCCCTGCAGTACCGCCAGGTGCAAGTTTGCTTATGAAGTGCTGAAGCCAGGCATAGTTTGCATTGCCCGATGGCGGGATGCCATATCTCCAACGGTGGTCATCCTTCTTGATTGAATAGTCACTGACGTTAAACGGAGGATTAGCAAGGATATAGTCAACTTTGACATCGGGCAATTTGTCATCCAGCAATGTATCACCAAGCTCTATCTTTGCCTCAATACCCCTTATGGCAAGGTTCATTCTTGCGAGCTTATAGGTTGTAGGATTGCTCTCCTGCCCGTAAATACTAATTTGGCCTTTTCGGTGCTCATGTAGCTCAATGAACCTCTCACTCTGAACAAACATACCTCCCGATCCACAGCAGCCGTCATATACTCTCTTTTGGGCCTCTGGGGCAAGCATTTCAACAAGGAGCTTGACAATGCTTTTGGGAGTATAGAACTGTCCTCCTTTCTTACCCTCTGCATCGGCAAACTGGCCAAGAAAGTACTCGAATACAAATCCAAGAACATCCCTTCCTTTGTCACCATTTCCATTACTGAGGGTAATTGATCCTATCAGATCTATAAGCTCACCAAGTTTTGACTTGTCCAGTGCCGGTCGGGCGTAGTCCTTAGGTAGGACACCTTTGAGTGACGGATTATCCTTTTCTATGGCATCCATGGCATTATCAATGTCCTTGCCTATGGTTGGCAGCTTTGCCCTTCCTTGGAGCCATTTCCAACGTGCCTGGGGAGGAACATAAAAAACTCTTTCGGCGGTATACTCATCCTTATCTTCGGGATCTGCACCGATTGTACTCTGTTCAGCTGTGAGCTTGGTGAATAGTTCATTGAAAGCATCAGAAATATACTTCAGGAAAATGAGGCCAAGGACGACATGCTTGTATTCTGCTGCATCCATATTACTACGGAGCTTATCAGCAGCTTGCCATAAAGTTCTCTCAAGTTTGTGATTCTCAGACATTGGAAAGTTAAAAATAATTCAACGATCTATAAAAGTACGAAATACCTTTTACTTTCGTGAACATTGACAGAACAGAAAACACCAATATCTATCCATAAAAAAAGCAGCATCTCTTTATAATGTCTCGCTGCATGGTGGAGTTTTACCACTTAAAAGGGAAGAAATGCTGCCTTATCAAAGATAAGAAGAATAGGTAATTGAATCAATAATGTTACTAACCCATATTGGTTTTAAATTCAAGATTTTGCTTTCTTGACAAAATATCTTTCGAATCTTCGTTTTGTTCTTTCAAAGGAAGCTCCGGTCCACTCTGAGTCAAAACTATCCCAGAATACTCTCAGTCTTGCAAGCCCGTCAGTCCTGTCATTATAAATTAAGATCAAAAAGTCGTCAAAGTAAAAACAAACGTTGTTTCTATCGTCATCTTTATCCAGATATAAGTCGTACTCATCTATAACATCTGAAATCTTCATGAGAAATTCTACGGCTAATTCTTTGGGTAAGTTCTTATAGGCATAACCTTGATAAACAACACCCTGTTCATTCCAATAGTTACCGTAGAATCCAAGGACTAAACCTTCTTTATCAAGCGCTTGACATTGATATGCAAGGGTTGTTAATTCTCCGGAAGTAGCAGCAGTTAATGCATCAATTTCGAATTGTGTGACCTCTCCAGATACATCCAAGACTTCATTCATTAGAAACTTCTTCCCTCTGTACAGAGAGACTTCCTTACTATATTCTCTGCCGAGGAAATAAAGTGGTCCAATTGGAAATTCATGATATTGAGCCGTAACTGACTGTACTACTACCAACAGAGAGATGATAACTCCCAATTTCATATTAATGCATTTTAAATTCATTTTCTTCTATGGATTAAATCTTCAGGCTTCTCTCGATCTCTGGTATCATTCGTTTGAGTTCCCTTGGCCACTTCGGTTCATAGTCCAGCGGTGGTGCCAGCAGTTCCCCGATCACTTCTTCCTCGGCCATCGGTCTGGTCCTGCCGGCCTCCAACAGCAGACTAATCTAATCCTCGG
>CAYXLS010000073.1:0-403 GCA_964464785.1 uncultured Gammaproteobacteria bacterium | reverse complement strand
AATCCCGCAGTTCTTCCTGCTGATTCTGATCTACCAGCCTTTCAAGTCTGTACTCCGCCATCCAATTCAGGTGAACTCTCGCCAAGGGCGTTTTCCACGCTTGTATTTCCATCACCTTTGTTATCGGTTCTGTGTCTATCCCAAAGTTAGTAAATTCACCTGGTCTATTACACTGATTATCTAATCTTTTTACAGTTACACGTCCTCAGATTGATGCCTCTATTCTGTATGGCCTTATGAATATTCTCGCTAAAAACTGAAGGGCTTACTTCTCGTGCGGATTCATTCCTGCTGCTCTGCGGCGATCCCTCTACTTTCTCTCTTCTCCCAGCATTCGGCTTGTCTCTCTCATCCTCTCCTGCACCCTCAGGTCTCTAAAGGGATACCTTAATTTCTTCTAATG
>CAYXLS010000072.1:0-3295 GCA_964464785.1 uncultured Gammaproteobacteria bacterium | reverse complement strand
CGCCAACATACAATTTTTTTACCATTTTTTGTAAAAATTATTAATCCGTAGCGACCTCTTTTCAATTTCTTGACAGAACCTCATCTACAGCAGGTATTATAGCGTGTTCCCACGTAAAATGGAATGATATACTAGGTCACTTTAATTTTGTCCACTAATCCAATGAAAGTAATCTTATTTAGGCATGGTGAAAAACAAAGACTTTTAGATACTAATGGTGACGTCTCTTTAATTCATCTTACTGACAATGGAATTAACCAGATTAAAAAACTTGGGAATCTACTTACTAAAAAATATCCTACACTAAATAACTATCCAGTTATGTATTCAAGTTTATATGCACGGTCCTTTCAAAGTGCTCAAATTATTCAATCAATCTTAAAGATTAAAAAAAATGTTCAAATATCTGAATTTGGTGAATTTACGGCCTATAATAACTATAAAAAATCTAAAGAAATTAGAGAATTAATCCAACTAAAAGCAGTTCAAAATCCCAATTGGATATCACCTGAAACTCATTTATCTCTGAATCAAAATATAAATATTTTTATTAATAAAATTAAAGAGTTGTGTCTAAAAAGTTCTGGTGATTTTGTTTTAATCTCAACTCATGGAGGTATCATCCGTCACACGGTTTATTCTCTCAAACCAGAGTTTCGCCCTAGCAACGATTTTATTCAACAATCAAAAATTCATGAAGCAAGTTATACAGTTCTTAATTTTGATGGCCAAAATTTTTCTGTTGACCAGTTTGCTGTTGATAATTTTTTATGAATCACGAATTCAACCTATTAGTAAAAATATGTGAAAAGTTACCTTACGACTTGACTCTTTTTGCCAAGGATGGTCGGTGCCAAAAATTTGATTGTTATTGTTCCTATTAAATTCGGGAAAACGATTCTGATCTCATAATCTGCCGCAAAAAAACCACCACCACTATCCCTTTAGCTAGAAATCTTGTTTAAACTTTCGTTTTTTATCATTTTTATTATTTAATTTTAAAATATCCAATTCTCGCAACAAAAAAAATACTACTATTATCAAAATTAAAATTAGAGATAATAAGTCACTTATTTTCCCTTCAGCAATTTTAGGCCAAAACTCTTCTAATCCCAATATTCGAAAATAATTTAAATATTTAATATTGCCTTTTGTTATTGCCAAAAAAACCAAAATAGAATTATGTAATATCGCCGAAAATAAAAATAAATTCAAAAAACTTTTTATAATTTTTTTTAACATAAATTATTATAACTTTTTTTATCTCTTGACAAATATGTTATCTAGATCTAACATATAGTTAGAAATAATTAACTATGAAAACTAAAATTAAAGAATATCGAGCCAAATTAAATCTTACTCAAGATCAACTAGCTAATTTAGTTAATGTTCGTCGAGAAACAATCGTCTTTTTAGAAGCTGGGAAATACAATCCATCATTAAAACTGGCTCGTGATGTCGCAGTTGTTCTAAACACATCAATCGATAACTTATTTATTTTTTAAATTACTAATTATTAATTAAACTCTTAGTCAATTATGATAGGCAATCCAAAATGGTTTCATTCAAGAAAATATACTGGTTGGGGACTCACTCCTAGTTGTTGGCAGGGTTGGGCTTATATCTTTATTTTTTTAATCCCAGTCGCCATTATAAATTCACTTTCAATCAGCCAAAATAATAAAAATTATTTTACTATTGCCTGGACTGGTTTATTGATAGCTGACACTATTCATATCATGTCTCAAATCAAAAAAGATGAAAGAGAACGACTCCATGAAGCCATCGCTGATAGAAATGCCCTTTGGTTTCTCCTTTTTGGCCTGATTACTTGGATTATTATCAAACAAATTACCAATCCAATTCTTATTGGTATACTTTTTGGGGCAACCGTCATCAAAGCCCTGACTCAAATCTATTTAAAAGACAAATAACACTAAATGTAAATCAAAAGTAGGAATAAATTAATAGTACAATATAATCAAAAATATAATTTATCAACACACACTATTTCAGTAAATATTATCAACAACATTACTAATAATGGAAATAATAAATAATTTACCTAATATTTTCCATAATTGTAGAAAAGAAAAACCCGTTAGTACGAAATGACGAAAAATGGCCAGAATTTAATACAAAAGGTGATAAAACAGTTTATAAAATCGGGCAACCTGAACATAAAACTAAAAAAGTTAAAAACTACCTCCTGTCAGAAAGATAAAAATATAGTATAATAGACCTATAATTAATAGTATCAATGTCTAAAGAAAATCATAGCAGCTTTCCAATAGATCACGGAAGTTCGGAAATTATTATTTATAATAATTCAGGGTTGCAAGGTGAAATGTTAGATGTCCCCAGTGGATATTTATCCGAAGGTAGAACCATTCTCGCTTTAGGTAATAGAGCGGAAGAATTACTCAAAAAAAACAATATTAACAGTATTATAAGTGGTGGGATAAGACACCCATATAGTATTGATCAGTATTATAAAGAATGTAAATTCGATAGTATTATTGCCCATGAATCTTGTTTCCCTTTAAAAATTGATGATATTCAAGATGAACTTCCCTTATTGGTTCAATTACTTAACTCAAACGGGGAAATTAGAATTTCTCGTTGCCTAACTAATAAATATTTTCCAATGGGAGATGTGGGTAAAAAAACAATCATATCTCCACCAGAAAATTCAATGTTAAAAAAGGTATCAGAATTAGTAAATAAAAATGAAGACATCAAAGGTTTTTTTGTTATTCATCATCCTTTTAGAAATCGCTATGGAGATTATGATATTTTAATCAAAAAAGGAGAAGAATCTCCCAGATTTTTTGAAAAACAAGGGGAAATAACTAATAGGCCAGAAGACAGTATTTTACTAATAGATAGGCATATTTACCAAATAGGAATACCAGATAAAATGTTTGGTCTACCAATTTATAGAGGATACCGAGCGCTCGAAATTTCTGTAAAAAAGTAAATATTGTATTACAAACGTTTTTTTAAATTATTTATTATTAGGCTTTTTCCCGTCATTTCCACTGGTTTTTCAATCCCCATAATTTCCAAAACTGTTGGTGCCACATCCTGAAGCCCACCATCTTTTACTTTTCCTTCAATTCCTACAAACGATACTTTAATTGGATTAAATCCATGGGATACATCAACCTCACCATTTTTATAAAGCGTATTTTCAGCGTTTCCATGATCCGCTCCCACAATTACGACGTAATCATTTTCAATTCCCCTATCAACAATTTTCCCAACTTCTTGGTCGACTACTTCACAAGCTTTT
>CAYXLS010000071.1:2708-3306 GCA_964464785.1 uncultured Gammaproteobacteria bacterium | reverse complement strand
TTGAATTTCCAACATTATTGGTCGACTTCCCTCCAAAACGACAGTAGTCGTTTTACCCGCCATGACTGCAATGCTTCCAGTGGGTACTAAATTTAGTTGATTATTTCTCATTTCTACCAACCCTTTCTCTTCCATTTTAAATATCCCCACCTCATCAGTCGATCCAAATCGATTTTTAGTCGTTCTCAAAATTCTTAAATCTCCATTTTTCTCACCCTCAAAATACAAAACCGTGTCTACCATATGTTCCAACAATTTTGGACCAGCAATATCCCCCTCTTTTGTCACATGTCCCACAATAAACATTGCCACTCCTGTTTTTTTCGCCAACTGAATCAGTCTAAATGCCGATTCCTTAATTTGACCGACTGACCCAATTACTCCCACCACATTTTCGCTCCCCAACACCTGAATCGAGTCCACCACCACTATTTTGAACAAATTATTTACTCGACCCATAAATTCTTCTATTTCTTCAACCGAATTTGTCTCTAAAACATCGAAATTTTCCAACTTTAAACCTAATCTCTTTACTCTCAAAGCTATTTGGTCTGCCGATTCTTCTCCAGCTATATACAATCCCCCTATCTTACCAATT
>CAYXLS010000071.1:1220-2698 GCA_964464785.1 uncultured Gammaproteobacteria bacterium | reverse complement strand
CTGCAAAAAGAGTCACCGACCCCCGAACAATTCCTTTACCCAAAACTCTATCAAATTCCTTAATACTCGTAGAAAATATATTTGTATTAGGCCCTCCATTTTCAAGGGAGGGATCAAGGGTGGGTTTCAAATTACTTAAATTTTTTACCTCAAATTTTTTATTTGTCTTATTCTTAAATCTTGAATTTTGAATCACAAATCGACCTGATTCTTTTAATGTATTCCACTCTCCACAGGCACTACACTGCCCCGCCCACTTGCTATATTCGTTTCCACAATTACTACACACAAATACCATTTTTTTATTTTTATTCATTAACTACCTCAAATATTATTACTTCCATTCATTATACTAAATCAGTTCTCTGTTCTGCCCTCCTAATTATATCTTTCAATAATTCAATTTTTTTAAGTATACGAATCTCTCGGGGCATATCCCCCGAATCAGTGGTTATCCATTCACATATTTCATTAAAAATACGACAAAATATAGGGAATTTGTCGTTTATTTTTACTATATCTTTTTTATATCTATCCATACCCATTTTCTCCACTTCAGATAATGAACCTGAATCAAATTTCTTAAAATACATTCGTGCAATTTCAAGTGCTTTTTCTGTTGCTCGATAACATTCACTTCCTGTTTCCAATCTTTCTGCTTTAAATTTATCCCAAAAAACATCTCCTGTTTCATTTTGGGAACTAGATTCTTTATTCATCATAATCAAAAACCAATCTCCCCGTATTATAACCCTCAATAAACCAAAAACGTCAATCCTAAACTATTTAGTAACCTCACCATCAACAATCCCCCAATTAAAGGGGATTATTTACTACCCTCCCTCAAAGGAAGGTACCCGCAAGAAAGATAGACTTTATTTATAAATCACATTCTTTTTGTTTGTTTCCACAATTCCAAGAGATATTTTTCTCTTAGCTACATCAATACTTTCAATATAAATCCGAACTTTGTCTCCTTCTTTAAGAGACACTCCCCCGGTTAACTTGGAAATATGAATCAAACCTTCAACTCCAGTTTCTAGTTTAACCAAAGCTCCAAAGTTTGCCAATCTAACAACCTCTCCCTCAGTTTCTTTATCTTTTGGATATTTATTTTCAATTTTTTCCCATGGATCATCAGATAATCTTTTAATCGAGAATTGTAACCTGCCATCATCTTTGCTAATCAATTTTATCTTGATCTTATCCTTATTTTTATACAGAGACGACAATTCACTCACTTTTTCCCAAGAAATTTCGGAAATATGGACTAATCCCTCCAAGTTTAAAGGTATACCTTTATTATCACAGTTTACCCTCACAAATACCCCAAAAGGTTCCACCCGTACTATATCGGCATCAAACACCTCACCAAGTTTTAAATTTTCAATAGCTCCCACTTCTTCACCCACTTTTTCTGGTTCCGATACCAATCTTTCACTAAATACCAACCTGTTTTTAGCCTGATCAACTTCCAA
>CAYXLS010000071.1:0-1210 GCA_964464785.1 uncultured Gammaproteobacteria bacterium | reverse complement strand
CCTTAGTTTTGATTTTTTTACCAATCATTTTATCTGGATCGCCATCAAATTTTGTTCCAATTTGACTTCCTGGAATAAATCCAAAAAAACCAAACGGAGCAATTACCACCGCTCCACCTCGATTTAATTCTTTGGCAAAAACCATCACTTCCCCACCTGATTTCTCTTTTTCTTTAAAATAATTCCATCCATAACCCGAAGCCGCCCCTCTAATCGAAACTAATATTTGGCCTTTATCGTTTTCAGGTGATTTAACTTGGACTTCAATTTCATCACCAATTTTTAAATCATTTATATAATCTTTAACAAATTCAAATTCCTTCCCCATTACAATTGCATCAGTTTTCCCCCCAATGTCAATATAAATAGCCTTATTTTTAATAGCAGTTATTTTCCCTTTTACTTCCTGCCCCTTTTTAAAACCCAGTTTTTCCAATCCTTCAAGTTTCAACAAATCCTCCATTGTCAAAATTTCATTCTTTTTCTTTAGTCCACCTTTGGCAGACATCTTTTTATCTTTTTTCATAATTTTTAAATTTATTCTTCCGTCGCTCGTTAAAACGCATAAGAATAAAAAAAATCCCGACTTATTCGGGATTATTATTCATGTTTATTAAAAAATAAACATATATAAACAAATAATAAGAAACGTTAATTTGTAATTCAAATTTTACGTTCCCAAATAAACAAATAATATTTAATCCGCCAACTGGCGGAAACTTATTGAACCGATATGATAATTTTAAAGTCGAAGTTGTAATTTTTTAGCGATTTTGAACGTGGGCAACCACATTCATTTTCCAGCTAAAAAATTTATGACGAGAGTTTAAAATATTTCATTATTATTTGGTTTCTGAATTCTGGCCACGACCTATTTTCAAAATTCCTTTCGGAAAGACTATTGTCAGCGCTGAGGCGTTTCACTTCTCTGTTCGAAATGGGAAAAGGTGGTTCCACCTCGCTCCAGTGACCAGAGTTCAAAAACCAATGTAATTTATTTTTATTTCTATCTGATAGGCTAATCAGTTTAAAATCTTGGCCTCTAAATTGAGTTGCCTTGTCCGCCGTAGCTTTAGCGTAGGCGGATTGCTCCGTGATACGACAAAACTACGTCAGCCAATATTTATATTGAGAAATTTCTTCAATCATTTCTTCACTTAGCTTAACCCCTTACAGGGCTTCCACTTGTAAAGTATTAACCGGTAGTCTC
>CAYXLS010000070.1:0-3409 GCA_964464785.1 uncultured Gammaproteobacteria bacterium | reverse complement strand
TATAGATAAATGACCCACCAGACCAAACAGCACTATTGAGAGAAGCAAATTTGTTGTCGTCGGAGGGGACGATTTTACCAAAATATTGCCAAACTAAATCAGGATATTTTTGAAAAGCCTCGTCCATACCACAAAAAATAATCCCTTGTTTTTTTAAATTTTCTAAAAGCGATCCATATATAACTTCTGATTCATATTGAGCCTTGACGCCACCAAGGTATTGTTTTTCGGCCTCAGGAATTCCGAGTTTGTCGTAAGTGTTTTTGATAGAACTTGGGACTTCCTTCCAGGTGTGGCTCTCTTTTTGAGTAGGTTTTAAGTAATAAAAAATATCATCAAGGTTGAGAGAAGAAAGATTTGGTCCCCAGCTGGGAGGTGATTGTTCAAGGAAATATTGATAAGCCCGAAGACGAAAATTTAACATTTTAATATCTTCTTTTTTTAAAAAAGATATGGTTTTGACAACATTTTGACGAATCCCCTTTTTTGATTTGAATACAGAAATTTCAGGATTAGAAAATCCGTATTCATAATCTGGTTTTTTGTAAGATGAATTTACCATAAAAATTATTGGTTAAAACCTAATTTTTCGACTTGGTTGACCAATTTGGAATCGCCATTTTTTTTAATTTGACCTTTTTCTAAAATAATAACTTGTTTAGGCTTTAGATAATCTAAAATTTTGGCAAAATGAGTAATGATAAGAACTGACATATTAAATTGAGTGATTAATTTTTGAATTCGCAAAGAGATAGTTTTTAGAGCATCGACATCAAGCCCAGAGTCAATTTCATCTAAAATTAGATATTGGGGTTTGGAGATAACTATTTGTAAAGCTTCCATTTTTTTCCTTTCCCCACCACTAAAGCCATCATTAAGACTACGATCAAGCAATTCTTGCTTAATATCTAAATTAATAGATTCGATTTCTAACCAACTTCTAAATTCGGATAAAATGATTGGTTTATTGGGATGGTGTTTTTTATAAAGTTGCCATAAAAAATTTTTGACATTTAACCCAGGGATGGCAACTGGTGACTGATTGGCCAAAAATATCCCTAAATTAGCTCGTTTATCTGGGGACATATTGGTAATATCTTTTTTGTTAAAAAATATTTTTCCTGCTGTAATTTGATAATTTGGGTGACCAGCTAAAGTATAAGCAATACTTGATTTACCACTACCGTTTGGACCCATTAGGGCAGTGATTTGGCCAGATTTAAGTTTAAAAGAAATATCGGTTAAAATTGGTTTTTGGTCAACAGAGACAGAAATGTTTTTTAATTGAATCATACTCCGACTATTTTAGTATGAGTATAAATAAAACACAAGAACAAAAATTAATTAAGTTAAATAAGTGGGGTAATTGAGTCGAAAATTGGCGAATAATTTAAATTATTCAAGTCAGTGCTATCAAAAATAATTATTTTACTTTTTATATCCAAAGGTGGATATTTGCCCAAAAGTAAACTTTCTTTGAGTTCCTCGTAATTTCCGGTATCACAATGACCGGGATGGCGATTGCCAGACTCTGACCGCTGTTTAAATCTTTCAAAAAGTATTTGACCATCACATTGGCACATAATTTGAATTGCCTGATAGTTGTATTGACTTAAACGAGGAGATAAATGTTGGCTTTCAAATTCGGTTTTGAAATTTCCCTCGATAATAATTGATTGTCGGGTGGGCATAAGAGCGTCAAGAAAATAATGGATAATGACAAAACTGGCAGAGCCAATTTTATTAGACCATTCCCTGTCTTTCCAGCCAACAGTGTCGAAAAGAATTTCTTTGAGGCTATCTTTGGTAATTAGGGGTAAATTGAATTTTTGGGATATTGATTTGGCTAAGGTAGTTTTACCGCTTGAAGGCGGACCGGAAACGATAATTAAAAGTGGTTGTTTCATATAATTATTGTATAGAATTTTTGAAAGCAGTAAAGTTTTGACTTATTGTGACCTATTGCTTTTGATGAAAGTATATTTCATAATTAATTCTCAGAGCCATGAATACTCTGAAAAAATTAATTACCCCAGTTACGGGGTGTTTTCTTTAATAAACCACCATTTGGTGGTTTTTTTTTGGACTCTAAATTATTAATTATTAATAAAATATGAAACAAATAAAACTGAAAGTACATAATAAAGATATTTCTATAAATTTTGATGATCATTTTGCTAATTTGGTTAAAGTTAATCAGAGTTTAAATTTTGGAGCAACAAAAAATTACACTAAAACAGGATTAACCTATGTTGATGTCCCGGAAATTGTGGGTATTACTGGAGCTTGTGAAAATGTTGATACTTTATTTAAGGTGGGGAATCGATGTGGTTCTACTTTGTATATTAGTCAAACTGGACAATTATCACTAGAGCAATCATTACAGTCTTTTAATGGTGTTTTTACGGTAATTCATTCTGGGAGAGACGAAGAGGAAGAAGACGAAAGACACCTAAGACAATTTAGATTGACAGAGGAAGAGTTTGATTGTAGTTTCGCCAAAATGGATCGGGAAAATTATGATGAAGATAAAATGTTTGACACATTGTTGCTTCATATCCAAAAAGCGGTTCAGTCAATGATAAAGACAGTATTAAAAGATAATAAAGATTTATTGAAAAATATCTATAAAAGAGATGTTCGGGCATTAGAGAAGATGGCTAATTCAAAATTTTATCAAATTACCTACGAATCAGCGATTAAATTGTTAAATAAAAATGGTTATCCTAAACTTAAATTTGGTGATGATTTGAAAGCTGAACACGAAGCCACAATAGTATCAATTATGAATAAAAAACAAGGTGAAACCCCTGTTTTTATTACCAAATATCCAAAAGAAATTAAATTTTTTAACATGAAAGTGTCCCAAAAAGATCCGAGGGTGGTTTTGTCGGCTGACTTGATTTTGCCTTATTCTGGCGAAAGTACAGGTTCGGCGGTTAGAGAACATAGCTATGAAAAACTTAAAGAAAGACTATTAAATTCAACAATGTATAAACTTCATCAAAAAAGAGGGGGTAAACTGAAAGACTTCAAATGGTATTTGGATATTATAAAGTCAGAAAAAGCTAATCCTCATGCGGGTTACGGAATTGGTAATGAAAGAGTGATGCAGTATATTTTTGGAACTTCTGACATACGAAAGATTAGTTTGTTTACGCTACTAAATAAGTAAAACTTAAACAATTAGAATATAAAACTAGTTGTGAAATTGTGACTAATAAGATGTTAGTATAGTATTCATATGACTAATAATGATGAAACATGTCCAAAATGTGGAGCTCCCCTTAGCCCGATTACTGAAACTGCCACTGGGAGAAAGCTACAAAGATGTAGTCAGGGGTCGTGGAATCCGCAAACTCACAAAAATGAGGGCTGCGACTTCGTTAAATGGTTAGAAGTTGAACCA
>CAYXLS010000069.1:1254-3424 GCA_964464785.1 uncultured Gammaproteobacteria bacterium | reverse complement strand
GGTGGTATTCCAAATTTCCATTTGATAGGGAAAAGTAACGGCAAGCCCTCTTCAGTCAATAAATCCAAAAATAAATGAGAAATATAACCAATCATCAACGCTCCAAAAACTAAACCTGGGTTTACAAACGATGGATTTATTAATTTAAATATCAACCACTCACTTATTTTATAAATTATTATCAACCCAAAAACTGAATGTGACAAAGTCCGATGTGACCCAAAAAACTTGTTCAAAAATCTACTAAACAACCTGTCTGCCGGCATCAATTCCCAAAGTTGATTTGACGCTTGGTCGATATCTGGCAATAATGCTCCTATTTGGTTGGTAATTAAGCAGGCAATGATGGTGGCCGTCGGCACTTGCCCCAATTCTAACCATACTGCAGTTGTCAAAAGTAGCGCCACTGCTCCCACATCATGAGTTCTGGCAATCATAACTTAAGTATATCCAAAAATTTTTAAATATAATGTGGTTTATAATATTCAAATGAAAATATTTTTTCTCAACGCGTTTGAAGGTAAGATTGAAGGAGTCAAACAATTTATCCAAGACCAATCAATCGACACCGATATTTTTTGTCTTCAAGAAAGCTATAATTTTTCTAATCCTAAAATATTTTGTCTAGATCAATTAAAAGACTTTCAATATGTAACCAATAGTAAATGGATAAATGACTTTGATAAATATTCCAACTCTACTTTCTTTCAAAAAAAATATACAAATATTGACACTAAAACTATCGGTGAACCAGATAAAAATGTTGGCCTGGGTTTATTTACTTGTTTAAAAACCCCCAACAATCAAACAATTAATCTATGCAATTTCCACGGTCATGCACGACCAGGGGATAAACTGGATAATCCAGACCGTCTTCGCCAATCCCAATTAATCATCGATTTTTTTAATAATTTATCCGGTCCCAAAATTATCGGTGGTGATTTTAATCTAGACTTCAACAGTAAAAGTGTTTCTATGTTTGAAGACCATGGTTATAGAAATTTAATAAAAGAATTTAACATTCCCACCACTAGAAACGAAATTGCCTGGGCACAATTTGAAAATAAACAACTTTATGCCGATTTTCTTTTTATCTCTCCCGATATCAAAGTAACCAACTTTACCGTCCCCAATGTCCTCATCTCCGACCATTTACCCATGATTTTAGAAATCGAAATTTAATTATTTAACCTGTTTTAAACTACTCCCGTCCCATTCGATCACTGGTTCATCGCCATAGTTTGCGTTTATTTCTACTGAGTGGTTTTGCCAAGTTCCATATTCAATCGTTTTGTTTTTTGGACCTTCGAAAGGGGCGATAGCTAAATAAATCTTTATTTTGAAACCTCCATTCAAACGATTACCATCTTTTAAATCTGATGCTCGAAAACTTTTCTTAAAACTCTCTCCGTTACCAAAAACTTTACCCATAGTATAAATACCCCCTAAATCCCTATCTTGTGAAGGGTCAGCATTTAAATCATCCCAACAAGTTGAACTAAAACAACTATCCATCATATAAGACTCTCCACTTACATTAACCACTTTAATTGTTTGGATGTCAGTGTTGTCTTGATTTGTCTTTACAGTTTCTTTTTTATCTTCTTCTTTTGGAATTTCTGTTGGCTTTTCCTTTTCTTTAGCCTCTTCTTCAAATTGTTTCATTATCTCTTCAATTGGTTGAATTGAAGTGGATATATTATTTTCTTTTTTCCATTCACCTATTTCTGCTTCAGTTATTCCACTTACTTGAGCTTTTACTTCACCATTTTCGTCAATTTTTATACTTACCCCCAAGACTTTTTCATCTTGGACCACCGATCTAATCTGGTCTCCAGCAAATGAAAGAGCACTTATTTTTTCCATTGCTTTTGACACATTTCCGGGTATATTGACCAAAGTCAAAATACTAGCTGCTGGTTCGGTTACGGTTCTAACTTTACCCACCATTTCCGATACTTTATTTCTATCTCCCAGGGCAATCTTGGCTTCATCATCAGCTACTTCCAAGACTAAATCAGCTCCGCTAACAACCAATGCTGTCTTAGCCACTACTCCGCTAGCTGCCACACCCGCCATCCCTCCTGTCAATACCACCCCTCCCACAAACACCGTTACTTTGGCTCCATTTTTAATTCTCATCGAATTTTGCTCACAAGTTTCAAATACA
>CAYXLS010000069.1:0-1244 GCA_964464785.1 uncultured Gammaproteobacteria bacterium | reverse complement strand
CTCGAGTAATTTGATCTTGAGTTTGATTTAAAATCAAATGAGCCATTTTCACATCTACTCCTAAGTGTTTAGCCAGGGTTCTTACGGTTTTACCCGCTGGAGCACTCTCAATTACTTTTTGAATTTCAACCGAATTGTAGGCATAAACATCCTTAACTAAATTAAGTGTTGTTTTTTCGTTAGCCAGCTTATCAGCATCCTTTTCTAATTCCACTACTTTACCCTCAAGTGCTTTCCATCCATCGATAATAGCACTCATCTCATTATTCCATTTGTCATAGTCTTGATATTCCTTAGCCTTTTCCAAAACGTTTTCAGTTTGATATCGAAGTAGGGTATATTCTTTTGAAACAGACAAACTATTTTTATAAACTGACTGATCCAAACCTGTAATTCTGTCTCCTTTTTTCAAAAACAAAAAACCAATTATTACAATCACTGTTGCAAAAATAAATGTAAATAAAAAAAACTTTTTTATTGTCATATCTTATTTTATCAAAGAACAATTATTAGGGTTACTTCTTAAAAAGTCCAAACATAAGGTAAAAAACTATAAAAATTTTAAAAATATATTTTTTATCCACCTTCTATTATTGATATTCAAAAAAAATCTCAATCGAATTTTAAATTGTTAATTACTTAGATAAAGGTTTTCGAATCATCAAGTATATTCGACCATGATCTCGTGAAATAGATAGTGTTGCTTCAAATTCGCCATCATTCCACTTCATTATTCCTGTTTTTGAATCATACGAATATTCTGGATTTTTTTCAAATTGTTTTTTATATTCTTCCTCAAGTATCAAAAACTCATCAACATCATCTTTTCCGTCGTTATTTTTGTCTCCACTATCAATCACTGTAAAATATTTAGTGTATTCTATCTCTCCTCCTTTTTGATTTAATAATCCATAGGATTTTTCATGCTCAACTAGATATTCATTTGCCTCTATTATCTTTGGAAAATCAACAAAATATTTATTTAAGCTTTCATCGTCATAATCCGACAAATGGACTTGTATATATCCAGTATTATCTGACCCATAGTGAGCCGCCGAAACCTTATATTCTCCAATAACTCCTTTTACCATATCTGAATTTTGATATTCTTCAACAATTTCAGTTTCAAACAAATTTTTATAGTAATCTAAAAATACTTCCTGACTGGCTTCTGAATCAAAAACAACATTAAAATAAGCAAAATTCTTTTCATCAAACCCAGATGTGTTCTTTGGATCAGTATT
>CAYXLS010000068.1:0-3507 GCA_964464785.1 uncultured Gammaproteobacteria bacterium | reverse complement strand
AAAGGAGTATTAGTAGTACCTAGATCAAAGGTTTGTAATCCAGTCCAAGTATTAGTAGCACCAAGATTTAGAGTTAATTTATTACCAGTGTTAGTTAGTTTAGTAGAATCATAATCAACAGAGATGGTTCGACCAACACCAGAACTAGAAATAGTAATACCAACACCAGCAGATAAAGAATCAGTACCACCAATACCGGCTGCAGCTGTCCAAGAAGCATTACCAGAAGCATCAGAAGTAAGTATGTAACCAGTTTGAGCATTTTGAGGTAAAGTCAAAGTACCACCAACACTTAGATTAGTACTAAAACTACCATTACCAATGACGTCTAATTTATGAGTTGGGGAAGTAGTTCCAATACCAACATTACCAGAAGCATATTGAAAATAGATAACTTCAGTATTACCAATATTAAGTCTAGTATTTTGAGTAAGAGCACCTCCAAGTCCAACAGCAGTATTACCAATAGCCATTAAACCATTTAGCGCCGTGTTAAAGAATCCAGTACCACCAACTTGTAAAAATGAAGTAGAACTTAATCCATCAAGATAATCAGCATTAAGATTAGTAACGACAACAGATGAACCAACAGCAAAAGGAGCACCAGTGGCATTAAAGGTTTGAAGACCTGTCCAAGTATTAGCATTAGTGAGATTAAGGCCAACAGTATAGGTACCATTATTACCACTTCGAGTAAGGGTAGAGTTAGTAACGTCAACTAGTCCAGTATTAGTCAGGGTTCTACCTACTCCAGTACCAGTGATTAATAAACCAGTACCACCAACTGTGAGAGTAGTAATGAAGGTACTAGTTTGACCAGTGCCAACAAAGTAAGAAGCATGATAACCATCTAATAAATCAGCGTTAAGATTGGTAACTAGATTAGTAGAACCAACAGAGACAAAAGTGCCACCGATACTGAAATTGTTTAAAGCTTGAACTTCGTCAGTATCAAGGATAATTTTACCGGAATTATAAGTTTTAAGAGTTAAATTGCTACTTCCAAAAACTTCGCCAGTGTTGATAGATAAAGGACCCGCTGAATTAATATTTGAACCACTTGAATTTGTAAAATTAAGATCATAAGCTATAGAAACATCACCACTAGACATAAATGAAGTAGGATTGTAGAAAGTATTACCTGCATTGGAAAAGGAAGCAAAGGTAGAACCACCATCTGAGAAAGTTAAGCTAAAACCACTAAAACCAATATCAGTGTTTTGAGTTAATAGACCTCCTAATCTAAATTCAGTTCCAGCTAAGGTTAAACCGTTACCAGCAGTATAAGTAGTACCAATACCAGTGGCATTGGCATTTATCCAAACTGGAGAACCGGATGCATTGCTCATTAATATTTGACCACTAACACCGACACTAGTATTGGATAGGTTTGATCCATTTCCATATATTACAGTGCCGGCTGTAGCTAGGGTACCATCGAGATAATTTAGTTCAGCAGCAGAGCTAGTGAGGATGGTGTTACCGATTGATATAGTTGTTGGACTTAATGTTCCACCGACATAAGTGTTGCCGTAGGCATCAACAGAGAATCGCGTGGACAATTGAGTAGTACCGATGTTGTAATTGCTAAAATTTAAAAAATTATAACCTCGGTTAGTGTTATTAATGGTGGCGTTGTAGAGATTACCGGTAGCAAGGTTGGCGTTGGTGGCGTTGATAAAACCGCCAACGGCGGTGGAGCCAGTACCTTCGGTGGTGAGTTTGATGATACCGTTAGCGTCGGGATTGATTTCTATATTGCCACCATAAGTGTCGGTAGCTTTGATCAAAACGGCTTGACCTTCAATTTTTAAAACACTATTGGGGGCAGTACTAGAGGCAATGATAGCTGGGTTTGGTTCACCTAAATTTAGATTACCACTACCATCGATTACTAGCACTGTATCTTTTAATCCGCTAGCAGATGGAGGTATACCTTGCAATGTTTCTGCATTGATAGCGTAGGCAACAGTAGCTATCGGTTGGCGAGGGGACATAGTTTCGCCACCAGCAGTAATTTGAAGATAAACAGCTGGATTTTCAGTAAAGACTGAATTGGGAATTTCGGTTCCATGGCTTTTCCCAATCGTAACTGAGAAGATACCATTTTCGTCAGGAATAATGACTTGGGAATTGCCACTGGATGAGGTGTAAAGGCTGGTTCCAGTTCCGACTGGTTCTGTATCAAATAGATCAAAACGAATTGCAATTGATGAAGTAATCGGATTCCCTGTTGAATCGGTGAGTCGGCCTTGGAATGATAAATAACGATCGGCATAAACAGGATTACTAGCGGTGGTGTAGGCGAGATTAGTTTTGGCTCTGGTGATGGCTTGACGGTAAAGAGTGTAACCAATACCAGAAGAGATAATTAAAAGGGAGGTAAGGAGGAGGTAATTTCTAAGTTTCCAGTTTCTAATGTCTAATTGAGAAGAGGAAAAAAGATTTTTGAGGTTAAAACCCTTCCTAAATCCTTCCCTTGATAGGGCAGGACTTGATAAATTTTTATTTTCGTTTTCCCTTGCTTTGTCAAGGGAAAGGAAAGGGTTAGGGTTTAAAAGGGATGGGTTTTGAATTATTCCTTTCTTAGCTAAAAATTTTTGGAAATTGGTGAGGGAGGAGAGTTTGCGTTTGAGGGATGCGTTAGAAAGACCGTTGCTTTTTAGATAAGCAGTGTAGTTATCTAGATTTGACTGATTAAAGTAATTTTCAATTTTCAATTAAACCCCTCTGCCCCGCAGTAGTGGGGCTTCTCCCTTTAAATTTAAATAAAAGGAGCTTTTTTGAATTAAATTTATTTAATAAACCTCTCTTTTTCTCAATAGTTACGGGGTGAGCAAGGGAGGTACTCGAAATTTCAGGAGGAGGATTTTGGTTTGAGTTTTGAAATTTTTGTGAATTACAAAAATCGATATATTGTCTGAGATCGTTTAAATAATTTCTGATGGTGGAGCTGGAGAAGTGTTTTTTGATTAGAAAAGATTGGTAGTTGGAAATAATGTTTTCAATCGAAGGTTTTTTGATTTTTTTAGCTTGTTTTAGAGGATCTATTTTGACTAAATTTTGGTCGATTGAGTATTGAAAGAATTTAGAAAGGGAAGAGAGATATCTAGAATAGGCTGGATTTTTTTGAATTGTTTGAAGATAAGAGGAGACTGTGTCTGAAGAAAAAATCGTAGACTCGTCAAAAGTTGATGCGTTTAGGTGAGCAGGTTTTGAATTTCTAAAAAAAATAAAATAAGCATTGATATCGGAGAGGTAATTTCGAATGGTAGAACTGGAGTAAGATTTAGAATTTAACCAAAGGCTAAAGCCTTGCAATATTTCGACTAGATCATTCTGATTGGAAGAGGTCTGTGGGGCGGTCATGAAGCGACTATTTCCAGAGCCAGACGAAAGTGGCAGTAATGATTAAAAAAGGCACTAGTTTTTCGACGATGTCGGAGAAACTAGTCTTTTTGGTTTCTGATAAAAAATCAGGTTTAAAATTATATATTTTATACATGT
>CAYXLS010000067.1:0-3572 GCA_964464785.1 uncultured Gammaproteobacteria bacterium | reverse complement strand
ATTATGCCACATAATGATTAGATACCACGGGCTTTAGCCCGTGTGTAGTTCATTTCAATTTCATCAATCATTTTTTTTCTAAGTTCCCTGTCCATATTTGAACATGCCTTTTCAAAACACTTTTCCAACTTTTCACGACAATAATTTTCAACTTTTCCACTCTTTTTTACCACTTTCAATTCTACATTTTCCACCCTCTCATAAGTCGTAAATCTTTTTCCACACTTAACACACTCTCTCCTCCGCCTGGTCGCCTTCCCCTCTTCGGCCTCACGACTCTCCAAAACATTTGACTCATCAAACCCACAATATGGACAAATCATATTTTTTATCTAAAATTTCGATATTTTTAAACTTTTAACACAAACACTATTAATAGTGGCTAAAGAACATCATACACACTACTGCTAGACAGGGTCAACCTCTTGAAAATAATACAAACTAGCTCAATTTTTTTTTCTACAACAATTACGCGGAGAAAATGTCTCGTCTTTTGCCATAAAAATTTTTTTTCAAATAAACATATCCTTGACATTATTTTTCTTAACACCTATAAATAAACTAGATAATTAACAATTTAGTCTTAATAATGAAAACCAATTACCAAAAAGGTATCGCCCAAGTTCTAGTTATTGCTATTATGGCATTTTTAGCTCTAGGTATCCCAACCGCCACAAAACTAGTCCAAGAAAATCAAGAAAATAGAAGTAAAGCCACCGAAGATTTAAAAGAAGAATTAAATAAACCAACAATTTCTCTCTCAACTAAACCCTGTGTAGGTTCCATGACCGATTTTGATTCCAAAATAATTCAAAAATGGACAGATGATAACACTCTTGTGATAAATACCCAAGCATTAACTTATTGTGGTGGAGCTACTATCTCCACCCCAACGATTGCTGGACTAGAAAACAATAAACTAACACTTAGCTATCAAATTAAAGTCGGAAGCACAATAACCAAATGCGTTTGTCCTCACCAATTAACTTTTATTATAAAAAATCTACCTAAAAACGAATATATTATTTCCCTAAAAGAACCTATCACTACCACCTCCAATTCTACCTCAACTACTAATATTAAAGTCAGTCCTGAAGTACTAAAATTAAAAGTTGATCAAACCGAAACTATTTCCTATACCTTAGACCCTAGTAATTCAGCAGATGAAGTCAAATGGGGAACAAGTGATGATGGTTTAATCGAAATTAAAAAAACCTATCCAAAATGTCCTGAGGGTGAAAAATGTGCCACACCTGCTGGAACCTATTATCTTAGTATCACCGCTCTTAAAGCCGGTACTGTTGATATCAAATTAGGGGTTCCTGGTTCTAACACCGCTCATGTTAATGTCATTATTCTAGACAAAAATAGCAACGAAATAGTTGGAATTAATAACTCAAATTATACACAGATACTAAAAACGACTCCAATTCCAATCACCAAACTAACTTCAACTCCAATTCCAATCACCAAACTAACTTCAACTCCATCCCCTACTCATGCTTCTGTCCCAGCCTCTGGAATTAAGGTAACCCCCACCTCGTTAGAATTACAAGTTGGTCAAGTTGATACTCTTACTTATAAATTAGATCCTAGTAATTCAACAGACAAAGTTAAATGGTCTGTCGACACTCTTGGCTTAATTAATATTAAACAAGATTATCCAAGATGTACTCCCGGAGAAAGGTGCGCTACTCCTGCCGGTACCTATTACCTAAGTATTGCTGCTATAAAACCTGGAACTGCTAAAATCACACTAACAACTACTAGTGGTGAAACAGCTCAAGTAAAAATTACTGTTACAAACAGTAACACTAGTGAAGTGATAAATGGTATCTGTAATACCCCTAAATACGAATCCTTAACCAAAACCACCGATAAAGACAACCCCTCTTTGTTATGTAACTCAGGCTTCGCTAATAATTACACTCATCTAATACCAGATTGTCCCTATTATAACGGTCCACAATGTTATCCTTTCTATTCCTGGACTTGTTTAGGAGCAAACGGAGGCAAAAATAGTAAATGTAGTGTTAAAAAAATCGTCACAACAACGTCAACTCCACCTCCAACTATCAAACCAACTGTAAGCCTTTCAATCAAATACTGTGTTGATTCCATGGATGAATTTGATCCTAAAATAACCCAAAAATGGATTAACGAAAATACTTTAGAAGTAAAAACCCAAGTAATGAGTTATTGTGGCGGAGCTACTATTTCCACCCCAAGTTTCAGTTTAAACAACGACAAATTAACCCTGAAATATCAAGAAAAAATAGGGGAAGCTATTACATTATGTGTTTGTCCCCACCAATTAACTTATACCATCAACAATCTACCTAAAAAAGAGTACAAAATAGTTGTAAATAAATTAGTTAATGGTATCTGTAATACCCCTAAATACGAATCCTTAACCAAAACCACCGATAAAGACAACCCTCTTTTATTATGTAAATCAGGCGAGGTTGGTAATTATGAAAATATTGCTCCCGGTTGTCCACAAGGTTCTTCTAACTGCCCTCAACCTTTTTATTCCTGGACTTGTTTAGGAGCAAACGGAGGCAAAAGTAGTAAATGCAGTGTTAAAAAAATCGCTACAACTAACAGCATTGAAAAAAGCACTACATCAACGACTATCCCTGTTACTGCAATCAGATTCATTCCTACCTCATTAAAATTAAAAATTGGGCAAACTAAAACTATAGGTTATATCTTAACCCCCAATAACTCTACGGATAAATTTAAATGGAAAATTTATAATCACAGTTTAGTCAAAGCCAAAATTATCTATCCAAAATGCGCCGATGGTACATTTGGTTTTAAATGCATCACTATAAATAACCGTCCAAAACTTCAAATTACTGCACTAAAAGAAGGTACTGTAAAAATAGAATTAATTGCTACCAACGGCAAAAAAACCCAAGCCACCGTAGTCATCACCAAATAATAATTACTTAAAAAACACAATCATTATAAAAATGGTTGTGTTTTTTAGTTAAGATTTCTTTAAATTAAAGCATAAACACTATTCAACTGCTATAATACTCCCATGCAAAAAATCATTAAATTTTTAAAAGAAGTCGCAATTGAATTCAAGAATATCACTTGGCCTAAAAAAGATACTTTAATTCAGCTTACAGTTGTGGTAATATCAATCTCGATTATCATCTCCCTAGTTTTAGGAGGATTTGATTATCTTTTTACTAAATCTATTGCCCTTTTAGGCACAACCACTACTAATCAATCGGCTACACCCACCCAAGTGCAGTCTTTAGAAAATCCAATTATTCCACTACCCACAGTCGCTTCTACTGCTGGTGAAACTAAATAATATGCCAAAAACATCTACAAAAACCAACCAAAGAGAATTTCTCTTTAAACTCTCTTCAAAAGAACCTGTCTTTGATGCCGCTTGGTACGTCATCAATACTTATTCTGGTCACGAATATAAAGTTATTGAAGCTCTAAAAACCCGCATTAAAACCATGGGGCTAGAAGACCAAATTTTTCAAGCCATTGTCCCCATTCAAAGCAAAATGGTCATCAGACGCGGTCAAAAAGTTAAATCTCAA
>CAYXLS010000066.1:0-3648 GCA_964464785.1 uncultured Gammaproteobacteria bacterium | reverse complement strand
CAGTATAAATTAGATTGTATAATTAACCAATGGCTGAAAATAAATCCTCCTTGTCTCAAATCCGAAAGATTGACAATACCCACCATTGGTTACCTCTAGTTACTGTTATTCTTATATTTTTCTTAATTTATCTTTTTATTTGGTTTTTACGTGGAGGAAGTTTTAAACTTTATACCAGTATTTTTTTTAGTATCTATTTTGCTACTCATCAAATTTGGCTTTCAGTAATTTTAATTGGTGTTTTTCAAAATATAATTTTTATGCCTCTTCGTCTCATTAGTAGTACTCTCAAAAAACCTCTTGAAGATTTCGAAGAAGAACTAGACAAAATCGAAGACAAACAACAATTGTTAGTTTTTTCCAAAAAAGTCAAAGAAGGCAATACTGCTATTGTTTTTTATATTTTTAATTTCTTTGTTAACGCCATAGCTTTTTTCTCTGCGGCTCGAATTTTTTTAGTAGATTTTTACAATACACCACTAAATAGGCAAAAATTTTTATACAGTTGGGTTCCTTACCCAAAATATCCACTTCAGGGAACAATTTTTAAATTTCCATTTTTTAAAGTGACCGACACTACTTCTTTACCCTGGAACACAATTTTTATTATTATTGGCAGTTTCTTTTTGTTAACAATTGTTTTGCGTCTAATTTGGAGATTGGTTCGTTTTATTTTTAAAAAAAACCAAAGAATTCTTTATGCTCGGATACGTTACAATCGGTTTTTATTATTTATCGGGGGTTTTATTGGTGTCTTTATTTTAGGACTAATTCTTCTGTTGCGAAATATTCCCACAGCTTTCCAAGGTCTTTTGTTAAGAGTCGACTTAACTCGTCCCAATCCACCAATGAATTTTATTACCGCCGTTGGCACTTTTCTCACTACTCTTCATGCTGGTTACAAAAACCATTCTTTTGCCTCCAAGCAAGCAAAATTAGCTGGTATCGACCCCAGAATTGTTAGCAAGGTGTTTCGGGGAAAAATGCAAAATAGCCTTAAAAATGCTCTAATTTTGGGGACTGGTGCCTTTTTTATTACCAATCAAATTCCTTCTGCTTTTGAATTGTCAGTTGTAACCTTTGAAATTATGTATATGATTTACCCCTACACTCTCGGCCGTCTCCTTACCTTTAGTACAAAAAAAGTTAAAAATTTAGAAACCCAAAATGTCCCAACCACATAAATTTTTAGAAGTTTTAGAAAATTACAAAAAGATTGTTTGGCCTTATATCGAAACTAATTTAAATCAAATAAAAGACCATCCTTCTTTTTGTCAGCTAGATAAAAAATATCAGTCAATTTTAGACTTTCACTTTAAAATGGTTTCTGATTATCCCCAACGACAAGGCAAATACATTCGTCCTTCTTTAGTATTATTAACCACCCAAGCCATGGGTTTTGATGTTAATAAAGCCATCCCCACTGCTGTCGCTATGCAGATTTCCGAAGATTGGATTTTAAGTCACGATGATATTGAAGACCAATCAGACCAAAGACGTGGGTTTCCTGCTCTCCAAAAAATCTATGGAGATTCATTAGCCTTAAACGCTGGTGACAACCTTCATATTTTAATGTGGCAAGTGTTATCTCAAAATTTTTCAACATTAGATTTGACTACTGCTCAAAAAGTTTATCAAGAATTTTTTACGATGATTAATCGCACTATCTTAGGTCAAACTATTGAAATCAAATGGACCGAAGATAATCGTTTCGATCTTACCGAAGAAGACGTTTTATTAATCTTAGAGAGTAAAACTGGTTACTATACTATTGCCGGTCCGATGCGTCTGGGTGCTATTCTTGGTGGCGCCACTGAATCACAACTAGAATCAATCTATCGTTTTGGTGTCATGTTAGGCCGGAGTTTTCAAATAATTGATGATCTTCTTGATTTAACTTCCGATTTTGGTGGTCAAAAAAAACAGCAAGGGAATGATATTTACGAGGGGAAACGAACCATTATGTTGATTCATCTTCTAAACAATATTGATTCACAAAACAAAGAAAAACTAAAAAAAATTTTATTAAAAAATCGTTCTCAAAAAACTGCTGATGAAATTAATTGGGTAATAGATCAAATGAAACAAATTGGCAGTCTTGAATACAGTAAAAAACTTGCCGACAAATTTTCCCAAAAAGCCACCGAAATTTTTGAAACTGAATTAAAATTTCTTTCTAAAGAACCATATCGTTCTCAAATCTCAGATTGCATCGACTTTATCACCACCCGCACACACTAATGAATTTGAATATTAGACTGCCAATATTAAAGATATAAAAGAATATACCAATCTTTTACAAATCACTTACGAATATTCTTATACAAATCCAGATATCGGTCTGACCAAAAAATGTTTTTCACCAGAAATATTTAATACTCCTGATACCCAAAAATATATTAAAACAAAATTAATTCAGTCATCTAATCAAAATACTTGGTTAGTTTTTACAGATAAAAAATTAATTGGTTCAGCAACTTGTAAGATAATCGATAAAAACAAAGCTGAGTTTTCTGGATTCTATGTCCATCCAAATTTTCAAAATCAAGGTATTGGTAAAAAACTTTATCAAAAAGTTTTAGATTTTTCTAAAGATAGAGATTTAATATTAGGAATTTATACACACAATAACAAAACAATTGAAATTTATAAAAAATGGGGTTGGCAAATCGATACTAGTCGAGGAGAAAACGGATATGTTGTTGGTCATTGGCCAGAATGGCCAGATGGTGTTACTGCTATAAGTGTTTACTTAATCCTAAAAAGAAAGTAATTTTTTTCAGTTTTCCCTCTTGTAAAATAGGGATTAGAGGAGATTGAGGTATAATTACCTTGTGGATAACCAAGTCGACGAAATCAAACAAAAACTAAATATTGTCGATGTTATCAATCGTTTTGTTCCTCTAAAAAAACGTGGTCGCAATCACATCGCCTGTTGTCCTTTTCATGGCGAAAAAACTCCCTCTTTTACAGTTTCCGAAGAACTTCAAATTTATAAGTGTTTTGGTTGTGGTAAATCTGGTGATATCTTTAGTTTTCTCCAAGAATACGAACGAATTGATTTTCGCGAAGCCCTAACCGAACTTGCTGGCATGGCCGGAATAGTGTTACAAAAAAGCGAATTTACTTCCGAACATGATTCTCTCAAAAAAACCTTAATTGAAATAAATACTCAAGTTGCTAAATTTTATAACTACATCTTGACCTCTCATATTTTAGGCAAACCAGCCCTAAATTATGTCCTAAAAAGGAGAATTACCCTTGAGACAATTAAGCAGTTTAATATTGGTTATTCACCCGAAAATCCCCAATTTCTAGTAAATTTTTTAACCAAAAAAGGTTACAAAATTCCTAATTTAATCTCCACTGGTACTTTTGGTCAAAGCCAATACAATTCTCGCCTTTATGACCGATTCCAAGGTCGACTGACTTTTCCACTTTCTGATTATCGAGGTCGGATTTTGGGATTTTCTGGCCGAATTCTGCCTACCAGCAAGAACCAAAACTCTGCTAAATATATCAATTCTCCCGAAACCGAAATTTATCATAAAAGTCAAAATCTCTTTGGCCTTCATTTAGCCAAAGAATTTATTCGTGCTCAAAATTTTGTTTTAGTCGTCGAGGGTGAATTTGATATGATTACTCCTT
>CAYXLS010000065.1:0-3681 GCA_964464785.1 uncultured Gammaproteobacteria bacterium | reverse complement strand
CAATTTTGTTGCCACTACCATAATTTTTATTGTCAGTACGAGGAGTAATCATACCTATATTTAATCTATCTCTAATAGAAGCGGTTAAAGAGATTCCGGCAGTGGGGATACCAGCTAATAAATCAAACTGAAGTTGTTTCAATATTTTACAATAATTATTGATGGCGATTTTATTGACGTCGGGAAAACGTTGGATAGTTCTTAGGTCACAATATACTGGTGACAAGGGAGCGTCGGGATATTTTTCATGTAATTTGAGTTTAAAATCACCAAAACGAATTGCTCCAATTTTAAATAAACTATTACATAATTCTTGCTGAGAGACATTTAATTTGTTTGACCGTTTATGTTTTATAATTTTAAATAACTATTAATGTCATTTTTTAGCTGAAGTGTTTTTTGGCGAGCTATTTTGGCGAAATCTGGTCCGTTTGAAGCAAAGATAATCCCTCGCGATGAGTTGACAATCACTCCTTGATTATGACTATCTTTTCCGGCTTTTATAGTAGCCTCGACTTCTCCACCCTGAGCTCCGATACCAGGAATAAGGATAGGTATGTCACCAACAACTTCTCGAACTTTTTTAAGTTCATCAGGATAAGTGGCGCCAACAACTAGCGCACAATTATTGTTGGTATTCCATTTCTGAGCTACTTGAGTGGCAATATATAAATATAATGGTTTTTTGGTTTCACCAACTAATAAATCCTGAAAATCTTTAGCGCCCTCATTTGAAGTTTTAACCAAAATAAATATACCCTTATCTCTTTTGTCCAAAAATGGCTGTACCGATTCTTGACCCAAGTAAGGGTGAACAGTAATAGCATCCGCACGATATAAATCAAAAGCCTCAGCTATATAGCCTAAATTTGTGTTACCAATATCTCCTTTTTTGGCATCAAATATAATTGGGATGTCAGAATAATTAGTCTTTATATAGCTTGTTGTTTTTATTAATGCCCTGATTCCCTCATCTCCATAAGCAGAATAAAAAGCAAGATTTGGTTTGTAAGCACATACAAGATCTTGGGTTGTGTCAATAATTTCTTTATTAAAAACAAAGATAGTATCTTCAACACTCCGATTGTTTTTTAAAATAGATGGAATTTTTGGGTAATCTGAGTCTAATCCAACACACACAAATGTTTTTTTACTTCGCCAACGGTTATTAATAAGACTAATAAAACTATTTTTGTTTTCATCAGCTTTATTTAGATTATTCATACAAATATTACTTTATTAAATCTATAGACATTTAGATAAAAATGCAAGTCTAGAAATTATTTGGATAAAAAATAAGCTATAAAGTTATATATAATAAATGAGTTTTATGGGAATTGAATTCTTAGGTAAAGAAATAACTGGCAGATTTACTATTCCTTCAGGAATTGTGGCTACAAATGTCTTAGTCTTAGAAAAATTGGCCAGGGAAGTTCCGCAATTAGGAATTTTAACTACTAAAAGTATTAGTCTAGCAGAAAGAAAAGGTAATATTGAACCAATTTTGGCACAAATCAAACCAGGTTCTTTTATTAATGCGGTAGGTTTGGCAAATCCAGGGGCTGAAGAATTCAGCGAGAGTTTAAAAAAGATTATTATTCCCCCTAATAAATTTTTGTTAGCGTCAATTGTTGGCAGTAATGAAGAAGAATTTTATGGAGTGGCAAAAACATTAAATGAACAAGTTGACGGCTTTGAAATAAATGTCTCTTGTCCACATGCAGAAGGTCACGGACAAGTAATAGGTCATGATTTTGAATTGGTGACTAAAATAATAAAAAAAGTAAAAGATCTAGGAAAACCAGTGGTCGTAAAAATTTCACCAAAATTAAATATTGATGATAGTGTTAGGGCAATTGTTGCTGGTGGAGCAAATGGTATTACAGCAATAAATACTTATGGTCCTGAAGAGTATTTACTTGATGGTCAAACGGTATTATCAAATAAAGTAGGAGGTGTCTCAGGGGAACGAATACTAAACAAGGGGATTCAGATTGTAAAAGAAATAAGAGCAAGGACTAACTTGCCAATTATTGGATGTGGTGGAATATCAACTGTATCCGATGTAAGAAGTTATAAAAATGCTGGGGCAAATTTTTTTGGAATAGGGTCAGCACTCGCAGGCATGAGCACTAGAGAAATAAAAAGTTATTTTGAAACATTGGATCAAGATATCAAAAATGGAACAAACCAAGCACGAAATCTTATCAAGAAAGCATTAAATATGAATTATAAAAAAATAAAGGTAAAAGAAAAGATTAGAGTTGGTGAAAACTTGTTTATCCTGAGATTTAAATATAGAATTGAGGCAAAACCAGGACAGTTTATTATGCTTGGTCAGTTAGGAGAAGATGGAGAAAAACCGTATTCTGTCTACGGAACTGATCCGTTTGAAATTTTATTTCAAGTAAGAGGTTGTCGGACAAAAGAATTGGCAAAACTAGAACATGAAGATGAAATTTTTGTTAGGGGACCGTATGGAAATTCTCCAAAAACAAGAGGTCGACAATTATTAGTCGGTGGCGGAACAGGAATAGCCGCCTTGAGACTCTTCGCAAAAGAAAACAAAGAATCGATAGTGTTGGTTGGTGCCAAAAATAGTGACCATATACCAAATATGAATGATTGGGAAAACAAGAAAATTATCATCTACACTCAGGATGGAAGTTTGGGTAAAAAAGGATTAGTCACCGATGATTTAGAAGAAATTATTGATGAAAACAATATTGAATCAGTTATTAACTGTGGTCCCCTACCAATGATTGAATCAGCGATTAGTAAAGAGTGTGAAAGAATATCTTTGGAACACATATATTCTTCAGAAGAATTGATAACAATGTGTGGTGTAGGCCTTTGTGGTCGTTGTGCCACAAAAGATGGCCGAAGAAATTGTGTAGATGGGACTTTTTTTAACCCTACTGATTTTTAATTGAATTTTTTTTAATTTCTTTTTGATTGAAGACGAAATACAGATAAATAAAAATTCCAGTAGTAAGTATAAAATTAACTGCGGATAATTGGTGAAAATATAAAAGTAAGAGTAGAGAAACTGAATATATTGAAAGAAAAATATTTAGATAATGGTTTTTGGAAAAAATATAGAAAGTAGAAATAAAGGAAGAAAATACTATTAAGAAAAAACTAATTTTGGATAAAAGAAAAATTGGAGAGACAAATATTATAAAAGTAATTAAACTGAGCCAGAAAAAAAGAGAAAAATAGATAAATTTTTTATTCATGGATTTCTTTAATATCTCCAGTTTCTTCGGTTTTTATTTTGTTTACAATTTTTACTAGTTGTTTGGTGCGAGTAGTATCGACGGCCGTATATTGTTTTTGGAGAGCTTCGATTCGAATACCCAAATCTTTAAATCCTTTACTGTAATTGTCAAATTCTTCGGAAAATTTTTTGATATAACCAATGATGTTGGCAACATTTTTTTGATAACGAAAATTGTCGTAGGCTTGATGGATCATTCTTAAAATTGCAGTAAAACTAAATGGCCCAGCTAAAATAACTTTTTTACCCATCGCTTCTTGCCAAATATCGGGGAAACGATCATAAATAAAACTAAAAATCATTTCGTTGGGGATAAACAAAATTACAAAATCGACGGTATTTTTTTCGGGATTAATATATTCCCTACTAGTAACTTCTTTAATCTTAGTTTTAATATCTTG
>CAYXLS010000064.1:0-3690 GCA_964464785.1 uncultured Gammaproteobacteria bacterium | reverse complement strand
TGTTTTCAATTTTTTGAAGATCTTGTTTAAGTCGAACGTCGCGTTCTTCTTTGGCAATATTGAGTTGATCTTTGTTTTTAATTTTATCTTTTAAGTCTTTCTTTTCTTTTTCAGTTTCTTCGGTTTTAATTTCAATGTTTTTTTTGGTATCAAAGTCAATTTGCTCGAGCCTTTTTTGGGAATGTTGTCGTAAATTTTCTAGAGCTTCTTTTCTCTTACTATTATCCACAGAAGTAACTAGATATTTAGTGAAATAAACTACTGATTCAAGATCTTTTTGAGGAACATCTAGAATCACACCAATAGGAGACGGAGTATTACGTAGATACCAAAGATGAGTTACTGGTGCAGCCAAAGTAATGTGTCCCATACGTTCTCGACGAACTTTTGAAACCGTGACTTCGACACCACAGCGATCACAGATTACACCTTTAAATCTAATTTTTTTATATTTTCCACAGTAACATTCATAATCACGTGATGGTCCAAAGATTTTTTCACAAAAAAGGCCATCTTTTTCTGGGCGCCAACTACGGTAATTAATAGTTTCTGGCTTGGTGATTTCACCATTTGACCAACTAATAACATCTTCTGGGGATGCCAATTTTATTTGGAGTCCAGAGAAATCAATCATACTTTTAAATTTAAACATTATTGTTCCTCCTTTAATTCTTCATCTAATGAAACCGAGTCACCTTCGGTAATAGTTAATTCTGAGGCAATTTCAGCTTCAATTTTTTCCTCAACAGGAATCGCTAAGTCTGAATCTTCAGGCTTTATATCGCTTAGAATTGGATCTTCTTCAGAAATTACAGAATCTTGTAGGTGTTCGTTAACTCCGTAAGGAGATATGTCAAGGCAAAGTCCAGCCAATTCTTTGGTTAAAACTTTGAAAGATTCTGGAATAGCAGGTTCTGGAATAACCTCACCTTTAATTATTGACTGGAAGGCGTGGGTTCTACCTTCAATATCATCGGATTTTAAGGTTAACATTTCTTGGAGAGTATGAGCTGCTCGATGTGCTTCAAGAGCCCAAACTTCCATTTCTCCAAGTCGTTGACCTCCCATTCGAGCTTTACCTCCTAAGGGTTGCTGAGTAACAAGAGAATAAGGACCAGTCGATCGAGAATGAACCTTGTCGTCGACCATATGGACTAATTTAAGAATGTAACCAACACCAACAACTGATTGTTGATCAAATGGTTGGCCTGTTCGACCGTCATATAATTGAACTTTGCAATTCTTATTTAAACCAGCAGCTTCAAGTTCGCTGGTTATTTCAGATTCCGGATGTTTTTCAAATACTGGAACGGCATATTTTTTGTTTAGATGTAATCCAGCATGGGCTAAACTAGTTTCTAATATTTGTCCCAAATTCATACGTGAAATAACAGAAATTGGGGACATAACTAAATCAACTGGGGTACCATCAGCCAAATGGGGCATATCGTATTCTGGCCAAACACGACCAATTACACCTTTATTACCGTGTCTACCGGCAATTTTATCTCCCTCTTGAATTCTTCGGATTTGGGCAACATATACTTTAACAACTTTGTTGACACCCGGATCAAGTTCGTCACCTTCGTTGCGATCTAGAATTTCAATTTTAATAACGACTCCGCCTTCACCATTTGGAACTCGAAGAGAAGTGTCTTTAACTTCACGGGCTTTTTCCCCAAAAATTGCTCGAAGTAATCTTTCTTCGGCAGATAATTCTTTTTCACCTCGAGGTTCGACTTTACCAACCAAAATATCGTTTGGATTGACAATAGCTCCAATCATGACAATACCGTCATTAGTTAATTTGGCTAATTCGTTTTCAGAGACATTAGGAATATCTTTGGTTAATTCTTCAGAACCTAGCTTAGTTTCAACTACTTGAGCTTGATATTCGTAAATCTGAATATTGGTTAGAATATCTTCTTTGACTAATCGATCGGAAATTAAAAACGAATCTTCGTAATTTAAGCCATCAATTTCAGCATAAGCTACTAAAAGGTTTCTGCCAATTGATAATTCACCACCATCGGTGGATGGTCCATCAATTAACAAATCACCAGCCTTGACGGTATCACCAACATTGACAACGGCTTTTTGGTTGTAACAAGTTCCATAAGGAGATGTTCGGTCAAATTTAACTAAATAATAGGTTTCGGTTTTACCATCTTGACTGACTTCACTTTGATCGTGATGTTCAAAGGCAATTTTCTTATCGAGAGTGACAATTATTTTACTGCCATCAACATAGGAAATTTTTCCAGAATGATTAGCTAAAATTGTTCGACCCATGGAAGTAGCTACTGCTCTTTCGATACCAGTACCAACGATTGGTGATTCTGGATTAACTAAAGGTACTGCTTGCGTCTGCATGTGGGAACCCATTAGGGCACGAGTAGCATCGTCATGATCAACAAAAGGAATCAAGGCTGCTGAAGCGCCAACAATTTGGTTGGGGACTAAATCAATATATTCAACTTGGTCAATTGGTCCTTCAATAAATTCACCTTGATATCGAATTGGAACCCATTTTTGGTCAGTTATATGATTACTGTCAAAATGAATACCTAAATGAGTAATTTTTTTGTCGTATTCATCATCGGCATCTAAATAAAAATGTTCATCTGAGATAGTGTAACCACCTTTTACCTTTTCTAATTTTCTGAATGGAGATTGAATAAACCCGTATTGATCTATTTTTGAGTATAAAGCTAAATAAGTAACTAAACCGATGTTTGGGCCTTCTGGAGAACGGACAGTACAGATGCGGCCATATTGAGAACTGTGAACATCTCGGATTGAAAAAGCAGCACGTTCTCTGGTTAAACCACCAATACCGACCACAGTGACTCGGCGTAATAAGTCAAGTTCGGCCAAAGGATTGGTTTGGTCAAGAATAGCTGACAATTGATTTGATCTGAAAAAAGTGTTGAGAGTAGAAATAAGAGGCTGAGGATTAATCATTTGGCTGGGAGATGGTTTTTCTTTGGTAGAAATCAAACTCATTCTTTCTTTCACCATTCGCTCAAATCTAGCTAGTGCGGGCCTGATTGCAATTTGGGATACAATCTCACCGCAACGACGAAGTCGACGATTGGCTAAACTATCAATGTCGTCAAGTCGAGTTACCTCGCCTTTTTGTAATTGAATTAAATATTTTACAGTAGCAATTAAATCTTCTTTTCTTAAAACCCAATTTTCTTTGTTGGCATCATCGAAATTAAATCCAAATTTTTTGTTGATTTTGTAACGACCGACATTGCCTAATTCATAAGTTCGTAAATCAAAAAATCTTTCATCAAAAAATTTTTGGGCATTTTCTAATATAACTGGTTCACCAGGGCGAAGTTTACGGTAAAATTCTAAAACAGATTCTTCGCTGGTTTTGGAAATATCAGCTTGAATCGTTTGAGAAATAAAATCGCCAAATTCGGTGATTAATTGTTTATCACCCATTTGGCAAGCAGCTTTAAGTAAAATGGTTGCTGGAAATTTCTTTTTACGGTCGATACGAGCAAAAATAACATCTTTTTTACCGACAAAAAATTCCAACCAAGAACCTTTGTTGGGTCGAAGCTCGGCATTGTAAAGTGTTTTGCCAGTAGCTGGATCGTTTTCTCCGGTAAAATAAACACCAGGGGAACGGACAAGCTGGTTGATGACTCCCCTTTCGATACCATTGATAATAAA
>CAYXLS010000063.1:0-3786 GCA_964464785.1 uncultured Gammaproteobacteria bacterium | reverse complement strand
CCTGAAATAAAAAGTCATCACAATCGTATCTTCTGCCGATTGCTGTAACCTTTTTCCCATACAAAACATGTTGCTGCGTATACCGGATTATCCGGACGGCTATTCCGAAGGCATCCGGACACTAAACCGGAATTATCCGGACACTTTGTCGAGTGATTTTATTTTATCTGAAAGTATTTTGTCATTCAATACTTTTAGTGAAAATTTCACAATCCTTATTATCTTTTAATGCCTTTGAATAGAAGCAAATTACATATGAATGTTTATAAACTGTAAAAGTTTATATCAAATTAAGCATAGAAAAAACACCTTCAGTTCTAATTTCATTAATAAACACAAAGGCCGTGCAAGCCTTCAACTCTAAACAGAGATAGCAAAAATACCCGGCACAAATGCACCGGGTATTGATAAAGATAGTCCCATATTAAAGGTTTTTATTTATGCCTACTTTTGTTGCACTAGACTTCTTGCCTGATTTCGATTGCTGAATATCTTCTATTTTACTAAGAAGATCCTTAACTTTTGCTGCGTACATTTCCTGTTCAGATTGCATCTTTTGCTGAAAATCCTTGTTGATTTCAAGAATAAGTCTCTCGTTATTCAATTCAAGCCGTTCTGTTTCTCTTTGTAACTTGATTTCAAAAGCTATTCTTTCTTCTTCAATGCTTTTCTTGATAGTTGACACCTCCATTTCTGCATTAAGAAGCTTTGTTTCAACAGCAATTCGAAGATCTTTTTCTTCATCAATAGCAGCTTTTGCTGAAAGAAGTGCCGTCTTATATTCTTTGTATTCTACCAATAGACTTGATAATGTATCGTTCTTTTCTTTATATTCCGAAACTAACGCCTTGTTGACCTCATAAGCCTCTAACAGCCGGTCATGCTGGACACGAATTTCTTCATACTGCTGCTTTAATTCTAGGGTTTCATTCTCAAATCCTACAAACCTATCTTCTTGCTCTTTAATTTTTCCGCTAAAAACAGCAAGCATCTCATTTTTTTCTTCCAGTTGGGTATTATATTCATCCTCTCTTTGTCTTTGGAAACTACTAATTTTTTCAAAAAGGTTGATAAATATATTATTAATACGCCCTGTAAGTTGTGTGAGTTCTTCAATATCAATATTTATGATAGGATGAATTTTTCCTGTCACTTTAAGTGTGTATAGCTGAACTAATTGGTTGATAAAGTCTTTTGAGTTCTGTCCTGATTCTGAAATCAATAATGACAGTTTTTCCTTAAGTTCTTCTGGAATCCTTACACTCCACGTTGTATCCATAATCAAATCCTCCATTTGTTGTTTACATTTTTAAACCTTCAACCCCTTATGTTTACGTATGTTTACACGTTTACAATGTAAACATAATTAAAGGGTTCTCTATTTTTTGTCATGTTACATCATTTTCTCTGAGTTCTTTTATCAAATTTTTTGCAAGGACTTCTCTCATAGATTTTTTAGAATCAAGTGCAAGGATATATGCATTATGTATGACTCTGTCCATTATTCCATCTGCAACAGTTGGATCGGGGAATAGGTCATACCAATGTGTATGTGCAATTTGTCCACAAAGTATAGTTGACGCTTTATTGTATCTACTTTCTGCAATTTCAAGGATGTCCCTACTTTCTTCAAGGGTATATGGTTTGAGACCAATGTCATCCAATATTAATAGCTTAATATTTCGTAATTGTTCCATAAATTTGGAATATCGATTTTCGTTCTTAGCATCTTGAATCTCAAGCAATAGTTCCGGTATTCTGAAGTATTTAACAGAATAGCCATGACGGCAAGCATTATTTCCAAGTGCACAAGCTGTAAAAGATTTTCCGCAACCTGTTTTGCCGGTAATCACAATATTAAGTTTCTGTAGAACAAAAGAACATGTTGATAATATTTGTATAGTCTTTTTATCCATTTTACGATCCGCTGTATAGTCAATATCTTCAAGGCAGGCATTTACACTAAAGGATGCTGAACGTAGCAGTCTTTTAATTTTTGAGTTCTTTCTTGAAATCCATTCTTGCTCAACCATGATGCCAAATCGTTCTTCAAAGCATAGCTCTTTGAGGGAACCATCCATATCTTGCATCATTTGAGCCATGACTTTAAGTTTCATATCCTTTAACTTTTCAATGGTAGGATTGTTCAGCATTGATACCACCTCCTACATAAGCATTGCTGCCTCTTAAGTTTTCATGTTGAATGACTTTTTCGTTCTGCTTTTTAGAATAGTTTTTTATAACTTGTTTAAGGATGATGTTGTAATATTTAAAGGAGCATGTATTCTTATTGAGAGCTTCTAGACTAGCGATTTCCAATATTTCGGCAGAATGTGTTTTGCAAAGTCTCATGATGCCCATACAAGCCCGGTAGCTCTGGACAGGGTATTCACGGCTCTCAAGAATGTTTTTTATTAGATTATGCGTATTAGGACCTGTTTTTTGTGCCCAAGAAAGAAAACGCTCAGAATTCCAACCGTAAACTGCTTTGTGTTGCTCTGGCATATGTTCTTCTAGCGTAATATATCGTTTGAATTGATTGAAATTTCTTGGATAGGCAGCAACTCTTTCGTTATCGATGTATACTTCTATTGTCTTAGAAGTTGCCCTAATTGAACATTGGCAGCCTACGTAGGAATAATGGATACTGTAGAAAAAGCCTTCATATTCAACATGGTAATTGAACGCAACTTTAGTCTCTTTCCATTCTGAATATTCATACTTTGTGTAAGGTAGCGGTTGTAAACAAGGCTTGTCAATCTTTTCAAATGCTATTTTTCTGTTGCCCTCCATCTTTTGAAAAGGACGATTGATAAACTTTTCAAGTTCCTCATATACTGCTCGGTTGATTTCATCAAGACTGAAAAACTGCCGATTTCTTAATGCTGCAATAATTCTTCTTGATACGTTACCTACCATATTTTCATCAGCAGCTTTATCTTTTGGTTTTCTTGATCTGGCAGGCAGTAGTGTTGTTCCGTAATGGGTAGCCATTTCGCAGTAGCTTTTGTTTATTAATGGGTCTATACGATCGGGTTTAAGAACAGCAGTCTTGGTATTATCTGAAATTGTGAATTTTGGAACTCCACCAAAATATGCATATGCTCTAACATGAGCATCAATCCAGTTAGGCGTTTTCATATTTCTGTAAGCATAAACAAAGGGATAGCTACTAGCTGGTAGAACAGCAACAAACAGAAATACAGGTGTTATTTCTCCTGTAGAAGGCTCTACATATGACATAGTATCTCCTGCCCAGTCTACCTCCATCTCTTCTCCTGCTTTATGCTCTTTGTGAAGGGTTATCTTGTTGTCTTTCTTAAAGCTTCTGTAGCGTTCACAGAACTGAGTATACATGATTCCATCAGGATGTTCAGCCTTGTATTCTTCCCAAAGAAGCATAAGAGTAACATTCTTTCTCTTCATCTCACAAAAAATATGCTTCATGTCAGGTTCTGGGGGTGAATCTTTATTAACCACTGGTGGATAGAGTAGAGATATCAGTTGCTTGTCGCTCAAGTCAATAGGCCATGTAATATTCTCCTTTTTAGCACGTTCAAGCACTTCTGCCACTGTAGATTTTCCGCAGTTGCAGGCATTACCGATTTCCCTTAGGGATAACCCCAATTCGTGTTTTAACCGTAAAATTTCTCTTGCTTTTAGCATATCTAACCTCCTCATCGATTTTGGCCTCCTTTAATCAGGTTGATTAAAAAAGTACCATTTTATTTTTATCTCGACAAGGTGTCCGGATGTGCCGTTATGCTGTCCGGATAATTCCGAAAT
>CAYXLS010000062.1:0-3867 GCA_964464785.1 uncultured Gammaproteobacteria bacterium | reverse complement strand
TTTCCACTTAATACGGTATAATCCTTTACATTATGATCAAAGTTAAACTTTTACCTCGAGGTAAAAAACACCAAATCACATATCGAATTGTTATTGCCGAAGATCGCAGTAAATTTGATGGTAAATTTATCGATGATTTGGGTTTTTACACTCCCCAAACCAAAACACTATCTCTTAACAAAGAAAAACTAGTCAATTGGCAAAAAAAAGGAGCCCAATTAACCATTGGTGTTGAAAAATTATTAAACCCCAACAAATATCCAAACAAAAAAAAGATAAAAAAAACCGACAATAAACCAGCTAAAGCCAAAAAAGAAGAAACTATTAATAGTAATACCCCAGAGTCAACCTCCACAGAAACCTCTCAAACGACCGAATAACTTTATATGTTTTTACTTTATACTTTCAACTAACTTATGAATTCTCTTAAAGATACCCTTCAATACATCCTCACTGCCATTACTTCACCTAGCGATAAAGTAACAGTAGAACAATCAATGGAAAATGAAATTGAAATTTTAGAAATTATTGCCCCAAAAGAAATAATCGGGAAAATAATCGGCAAAGAAGGTAAAATAATCAAATCTATCAGAACTATTCTCAGTCTTTCTTTCCCTCAAAATCGATTTATCGTCAAAATAAAAGACTAAAAAGGATTCTCCCTGTCATACTCCACAAAAGTACCTCCTTCCAATCCACCCAAACCTTCTTGAGCTGCACTATTATCAAACCCACTAATTTTTGCCAATAAATCAGATTCTTCTTTGGTCAATTTCAAATCAGTCAAAGTTAATTTCTCATAATCAGACTTAGAATCATTTGCTACATAATAAGAAGAAATTGACATTTTTAGTGTTGAATAATCAGCTTTATTAGACATTTCCAAACTATCTATAAACAATATTGGCAAACTATTTTCTAATCCTTTGATTAAATCAACTAACTTATCACTCGGGCCAGATACTTCCACACTCAAAGGCAACTTTGTTGCTAAATCTTTTTCAGAAATTTTCAATGTTTTATCAACATCTTTTAATTCGCTAATACTTAATGAAAAACTTATAATAGTGTATTCATATTTTTTTATAATATCTCGTAGAACATCAATCAATAAATAAGAATTTTTTTCAGGCAATACTGCACTAGACAAATAATCAGCATTTTTTTTCAACTCAGATTGATCAACTGACAACAAATAATCTCTTTTTTCGTCAATCGACTTAATTTGAGTTTTTACTTCATTACCTGATTTTTTTAACGACTTTATCGATTCAATCCTAGGTAGTATCAACCACCCAATGCTAGTCAAGAAAAAAACCACCACAGCCAATGGAACAAAAAACAACTTAATCAAACTACTATTAACTCCAAAAATCTTTTCGGGCATGTTAAAAAAATTATTTTTTTTCATAATAAAATTACCTCCATTGCAAAACCCCAACCTTTTGTTTTTTCTAATTTCAAATCAAGCAACTGTGCCGATTTAAAACCCTCAATCCTTCCATTGTTGATATCTTCAATCTTAATTTCAACCTCATCAAAATCTTTTTCTTCAGGTACAAAAGCCTCCAACTTGTATACCTTTATATCGTCAAGATCAAATTTGTCTATAATCACCTTATCTGAAAAAAGATTTTTAATCTTTTCCATCGAGCTACCATATTCGAACCTATTTTTTAACACCATAGCCACAACCTTAGCCTGATTTTTTACTTTTTGACCCATTATCACATCTTGAGCTAAATTTTTATATTGATCAACCGATTTTTTATATTTTTTTTGTAATTGATTCAAATTTAATTGACCCAATAGATTTAATACCAATAAAATTATTACCCCAATCAACCAAGCGCCACTCAATACCCACAAAAAATCATTTATAACTTTTTTCAAGTGCATTCTTTCAGCTTGAAATTTTGCTTCGGAAGGTAGTAAATTTAAATCACTCATATTATTCTCTTAATGATAACCCAACAGCCAAACTAAAACGACAACCTTCAACATTCAAATTAAAAGGTGACTGTATTTGGGTCACATCTATATTAATAAAGGGTTGAGAAATTTGGACTTCTACCCCCAACACCCTCGTCAATTCTTCAGCCATTCCAGGCAAATTTGCACCACCACCACTGAGTACCAACAATTGGATTGACTTCCCCCCACTATCCTCGACAAACAAAGCAATTGCCTTTCTTACCTCATCAGTAATGCTATTAAAAACCGGCATAGTTGCCACCCGTATTTTCCCCTCCAGCTCTTCTTCCTTGATACCATAAGCTTTTTTATATTCTTCTGCCGAAGCTAAATCTAGTCCTAAACCCAAAGAAACCGCTCTAGTCAACGATTCTCCTCCAACTGGTAAAGATCGAGAAAAATACACATTTCCTTTATTAATATTAAAGATATCGGAAAATTTTTCACCAATATTCAACATCACCAACCGATCAATCGTAGCACTATTTCGAGCAACTCGCCTAAATGCCACCGCCGGAGACTCAAGGGCAACCATCTCCAGATTCAAACCCTTAAACAACTTAATATAATTGTTTACTAATTCATTTTTGGCCGCTATCACAAACACAGATAACCGACCAGCTTCGTCTTTTTCTATAATTTCATAATCAAGAGACACTTCATCAAGTGGGTAGGGGACAAAGGTTTCAGCTTCAAACCTCAGCGCATCCATTATTTCTGAATCTTTTAATGGTGGCAAACTAACCAATCGACTAATGACTTCATTTTCTGGTAACGACGCTATCACTTGCTTATTTTTCATTTTATTTTCAGAAATAATCGTCTTAATCACTTTTCCAATCTCAACCCATCTCTTACCAGTCCCGTTTTGACTATTTTCTGATAAATTAATCCTTCCCTCTCCAATACCTTCCAACACCAACTTCTCTTTATTTTCTTTATTAATTAAAACAATCTTTACACTACTTTGACCAATATCGACACCTAAATAACTATTCATATATTCAGTATATCAACAATTAATTAGAATTTGTCACCATTCCTTCAGATGTTACTGGCTCCAACAAAAAAGGGATTGTTAATTTATAAGGTCGATCTATTGTTACCAGATTATTTACTTTACCAACACTTCCAGTTGATTTTAGTTTTTCTCCCTGAATAGGAAAATCCACATCACCTTTAATACTAATTTGAGTATTCACCCCAACAGGTGTCACCACCAATAAAATTGATTGGGCACCAGAAGTAGGTTTTAATGAATAATCATTTATACAATTTGGTTCCCCACCACTAGTTGATAAAACAGGGTCTGTACCATCTCCTCTCAGTACATGATAAAAACCATCACTTTGATCTTTATAAAAATAATCAACTTTAAGATCTATCACAGTAGTCAAATCACTACTGCAAATATCTATAGTACTATCGCTATAAAAAGCATTTCCAATATCACCACCATCAGTATGATTTACCAACCAAAAAAACTCTGAATCTTCAGAATCAATTTTTCGATTATAAGTTAAAATTTTGTCATTCCCTCCTAAGTCTTCTTTTGTTAACATTGAACTTCCCTCAAAAGAACTACTATCACCATATGTAGTACTACCCGTCTTAAGGTAATAATCAATCCCAGATTCAGCTGCATTAAAAGCCCTTTTTAATAATTCCTGATCAGTATCAATCGATGTTTCAACTGTCGCCTGACGAGCCGCCGACAAACCCAAGGTCAACACCAAAACCGATGCCAACAACACCATCAACACCACCTGTCCTCTTTCTTGAATAAGAAATCTTTTTTTATTCATAATTAATCTTACCATTTATTAAAAATTAATTAATGTTTATTCCAAAGTCCAATTTTCAAATGTTACCCAAAGAGAGTTAGGTAATTTA
>CAYXLS010000061.1:0-4249 GCA_964464785.1 uncultured Gammaproteobacteria bacterium | reverse complement strand
ATTACTTCCTCTCTGGTCTAAAAGACCCAGAGTTTCAAGTGAGGTTAGAATGAAAAAAAATAAATAAAATTAAGGCATGGGAGAGGGATCAAATATTAACTTTGAAATATCTACTTCAATTTAACTTACTGGCAATAACTTCAATAATATGATCTTCTCTTGGAGAAATCTCTCTTCTCATAAAATCTTTATAAAGTCTTTCTTGATATTCAGATATGTCGTCAACTTTTAATCCGGCATTTTTAATATGTTCTTTGATTGTGACGGGTGTGTGAAAATATCTCGATCCAGTACTTTCAATAGTGCCGTCTGCTCTTCGATAAGACACTGTCGTCAACCTTGTTTCGGGATTATAACTATTATTTAAATCTTTGTTATTAATATTTTTTTCTGATCTTACTACAATGAAAAGTTTTCCATCTGGCTTAAGTGACTGATTAAGCTTTTTTAATACCTTATCTAAATCTTGCTTTGATAAATAATGTAAAACTAGCCTGGCGTAAATAAAATTAAAATAATTTTGTGGATAATTTTCATTTCTTAAATCTTCATATCTGGTTTCAATTTGGTTTTCTAGACCAACTTGCTTGATAATTTCCCTGGCAAATTCTAACCCCTTTTTATCAATCGTTGTGGCAATTATTTTCCTATTTGAGTTTGCCTTTGCCATTCTAATTTCAGCAAAACCAGCCGTACTAATCCCAGGGCTAAAAATCATTAAATCAGTATTTCTTAATTGGGCAAGCCCTCGCTCTTCACTAGTTGATGGTTTGGCTCCAAGCTCTTCAAGGATTTCAATATTCATATACCTATATTCTATCAACAGGTTTGTAATCTAATAAAACATTTTTATTCAACGATAACATATAAACTGTATTTTTAGGGATTTATTGATTAATGCTCCCCACCTTGGACTCAATCAGGACTTCTATGTGTGGAATATAAATAAAAACAATCTACCAAAATAGCAAATTTTTTCCTAAAACAAATCTTTAATATTTTTATCAAAAATATTTTTTTAGTAACATCCATCCCCATCAAAAGACGGATGGCCATAAACTACATTTTGATACTGACAAACTGAACCATCTCCCTTATCCCCATTGACCTTATCTCCACCAGCAAAGACTGAACGAGTTACTGAAAAAAAGACGAAGGCAAAAACTATCAATATTAAAAACTTCTTCATAATTATTTTATAAAATTTATAAACAACCTTTTTAATTATGAATATTTTATTTATCTAAGTCAATATGCAAAAATAACTATATTTTACCTATAGTATCGTCGTGTTTTTTTTCTCCCCGTCTTAGAGTCAATCAGGGTTACTGTATGTAAGATATAATCAAGAGAGATGATTAAATCTAAAATATCAATTGTAAAATTATGCCCTGATGAGTGGCAGAAGTATAAGAAAATTAGATTGGAAACACTAAAAACAGAACCGAAGGTGTTTAATTCAACCTATCAAGAATCTTTAACTTACCCCTCTGCTTATTGGAAAGACAAGCTTACCGACAAAAATAATTTATTTGCATTTGCCAAAGATAAAGAAAAAATTATTGGATTAATTAATTTGACAATTGGTGAGAAAAACGAAACTGATGAAACAGCAGTAATTCACGGTGCATATGTAAATAAAAATTATAGGGGTCAAGGAATTGGGAAAAGTCTACTAATTTTTTTAATGGAAGAAGTTAAAAAAAATAATAAAATTAGATTATTAAAACTTTGGGTGAAAGATACTCAAACAATTGCTAAAAATCTTTATGAAAGTATGGGGTTTGAATTTACTGTAAAAGCTGGAGAACATACTTCAATAATGGAAAAGAGACTTAAATAATCAAGTTCCGAAGTTTATAACAGAGTTTGTTCCCCCACTGGAATGTTACTCGGATTGAAAAGTGGGTTAAAACTTACTTATATTCTCCCAGTAATTCTCTTTATCAATTATTGTCCAACTAGAATTTTTATATAAACTCCAATCTTTTGGCTGTTTTTTATTTTTGCTTTTTAGTTTTATTTCTATTCCTTTTAATTTACCGTCCTTGTCTTCTACCAAATCAACTTCTTGCCCTTCGTATGTTCTCCAAAAATACAAATTTGTTTTATAACCTAAACCCAATTGACTCTTGTATTTTTCAGCAATAATAAAGTTTTCCCATAATTTTCCCGTATCGTCTCTAAGGGTTAACGGGTTTTGATTGTTTATAATTGCATTACGAATGCCAACGTCAAGAAAATAAATTTTTCTTTTCTTATTCAAAGCCTGTCGTAAATTCCCTGAATAAGGTTTTAAATTAAAAATAACAAAAACTTTTTCTAACAAATCTACATAAGATGCCACGGTTTGTTTACTAACCCCTACTGTCGTCGCCAATTCATTAAAAGAAACCTCACTCCCAATTTGAAGTGCCAAAGATTGTAGAAGTTTTAAAATAATTTCAGAGTTTTTAATTTTGTTAAATTTTAAAACGTCTTTATACAAATAATTTGATGCTAGTTGTTTTATCTTGACAGATTTTTCTTTGTTTGAATTTAAACTCCATACTCCAGGGTAACTCCCGTATATTAACCATTTTTCTAGGTCTCTTTCACGAGAAATTTTGTCGCTTTTTTGCCAAATTTCTTTTACTGATAATGGAAACAACCAGAACTCATCGAAACGGCCTGTTAGAGGTTCAGAAATCTCATTTGACAAATCCAATGAAGAAGAACCTGTAACTAATAATTGAATTTCTGGATAATTATCAATTAATAGTTTTAATTTTAATCCGATATTTAATACTCTTTGCGCCTCGTCAATAATTACCAACTTGCTATCACCCATCATTTCTCTTAAAGCCAAAGAGTTGTTAGCTTTTTGAAACTGACTTAATACATCTATTTCATCACAATTTAGGTAGCCAAAAGGAACGCCAGAATCTTGTGCTATTTTTTGGGCTAATGTAGTTTTGCCAACCTGTCTGGCACCATAAATAATGATTATTTTACCTTTAAAAAGGTTTCTCTTTATAACAGACTCAATTTGTCTTTGAATATACATATGTCCTAATATATACCAAATTAGGCAACTTGTCAAGCCCAATTAGGTGTTTTATGTTTCCCGTCTTGGATTTAATCTGGCCTTGTTTTGTTTAAATTTCCATAATAATGACTTCACCATCGTGAAGTGTTTTATATTTTACCCCTACTTTTTTATAATGTTCTACTTCTTTATCAACCATTTCTGTTTCTGGATGTCCAGGAGATTTATAATGTGATGCAAAAGCAAAATTAATAAGATTTAATCCTTCCCAAATTGTTTCTTTTGGATATCCTTGACCGACTACAACAGGGTCGTCAATAGTTTCAAGTCCTTTTAACGAAGGAGATAAAACACAAACACCAGCACTATATCCTGCATATACAAAATCTTTATTGTTTTTTTGTTGTTGGAGCCAAATGTCTAAACCACTTTCTTTGTAAGCTCGGCGAAGAACAAAGGTGTTACCACCTAAAACCCAAACGCCACCATATTTATTCATCTTGTTTTCTAAATCTTTTTGGTTATTAAAATATTTTTTTAAATCTAATTCTTCTGATTGAAGTCCGATTTGAGTTAAACTGTATTTTTCTCTTTGAAGACTTGCTTCTCTTCTTACTAAATCAGTATAAATATCAAGAGCATTGGGGATAATAGCAATCTTTTTATTGTTACCAATTAAATCTGCTAATAATTGAGGATTGTCACCAATTTTATAAGAGGAAAGATATAGTTTCATAAAATGATTATACAAAAAGTTATTCAATCCAATGGGGGTAGTGAAAAGTTAGAACTACTTTTGGATTCAAAATAAGTCTGAGTTTCGTTTGCTCCCCGCCTTGGATTCAATTAGGACTTTGGGGTGTGGAATATAGAAATATAAATTTAAATTTTAGGGCCGTATTTTTCTATAAAGGTGTCAATGTCTTTTAAATATATTGAGATATTCCCGTATACAGAGCTAGACCGAACAGCAAAATTTAACTCAGAAGCTGAAAGTGATGTAAAAAATAAATCTGAATTTTCCTTCTTGTTTTTTGCAACTTCATGAAAAATTTTGGAACCAAAAACTGATAATTCGTCTAAAGATAATTTTTGATCTTTAAAATCTTGAATAATATGAACAAATAATTGATTCCCTTGATCTAAAGTTAATTCTTTTAAGAAAAGAACACCAAAGGGTTTTAAATAATTAAGTAATTTTTTATTAACAGATATTAATTT
>CAYXLS010000060.1:2673-4287 GCA_964464785.1 uncultured Gammaproteobacteria bacterium | reverse complement strand
TTTGAGACCTTCTAAAATATGAGATCGCATCATGGCGCCTTTTAGATCAAAGATCGTTCGTCGACGAATAATATTTTCTCGATGGCGCAGAAACAATAGTAACATTTGTCGTAAGTTTAAAGTTTGAGGAACTCCGTTGACTAAAGCTAAGATATTGGCTGAATAAGATGATTGAAGGGCGGTATATTTATAGAGTTTATTTAGAATTGATTTTGGTTTACCATTTTTTTTGATTTCGACAACTACACGGATGCCGTGACGATCGGATTCGTCACGAAGATCGGAAATTCCAATAATTTTTTTGTCATGAACCAAGTCGGCAATTTTTTTGACAAATTCGGCTTTGTTGACTTGATATGGGAGTTCGGTAATGATAATTCGAATTTTTCCTGACTTGGTTTCTTCAATGTTGGTTTTACCTCTAACAGCAAATTTTCCTCGACCAGTATTGTACATTTCTAAAATTCCAGTTTTCCCGTATATTTCACCGTAGGTGGGGAAATCTGGACCTTGAATAACTTTAGTTAGTTCGTCGATAGTGGCACTAGTTTCAAAATTATATTTTTGTTTTTCAAGTTCATAAACGGGGCGAAGAACTAATTCATGGGTGTTTTGGGGAGCCGAAAGTAAGTTGTTGATTTCGATCTCTGGTTCAATTTTTTCGAGATCACTTTTGTCCAAAATTATATCGATAGCGGCGCATAGTTCTTTTAGATTGTGTGGAGGAATTCGGGTAGCCATACCAACAGCGATACCGTCGGCGCCATTCATCAAAAGATTTGGAATTCGAGAAGGGAGTACAGTTGGTTCTTGAATAGTGGCGTCAAAATTGTCCATCATGTCGACAGTTTCTTTGTTGATATCAACAATCATTTCTTGAGATATTTTGTCCATTTTGACTTCGGTGTAACGCATAGCGGCTGGTGGGTCACCGTCGATAGAGCCAAAATTCCCTTGACCTTTTACTAAAGGATATCGAAGAGAAAAATCTTGAGCCAAACGAACTAGAGCACCGTATACAGAAGAATCGCCATGGGGATGGTATTTACCTAAAACTTCTCCAACAACCTTGGCTGATTTGGTATTTTTGCCACTTCCCAAACCCATTTGGTCCATGGCATAAATGATGCGGCGGTGGACTGGTTTTAAGCCATCTCTGACATCAGGTAGTGCTCGAGAAACAATGACTGACATGGCATAGTCTAAATATGACCTTTCCATTTCGGGAACAATATCAGTATCGATAACTTGACCAATATTAGTATTAGTTCTAACTATGTCGGTGACAATTTTATTTTTTTCTTTAGACATAAATTTCGTTAAATTTCATATTATTAGATATCTAATTTTGCTAGATGGGCGTGGGTTTGAATAAATTTCTTTCGAGGGGGAACGTCTTCGCTCATAAGAATTCTAAAAATTTCATCGGTTTTTAGAGCATCGTTTACTATCACTTTCTTTAGGACTCGAGTAGCGGGATTCATAGTTGTATCCCAAAGTTGTTGAGGGTTCATTTCACCCAAACCTTTGTATCGTGATATTACAATATTACCAATTTTGGTTGCACCGCTTATATCTTCAATTTCACTATCTTCTTCTATATCTTCATCGCCG
>CAYXLS010000060.1:0-2663 GCA_964464785.1 uncultured Gammaproteobacteria bacterium | reverse complement strand
TGTATCCCAAAGTTGTTGAGGGTTCATTTCACCCAAACCTTTGTAGCGTTGGATATCATAAGATTTGCTGGTGTCTATCTTTTTCATATATTCTTCTTTTTCTTCTTCGGTATAAAGATATTTTACTTCTTTGCCTTGTTTGATTTTGAAAAGTGGTGGCATGGCGATATAAACATAACCACTTTCAATAAGATTGGGTAAATGTCGATACATAAAGGTTAAGAGAAGAGTGGCGATGTGAGATCCATCAACATCGGCGTCGGACATTAAAATAATCCGATGATATCGGAGTTTTTCAAAATTCATCGTCTCCCCTATTCCCATGCCTAGGGCAATAATTAAATCTTTTAATTTATCAGAACTGACAACTTTATCAATTCTCATTCCTTCGGTGTTTAGGGCTTTTCCCCAAAGTGGTAAAATGGCTTGAAACTTTCGGTCTCTTCCTTGCTTGGCACTGCCACCAGCAGAATCTCCTTCGACAATATATATTTCTGACTCGGCAGGATCGCGGGATTGGCAATCGGCTAGTTTACCAGGTAAACCTAAAGATTCAAAGGCACCTTTGCGCATAATAGCGTCTTTGGCGGCGCGGGCGGCTTTGCGGATTTGGATAGCTAAAATTGATTTACCAACAATAGTTTTGGCGACATCGGGATGTTCTTCAAAATATATTTCTAATTCTTCTTTAACAATTTTATTAACAATAGGTTGGATTTCGCTATTGCCTAATTTTCCTTTAGTTTGGCCTTCAAATTGAAGATTTTTAGAACCCATTTTAATGGAAATAACGGCGGTTAAACCTTCTCTAACATCATCGCCAGTAATAGTAGTATCGTCTTTTGATTTGAGTAATTCTTTTTTAATAGCATAATCTTTGATCACTTTTGTCAATCCAATCTTGAAGCCGGTTAAATGAGTTCCGCCTTCGTGGGTGTTGATAATATTGACGAAAGATGGGGTGTTTTCTTGAAAAGAGTCGTTGTATTGGATTGCTACTTCGACATCAACGTCATCTTCATTTCGTTTTAACAAAATTGGTTGGTGAAGGATAACTTTATTTTTATTTAGTTCTCTAAGTAAGGATAAAATTCCGCCTTCGAAATAATAATGGTGTTGGCTATTATTTCTTTCATCGTAAAAATGGAAATAAATTTTTGAGGTAAGATAGGCTCTATCTTTGAGAGATTTAATAATTACTTTTGAGTCAAATTCTTGAGTTTCTTTAAAAATTTGAGGATCTGGATAAAAAGTTACTGTAGTTCCGCCAATATGAGGTAGAAGAATTTTTTTGAGTCGGTTAATGTTGGTTTCTTTAATTTCGGTTAATTTAGTTTTAAGCCCACCTCGAGAGAATTCAATAAAGTTAATTTTGTTGTCACGACGAATCTCAATTTGGTAAAGAGAAGAGAGGGCGTTGACACAGGCGGCACCGACTCCGTGGAGACCTCCAGAAACCTTGTAGGCAGATCCTTCAAATTTACCTCCTGAATGAAGCGTAGTCATGATTATTTCGACAGCTGGTTTTTTGTATTTGGGCATGATATCGATAGGAATTCCTCGGCCGTCGTCGGCAACTGTCGCGGAATTATCAGGATGAATAATCACCCAAATGTTTTTGGCAAAGCCAGCTAAAGCTTCGTCAATAGAATTGTCAATAATTTCAGTGAGACAATGATGAAGACCGTGAGTGTCGGTTGAACCGATGTACATGGCTGGACGTTTTCTGACGGGTTCTAGACCTTCTAGGACAACTATTTGTTGGCCAGTATATTCTTGTGCTGCTGCCATTGATATTTTTCTTTAAATTAGATTAAAAATAAGTATTTTAAGAATAGATTCATTCTAACAGAGGTTAAATAGCTTTACAATAAGCAAAATATATGTAAGGTTCGGTATTATTTAGTAATTTTTAAATTTGTTTTTTGAGATTTTTTTAGTAAAAATATTGCCTATTTTTTGGGCAATATTTTTGAGAGAATATCGTAGCCAACTATTGAAGTGGCTACGAGTACGTTGAGTGAAATGTTTATCCCATACATAGGGATTTCAACAATTTGATCGACTTTTTTCAAAACTTTTTTCGAAATTCCTTTTGATTCACTACCGGTAATTAGAGCAATTGGGGTATTGTATTTGGCCTTTTTATAGTCAATACTGGATTTGTTTTGTTCACAGGCAACTATTTGGTACTTTTGAGATTTTAAATATTTGAGACATTCGATGGTTGAATCAAATTGTTGCCAAGATATCCATTTCCAGGTACCAATTGAAGCTCGGTGGATTTTAATGTTGGGTGGGGTGACAACTGGACCGCAGAGATAAATTTTTTGAGCTCCAAGAGCATCGGCTAACCTAAAGAATGATCCAATATTGTATGTATCTAGAATATTGTCTAAGACTAAAACCAAAGGATTACGTTTAATTTTGGTTTGTAAGTTTTTAGCGACCACTTCCCTACTTTTTCGGATTTGATGCGAGTTTAATTTCATGGATGGGATTAAATAAAATAAAAAATATTTAATTTAAAATTAAGTGTATTTTTTAACGATGATGTTATTTTATCAAATAAAAACCCCTCCTTTGGTATAGGGAGGGGTTTAAAAATTTAAAATAGTTTAACAACCGCCATCAGCAGCACCTTGAACTTGTCCATTTTCGTC
>CAYXLS010000059.1:0-4311 GCA_964464785.1 uncultured Gammaproteobacteria bacterium | reverse complement strand
TCTAGGCGTACAAAAATTACCTATTTAACTGAACTGTGGTTTTTATTCTCTTTTATCTCGACCACCTCTTTGTGTAATTTCACAATTTTTTCTTCTATATCCCTAATAGTGTGAATCATTTCATCTTCGTCATCTTCTTCACTAATATCTTCGATGTCTTCTTGGATATCATCAATATCTTTTTCTACCCCTGCTATTGTCAATTTGGTTTTATTGACACTCATCTGAATAAAAATTGACAAATAAATAGCTTCCAAAGACACAGCCGTAGTTAATATTAATAAAATTTGATCAACTGAAAAATTCAAAAATTTCAATGAAAAAATAACTATAAAAATTATTGTATGTACTACTATCGAAATAGGAGTCCCTATCCAAAGAGTAATTTTATCTGATATTTTTTCCAAATTATCCATAATCTCTCCTTTTTTTAAATTATTCAATTAATTCTCCCACTATTTAAGCAAAATTGCCAACAAATGATAAAATATAATACTTTGTTAACTGTCTTCTAATTAGACTATAATTAGACATCAGAAATTTAAAAATGGGTTTGTAGCTCAGTTGGTAGAGCGATCGCCTCTTAAGCGATTGGTCGCGGGTTCGAGTCCCGCCGGACCCACTAAGCGCTTAATCTTTTAGATTTGGTACTCCGGTATTACATGAAGTAGTACTGGGTACCAATTTTAAGAGATTAATCTCGCCGCAGTGTTGAAATTGGTATACAAGCACGGCTTAGGACCGTGTGGGGAAACCCATGGAGGTTCAAGTCCTCTCTGCGGCACATAACACTAATTCTTTCGACTTAAATACAATCCAGTCTCAGTATTAACCAAAATTTCTTCCTCAGCCTTTATAAACAAAGGCACTAACACTTTTAATCCAGTATCCAAAATAGCCTGTTTTGTGGCATTAGTTGCCGTATCTCCCTTAATAGAATTTTCTGTCTCCACCACTTTAAAAGCAATAGTTTTTGGTAAACTAACCCCAACAGGATTTTCTTCATAAAATTTTATTCGATAAAGTAAACCTTCTTTTAAATACAGTTTATCCTCTCCAATAACTTCAGTAGCTACTGAATATTGTTCAAATGTTCTTGGCTCAATAAATACATAATTCGATCCATCAAAATAAGAATATTCAGCCTCATGAGTATCAACCAATACTTCTTCAACCTTTTCCCCCGATTTATAGGTATATTCAACCATTCTCCCTGAATATAAATTTTTAAGTTTAGTTCGATAAAAAGCTGACCCCTTACCTGGACTAACAAAAGAAATATCCACAATCATATATGGCTCATTTTGAAATAAAATATAAATACCTCGCTTAAATTGTGATGTTGATATAACTCCCATAAGGATAATTCTAACACAAAAAAAATCCCAGAGCATGCTTTTTAGAGGAGCCACCCCAGGATCTAAAACGTAATATATCAAAATATTATAAATATGTCAAGTATACAGATTTATTACACATCAAAACCGACCCTGTTCCATCTCGTTAATAAATTGCCACACCCCCTTTGCCCAAGAACCGTTTGAACTAGGACAATATTTTGACATTATCAATTCTGGAGTATTTAAACCCTTATCAAAATACTCTCTTTTTAAATATTCAGCATAACTCTTAAGAGACAACTCATAACTATCAAACGATAAAGTTCCTTTCTTGTGAATTCCATATCCCCAGCAGTTGTGTGACCCTTCTGGTATTTTTTTGCATAAATTTGATTCTTGTTGGGCAATTGCCACAATCCAATAATATTCAAATCCATAGTCTTGTGACAACTGAAATATCAAATCAGAATAGGGTACGAGAGGTGATTTGTATTTCTCTAAATATCTCTTGATTATCAATGGTCGAGCATCTTCACTTGAAATTTTTTCAATAATATTCAATTCTTGCTCATTAACAGAATCGCTACCTATCATCAAATCTATTGAATCATCTTTCTGAATACCCAATACTGTCTCAACCCGATAGTTTTTTAAATAAAAAAGCTCACCAAAACTAACAAAAACCCCAACAACCAGCAGCCCTGATAACAAAAAAAATATCTTTGTTTTTCTAAATAAATTCTCCATTTACATATCATGGTATCATAAGCTCACTTATGAAACCAAATCCATCAATCCAAAAATTTAAAGACAAAACCTTTATTTTAAACCTTAATATCAACCAAAAAGATATTCAAAAAGAATACAATCAAACACTTCTTGAATTTCAAAAGAATTTTGAAACCAAAGGCTTTAGAAAAGGTAAAGCACCTCTAAGTGTAGTCAAAGACTCTGTTTCACCCCAAAACTTATTTGAAGAAGTAGCCTCTCGTGTTATTTCCCATGCTTACTCAAAGGCCACCAAAACTAATGATCTAAAACCAATAATTCAACCACAAATAAGATTCAAAAACGAGCAACCAGATTTTGATCACAACTGGGAAATTGAAATTACTAGTTGTGAATTACCTGAAATTGAACTTAATGAAAAATATCAAGAGGAAATAAAAAAAATAAATTCAAACAAAGACATTAAAGACGAAAATCAAAAAATGAATCATATTGTCAAAACCTTAATTAATAACGCAACTCTATCCTTACCAAAAATACTGATTGAATCCGATCTCCAATCTCATCTATCAAAGCTAATTGATCAAGCTAACCAAGCTAGTATTACTGTAACCCAATATCTAGAATCACAAAAACAGACACTAGAAAGTTACAAAGAAAATCTCAAAAAAAGAATTATCGAAGAATGGACCATTAATTTATCAATAAATAAAATAGCCAAAGACAACAAAATCGAAGTATCCCAAAATGAAGTAAAAACCATCTTAACCCAAAACCCTTCATTGTCAAAAAATATCAATATGGTTTACTACCTTCTCACTCAACAAAAAGTATTCGATTTTCTCAAAAAATAGTTTTTGTGTTAAAATAGACCACTATGGCAGGTGGTTTTGGATTCAAATTGAATCCTAAAAATAAAAATTCAATTAAAAAAAATAATAGCGAAGTTCTCAAAGATTTACCAGATACTTCTGTAAAAAAAAATACCCCAAAACTTTTTGGGACACTTTTCCCTGGTCAAAGTGTTGAAATCAACCCATCTTCAAAAGAACCAAAAATAAATTGGAGTCAAGAATTTATTACTAAATCCCTTACTCAAGAACAGTCTATATTCGTCAATCAACATACTCAAGAAATCCAAAAATCAATCCAAGAAATCCGTCTTGAAATTAAAAAATTAGCCGAAAGTACCCAAAATCTAGACAACGAAATCGAGCAAGCTACCTACCAAAATATCCCCGACGCCAACAATTATCAAATTAAATTTTTACAACGTGTCAAAAATTTAATTATAAAATTTCGCCAAAATGTCGATCAATCTTGCGTCTGGCTAAATAGTTTAAACCACAAAAAATCGCGTAAAAATGCTTTCTGGGGAAACGTTAAAAATAAAAAGAGTGGGGGAGAACAGTACCTATTTAGTAGCGAACACAGTGTTTCTCGATCAGCCAACTAAAAGTGAACGTTTTAAACAAATTCGAATGTATTTCAAATGTATTTCAAAAGTTATGACTGCAAACCGCACCACACCGTCACCTATCTTCAAACCCAACCCTCAACCTCACAAATATTTTTCGCACGTGCGACCTTTACTCGACTTCATCGAGCAATTATAACTTTTTTAAGGCTTGGACGCTGTCCGTGATAAACCGGTGCCACCAACAAGACCAACACCTCCAGACTTAATATATTCATGGATTACTCCACAAGCATTCTCGAATCTATTACCATTAATATTACCCATTTCTTCGTATGCACGAGATAAAGCCCATGTATTAACACTACCTTCTTTAAGCACAATTCCTAGAATGTCTCTTTTATATCTTCCATCAGTACTTAACAACTCGAATGGAAGATATCTATTATCACCCCACTGAGTACGAAGCCTGTCAGTATATTCATCAAGCTTTCCTTTCAGGTTATCAAGCCTTTCTTCTCTAAACCCAGTAGGTATCTCTACAAGGCCAAATACCATTGCTTCTTCTTCTCGAGATCGTTCCAATGCCTTTTTGTACACTTGACCAAGACGCTGATCATATCTAGATAATGATACTTCAAACTCTCCACCCATTTTTTCTTGTTCTAAACTCCGCTCTACTGGCTGAGATTCATTTAATTCTGACATATTTTCATCTCCTATTTTTTAAATTAATAAAAATAAACATATATAATTATATTACACAAATTTTGTGAGTCTAGGAGGACTCGAACCTCCGACCTCTTCGATGTCAACGAAGCGCTC
>CAYXLS010000058.1:0-4385 GCA_964464785.1 uncultured Gammaproteobacteria bacterium | reverse complement strand
AGTAAATTAAAAAATGCGGGTATAGTTTAGTGGTAGAACGAAAGATTTCCAATCTCTCGGCGGGGGTTCGATTCCCCCTACCCGCTCAAAAGTTAAGATAAAATATTTACAAAAAAGATTTGGGTGATAAGAAACAAAATGTAAGTGGATAATAATATTATACTTTCTTTGATAGACACGGTATTTTTGCTTTTGGCAAAAAAATAAAATAAAGTTAAGTTGAGAAGCAAAAAAACTAGACTAATAGTGTAGTTGTTGTTTACAACTGTATCTTTATTGTGAATTAACCCTAGGATTCCCAATAAAAAAGTATTAAAAGAAGCTGATCCGATATAGTTTCCAAAGGCTACTTGATTATTTTTCATAATGACCGACCTAACAATTAGTGATAATTCGGGGATATTTGTCCCGAGACTAGTGACTAATAGGCTGATAATAAAGGGAGAAAGTCCTAATATTTTTGAGAAATAAAGAGTTTGCTCAACGATAAAATAACTTGATGTAAAAATTACAATAATCCCAAAAATTATTTTTAAAAATTCTGGAAAAATTTTTGAACGTGATTGATTAATTACTTTGAGATTTTTTATTAATTTATTTTTTCTTTGAATGTTTATTAACAAAAAAATGAATAATATTAGGGCTAAGATATTGTCAACTTTGGTTACTTTCCCATCCATAATGGAAAGTACAGGAAGAGCGATGACTAAAAGTGAGGCTAATAGGTTAAACTCTTGAAATTCTGGGGTAATTTTTATGGATTTGCTCACTAAAGCAAGTAGTGGAATAATTAACATAAAGATTACAATTGACGCTCCAATTAGATTTCCTATGTATACTTCTGGATCATTTTTAATAATTGAACTTATACCAATCGACAGTTCGCCAATAGAGGTAAATAAACCAAGTATTAAAAATGAAAGTAGAAACGATGATGTTTTTAATTGTTGAGAAATTTTTTCGACTGATTTGATGGCAAGACCTGATCCAATCCAAACAGCAAAAAATGATAATAAGTAAACAATTAAATGATTGATCACAAATTAGTTTAACATTGTAATTAGCTGATTGAGTCGTGGGTTTTGATAATATTAGATGGATTGTTGGTGTTTTTTAAGTCGTCAGTGGGGAGTGAAAATTTATTGATTGAAGGATTTTTAAAAAATTGTAATAAATAATTTATAATTGATTTGGCTGAATAAATTAAAGTAGGAATTTTGGGGTTTATTCTATTGCTAATAATGAAATCGGCTTTTTTTGGAGCTGCTGTTAGTTCCCACCCCGACTTATTAATTCGTGAATTGGTATCTTCTCCTATTCTGTTTTGTTCTAACCATTTTAGATAATGATTAATATTCATATGAGGTAGAATGAAAGCTTTGATGATTAGTGTCTTTTTTTTCAGAGAAAAAAGGTATTTTTCTAGTTTTTCCCAACCACTCATTTCTATTTGGCAATAAATAATTGGGTTTGGTTGTTTAAATGCGTTATCAATACTTATTTTGGGTAGACCGTAATAGACCCCATTTCTGTCAAGAAATTCAATAAATTTATTTTTTTTGATATCAGATTTAAATTTTGAAACGTTTGTGTAAAAATGATAATCAATTTTGTCTATCTCACTTTTTCTGGCGGTTCTAGACGTAGCAGTGACTGTTTTGTAAAAAAGTTTAGGTGTGAGATTGACCATTTCATGATAGATGCTATCTTTGCCACTAGCGGCTAAACCATTTAATAAAAAAAATATTTTGTCGTATTTATCAATTTTTTTGGTAAATTTTTGATTAAACCAAAGACCATATTGATTAATGTTGGGGATAAATTTTTTATAGCTGGGAATTACTTTTTTTAAGGTATGGGGTGACAATAAAATATTGTTTTTTGTTAGAAGGTCGATAGTTTGCATACCGGCATTAATTTCTTTTTGAGATAGATTTGATTTCATTATTTGATTGATTTTAACATTGTATAATCATTTATGGTTTTGATTTTGATGGTAATAGTGTTTGTTTGGGTGATTTACTTGGTGTTTTCATATTTTTATGTAAACCCGGCAATTTTATCAATGTTGTTGCCAGTTTATCCAAGAGTAGAAAAACTATTTAAATTAATAGAATTTGGAAGTACCAATCGGATTCTAATGACATGGGTTTATCTAATAATGATGATTTTGTTAATCATTTGCCAGTTTTTTTTATTTTTTTATAAAAAAGAAATTAAAGTAACTAAAAAAATAATTTTTATAATGGTGGTTGTTTTTGGAATAGCAGCTTTGTCTTACCCGATTTTTTCAAACGATATATTTAATTATATGTTTGGGGCAAAGACGGTAGCTTATTATCACCAAAATCCTTTTTGGTTAATGCCAAAAATATTTTTTAAAGATGATTTATGGTTAAGATTTACAAACAATATCGATAATGTTTATTATTATATTTGGGGTCGTCCGGTAACTTATTTTTACGGACCGATATTTTTAGGGTACACCTTAATCCCCTATCTATTTTTTGGTGCTGTAGAATTTCAAAAATTATTTTGGAGTTATAAACTTTTGGGAGTAGTTTTGTTTCTTTTAATCGGATATTTATTTAAAAAAATAAATCCAAAAGACAAGTTAGTTTGGGCTTATTGGTTTTTTAATCCTTTTTTGATTTTAGAATTATTAGCAAACTCACATAATGATTTGGTAATGATTTTTTTATTTGTAGTGGCAGTTTATTGTTGGCAAAAGAACAAAATTTTAAGTATTGTGTCTTTTTTGTTTTCAGTTTTAACAAAGTGGGTTAGTGGATTTTTTGGAGTGTTTTATTTGTTTAAGAAAAAGTATCATTATATGGTTTTTAAAATTACTGGAATAATAATTTTGATTTTTCATGCTTTAGATCAGCGACAACAATGGTATTATTCATGGATTTATATGATTTTTCCTTTTGCTAGATTAAAAAAAAGTAGTTGGTTTCTTGTTTTAATATTTCAATCAATTTTGCTGTTAAATTATTCAATATTTATTCGGCTAAACCGATGGGTTGATCTGAACTTTGTAAAAATAATAAAATATATATTGCCGATTATATTAATAATAAATGAAAGTAAAATAACCAATAAAACTGTCTTACCTTTTAAATCTTAATTAACTTATATTTAGTTTTCCCAAGCTTAATTTTTGAAGCAATCTTTAGTTGGTTGTCTTTGTCGACTAAATTAATTTTATTGAATTTATAGTGTGAGTGTTGATTGGCTAAATCAAGACTGGCTTTGTCAATTGCAAGAATATTTGTTGAATAAACTAAACCAATGTCGTTCATTATTTGTTTTTGTGAGGAGCCTCGACAATCACAGTCTTTGGTGATTTTTTCTAAGATGTTTATAAATATTGGATGAGGGAAAATGCTTAAAACTGCTTTGGTGTATTGGGCAATTTTCTCTTGGAGATAATCACTGGTACCCCCATCCCAAGGAACACTTGCGGCATGATGGGGACAAACAGCAATACACATGGCACAACCGATACATTTGTCGTTATCAATATAAGCCTTACCATTATTAATGGATATTGCTTTGACGTCACAATGGTTAGCACAAATTCCACAACCAATACAATTATTAGTGTTAATGAATGGTTTGATGTTTGAATGCATATCTAATTTTCCGGCTCGACTACCCAAACCCATACCAACATTTTTGATAGCACCACCAAAACCAGCCATACCGTGACCTTTGAAATGACTAATAACAACAAGAGAGTCATATTTTTTTATTCCAGCGCCTATTTTACAATTATTGATTTCGATATATTTTTCTCCATTGTCACCGTCTAGGATATCTATATCCATATCGGTAAAGCCATGATCTTTGGCAGTTTTTAGGTGATCTTTGCTATTGGTACGAGAGCCTTTGTAAAGAACATTACATTCAACTAGGGTTGCTTTTTTATTTAAAGATTCTATTTTTTTATAAACTTTTTTGACTAATTGAGGATCCATATAAGTAGTGCATCCAGCTTCGCCAAAATGAACTTTAATGGCAACCTTTTGGCCTAATTTGGAATAATTTATATTTTTTAAAATTGTTTCAATGTTTTTGGCAAAATATACATTGTTCATGAGGTATATTTTATCATTATTTGGTAAGATATAGGCAATGCCAGGGTGTTGAAATTGGCATACAAGCATCGCTCAGAACGGTGTGTCGAAAGACTTGTGGGTTCAAGTCCCACCCCTGGCACAAAATGGATATAAAGATAAAAGAATTGGAGAAAGAATTAGAAAAATATCAAGAAAGATTGAAACATATGTCAACTGAGTATGCTCAAACAAAAGAAGGTAGTGCTTATGGCTGTGAATATTATGATATTCAATGTCGGGTTTTACAATCACAGATTGAAG
>CAYXLS010000057.1:0-4817 GCA_964464785.1 uncultured Gammaproteobacteria bacterium | reverse complement strand
TGTTCAGGTCCAAACACATAGTGAACACTTAAACTAATGAGTGATGGTATTATCGGAACCACTATGGTGGCTCACAAAATATTACCTGGAGCAAAAACAATATTAAGAATTAGTGTCGGGCTGTCTGACACTGCCAAACAAAGATCCAAATGGATTGATTGGTATTATGCTCATGGGTTAAACAAACGACTAACAGCCCGACACTTTGGTTTATCTCCTAATACTGTTTACAAATGGTTAAAGAGAGGTCAAGGTAAAACTTTAAAAAGTTATGAAAGTTATTCGACAAAACCAAAAAGATATCGACAATCATTGTTACCTATTTCTACTATTCAATTAATCAAACAACTAAGGAATGAAGACATGGGTTTGTCTAAATACAAATTGTCAGTCATATTACTTCGTGATCATCAGATTACAGTGTCATCTTCAACTGTGGGGAGAGTACTATCTTCTTCAGGTTTAATTAATCAATCTCAAAACATCAGAAGTATTAAAAGAAAAAGAAGGAAGATAATGAAAGTAGATTTCAGGTTTAAAAAAAATAAACATAACATAGTAAAAACAAAGAAAGGAGAAGAACTAAGATAGATTTGTTGCTTAAGATTTTTAGTTGGATAGTTGTTGGTATTTTATCTTTGTGGTTGTGACGGGCTTTTTGTTTCTTGATGATTTTCGCTGACCGACGCCGGTTGATACTTTTTTTAAAAGGTATTAACCGGCTATTTTTTTTGATTTTATTTGTTTTTTTATCCAACGGATAGAATAGGTAAGGAAAATAATTAATAAAACAAATGCGATTGGGGAGAAGGGAAAGATCCAAAATGAAAAAGAAGTGGAAGGAACATTTAGGCTTGAATCAAGTTCGAGAGTGGTGGTATATTTTCCTGGCCAAAGAGGGGGAGAGAGGGTACAGGCAGTTTGATTTTCACACTGAAGTGATCGATTGTGGTTGGCTAAGACGTTTTGAGAATCTAGAGTTAATTGTTTAATTATTTTTTTATTTTTTGAAATGGTTATTTTGCCTAAGCTTTTGAAAAAATAGTTGGTATTATTTTGAACTTGAGCAGAAAAATTTAATGGGGTAAAAAAGATGTCTTTAATTTTTGGGGTAACAAAAAATTTTTTGATAAGACCTTCTGTTTTGGGGAACTCGACATCGGAAACACTTAATAATATGTGTGAACCAATTTTCCCAATTGATTGAGACATATTGTTTGTATTAGCAGATTCAATGATTGATTGATAAATAAAAAAAGTGGAGTAGTAATCAGATAATTCGGTGTTGGGGGAGGTTTTAATTTTGAGAACTAATTGACGGCTTTCTTGAGGGGCTAAGGTGAAGGGTTGGCCAAGTTTGAGATCGGAATTGTTGAGAGAAAAAGAAATATTGGGGTTGGCAAGAAGTGAAGAGTAAGATACAGAGCCATTATCGCCTTGAGGCAAAAAAGGTAAGACTTCAGTGTTGAGAGTGATGGAATTTTGGGAGTTGTTGGTTATTTGGTAGGCTTGGGTTAAAGTAATCCCGGGTTTTAGAACAAATTCGATTTGAGGAGGAGAGAGAGAAATATTGAACATAATTTAGTTTATCAGCTAGTTAGCTTGTCGGTTTTTCAGAAATAAATTCATAAAAATTAATTAATATTTAGGAACTGCAATTAGATTGACTAAATTACTATAATCACCGGCGGATTGATTTGAAGAAATATTAACTTTGTAAGAAATTCTGGCAATGCGGTCTTTTACTCGAGTGTTTTCTGACATAAAAACTTCAGGAAGATCGTTTTCCGAAAGGTTTGCAAAAGGGCGATAGTAAGTAGAATCGGTAAAATAATTGGAAGTACCAATGTTGGTAACGGTGCCACTACTATTTATTCCCAAAGCATTGAATCCAAACCCATATATTGTTGATAGGGTCCATGGAGTTGAAGTGGAAGGGGTACAGTCGTTGTTGTCACAAGAAGTGTCGGGGATGGTGTAGTTGTTGGACAATAATGGATGGTTGGCAATAGCCAAAATTTCATAACCTCTGTTGGAGGGTGAAGTAATTGTAATAATATTGCTTTGAGTTGAACCAACATTTGGGGTCATAGAGCCAAAAGGGAGATCAATGTCACTGATGCTAAAAGAAAAAGTTTCAAAGGTGTCGTAGATATATTGGAAACCAGCCTTGACTGTATAGCCATTACTAGAATATTTTCCGGGAGCGTTTTGACCAACAGTATCGGTTAAAATATAGTTGGTGGAAGATTTTTTGCCACTAGTCATGTTGAAATTACCAAAATCAATATGGTAGCTATTGGAATCGAAAGATTGGGCATTTATTTTTTGGATTAGTATAAAAAATAAACTAAGAATCAAGATATTAGATACAAGATTCAATAATAAAACTTTATTTTTTGATTTATTCATGCTTCTTGAATCATTGATCATGAACCTAATTTTTGTCATCTGATTGTTTGTCAACTTCATCTTTAAGCTTTTCGGAAGAATTAAGGAGTGATTTGGCGGAATCTTTGATATATTTTAATTTTTCTTTTTGACTTGGTTGAAGGGGGGTAGAAAGTAGTTCGGCACAATTGTCGATGATGGTACAAATACCAGTTTTAAATTTGAGGGATAGCCACAACAACACATTGGTTTCGCTAATTTCGATATCTGAATCAGTTTTAATTTTGTCTAAGTATTGTTTGCCGATAAACCAGGCTAGAGGAGTAATCAATAGTAAAGATCCTAAAGGGATTAAGGATTGGGGGGAATCAAGTGATTGAGATAGAAGTAAAATTAGGGCTAAAGAAAAAGACAGAGTGGTGGTGGGTGGATTTTGAAAAGCGATAGTGAAAAGTAAAAAATAAATTAAAAAGAAAAAAGGTGAGTTGAGTCCGTGACTATCAAAAACAATTAGGCAGATGATAAAGGCAATCAGATGGATTGAAATAGTTTTTTTTAAAAGAGAGAGAAAGATGAAGATAATAGAAATAAAGGCAATGATTTGAGGTATAAATGCGTTTAGGGAAAAAGAGGCGATAATGAATGAGGTAAGTGCAATGAAAACAAAAATAAGAATATTAAATATTTGAGTCATTATAATAGTATAGAATAGTTTATGGACTTGGGAAAGTTTAATAAGTTTAGATGGGTAGATGGATTGTTGATATTGGGGATACTATTGGTGATTGTGGGGATTGGAATGAATTTTAAAAATCAGTTTTTGGAAAAAACTGAAGTAAAATTTTTAAATAAAAGTGTGGGTTTGACTGAAGTGGTTGATGTACAAAGTTATAATGAAGTAATTATTGATATATCTGGTGAGGTAATTAATCCGGGGGTTTATCGTTTGATTGGTGAGGTACGGGTGAACGATGCTTTGATAAAAGCAGGGGGATTGAAGGCCAATGCTGATCGTGATTGGATGGCAAAAAATTTGAACTTAGCCGAAAAGTTGGTCGATGGGCAGAAGATTTATATACCTAGTCAACAGTTGATACACATGGGTGGGCAAGCAAATAATGATTATGTTTTGGGGGTGAGTCAAAGTAAGATTGTCAGGATAAACTCGGCGACATTGGAACAGTTGGATACCCTAAGTGGAGTGGGCCCCTCAATTGCCAAAAAAATTATTGATTATCGAACCAAAAATGGTGGATTTAAAAATATTGAAGAATTAAAATTAGTGTCAGGGATTGGAGATAAATTGTTTGAGGAGATAAAAGATGATATCGCTCTTTAATTTTGACTCGACAAAGATTTTTTGTCGAGCTTGCAACCATCGTAATATCCACTCAGAGGCTACGCTCTCCAAAAAACATTGTCTTATCAAAATATATAAAAAAGGATTAAATAATCTATGATTTTTTTTGGAAATTCCTCTTTTTTTCAAGAGAAGATGTTGAACAAAGTGAAACAGGTGGGTTTGGCAGTTGGATTAATTATAATTGGTTTTTTGATATATAAGTTTGTAAAGAGGGATAGTTTGATGGGGGTGATATATCAAAGTTTACCACCAATTGAAGCGGGATTGTTGGGAGGAATGTTGTTGGGGGATGAGACAGGTTTTGAAAAAGAATTTTGGAATTTGTTAAAAAATAGTGGTTTGGTTCACTTGGTGGTAGTAAGTGGGACTAATATAATATTGGTGTTTGGAGGGCTAGTAGAAAATTTGGCAAAAATTTTGGGACGGAAAAGGGCGATTGGGGCCGGGTTTTTGGTTGCTTTGGGATATTTGGAAATGGTAGGGTGGCAAATACCGGTGGTTAGAGCTATGATTTTGGTGTCGGTAATGTATTGGGCACAACTTTTGGGAAAAAAATATGATATTTTTCGGGGATTGATTTTTAGTGTTTTGATTATTGTTTTGGCTTGGCCACAATCTCTAAATGAAGTTAGTTTTTGGTTAAGTTTTGGGGCGTTTGTGGGAGTGATGACTAGTATGTGGAGAGGGATTTTGGGGTCAAGTTTTTGGATAAGTCTTTGGATTAGCCCAATAATGGGATTATTTTTTGGAAAAATAAATCTGATTAGTCCGATTAGTAATTTGTTGGTGATGATAACGGTTTGGGTGATTACGGTGATTGGTTTTTTGGGTTCGATTGTTGGGATTTTTATGCCAATTTTAGGAAAACTAGTTTTGTGGTCGATTTGGCCGCTTTTAAAATATTTTAGATTAGTGGCGGAGATGGTAGGGAATTGGAGGTGGGTAAATTTGGGGGTGGATTTTAATATTTTGATAGTTATTGGATGGTATCTGATATTGATTTCTTTGTTATTAAAATTTAATTCGACAACGATTTTTTATCGGGCTTGCAACCATCGCAATA
>CAYXLS010000056.1:1890-4819 GCA_964464785.1 uncultured Gammaproteobacteria bacterium | reverse complement strand
ACCGGTGCTTATTTTCCAAATTCTTTAAACAAAAAATCAGCCAAACTAATTTGTTATTGCCACACTCCACCGCGATATCTTTATGGTCTACCTACCGCCCGCAAATTTACTCAAAATAAATTTATTAAATTTTTTATCAACATTATTAATCATTTTCTTCGTCTTTGGGATTTTCGTTTTTCTCAAAATGTCGACCAATATGTTGCCAATTCTGCTACCACCGCCTTAAGAATAAAAAAATATTATCGCCGTGATTCCGTTGTCATCAACCCTCCAGTTGATTTACCAAAAAGTTTTATTCCTAAATCAAAAATCTTAAATCCTAAATCATATTTCTTAGCCGGTGGTCGTCTCGCTCAAGCCAAGCGTTTTGACATTGCGATTGAAGCCTGTAATCAGGTTGGTGTTAAACTAAAAATCTTTGGTCGAGACTTTTCTGGGGTTTTAGATCAACTTAAAAAAATCTCTGGTCCGACTATTGAATTTGTAGGAGAAGTAGACCAAGACGAAAAAGCCAAGCTTTATCAAAATGCTAAAGCTTTTATTTTTTCCGCCGACCAAGAAGATTTTGGGATTGTTCCAGTCGAATCAATGGCTTATGGCTGTCCTGTAATTGCATACCGTAGTGGGGGGGTAACTGAAACTGTCGTTGATAGGAAAACTGGTGTCTTTTTTGATGAGTTGACCCCAAAATCTTGTGCTTCTGCTATTCAAAAATTCCAAAAACTAAAAATTAACCCCACTGATTGTGTTTTTCAAGCTAAAAAATTTTCCACCGCTAAATTTATTCAAAAAATTAATAAATTATGCTCGTTTATTTAATTCGTCATGGCCAGACTACCGGAGATATCGAAGATCGTTATGGCGGAGCCTACAATGATGAATTATCAGACAAGGGTCGGCTTCAGACTAATGAGCTTGGCAATAAGTTGGTTAATTCTGGCATCCAAATTCTTTTTTGTAGTCCCTTAATCAGAGCTCAACAAACCGCCAAAATACTCAAATCTAAATTAAATTGTGAAATAAAAACCATCAAAGATTTAAGAGAGAGAAATAAAAACGGAATTTTAACTGGAATGACCAGAAACGAAGCGCTAATAAAATACCCCAAACTAGTTGAAGAACTTAAGGATTATCGAAACCAAATATTGGGAGCCGAATCACAAAAAGATTTTGTTGAAAGAATCAAAAAAGTATTTACTGAGATTATAAATAATGAAAATTATTCAACCGTTGGTATTGTCACCCACGGTGGCCCTATTTGGGCAGTCTTTAAGGATATTATGAACAATAGTGGGATTGTTGATATTGAAGATTGTGGATATATGGTCTTAAAAAAAGACAATCAAAAACTTACTATTGAAAAACTAAATAGTATTAAGCATAAAGTTTAATTCTTCAAGTTCAATTCTTTCCAAGCTTTATCCATTGCCTTATCTAATGTCATCAAGTCTATTTTATTTTCTTTACAATAACCCAACAAAATTAAATCAACTAACCCCATTCTATTATCATCGTAAAGCTTTTCAAATATTTTTTCGTTAATATCTAGTTTGGTTTCACCAATAAAGTCAAAAATTTGGCTATTCAACATACTAGTTTTTATTTTTTTAAGTTCATTCTTTAAAATTCTTTTATATTTAAGAATAGATAATGTTTCTATTAAAACTAACAAATGAACTAAAGGTTTGATATTTTTTCTTTGTAATGTTCGAAAAATATTTACGGATTTATTGTGTTGACGATCATTAACATCATAAAAAGCAATCCAGACGCAACTATCAATCAATATTTTATTTTTTTCCATACAGTATTTCGTCTATTCTCATACTATAATCTGTTTTTTTACCAGTTTTTGGTTGCATTGCCCAAATTTTTTCTAAATCACTCCAAAAATCATCCCAACCAATTTTTCTTTTTTTATAATTAACTTGTGGAATCATTTTTGCCACTATAGTTTTCCCTCTTTTAAGATTAATTATTCCTTGACAATCTATCATTTGGTTAATGTAATTAGACATATCTTTTCTGAAGTCAGATATTTGTACTGTAATAGTCATATGTACAAATATTTTATCAAAATTGTACAAAATATCAATAATCAAAATCTTTAAAATTTTCCACCACTAAATTTATTCAAAAAGTTTACCAATTAATAAAATCTGACAAACTGACCAGCTGAAAAACTGACAAGCTCATTTACTCAGCCAGTTTTCCGCATCCAATGCCGCTCGACATCCTTCACCGGCCGCTACAATCGCTTGTTTGTGTTTAATATTGATACAATCACCCGCCGCAAATATTCCCTCAACGCTAGTCATGGTTACATGTTCTTTATTATTACCCACCAATACTTGTCCATTTTCGCTCAAATCTACAAATCCTTCCAAAAATTTTGTTGCTGGACTACTTCCAATTGCTACAAACAATCCATCCAATTTCAATATTTTTTCCTCATTAGTTTTATTATTAAAAACTTTTATCGACTCTAATTTTTCATCTCCAACCAACTCCTTTATCTCACTATCCCACCAAATCTCAACTTTTGGATTATTCAACACTTTATTTTGTTCAGCTACTGAAGCTCGAAGCTCTTCTCTCCTATGGATTAAATAAACCTTTTCACAAATTTTTGACAAAAAATCTACTTCTTCACAGGCGGTATCACCTCCACCGACCACTGCTACTGTTTTACCTCTAAAAAACATTCCGTCACAAGTAGCACAACCACTAATCCCTTTCCCAATCAACTCTTTTTCTTTAGGTAGCCCCAGCCATCTTATTGCCGCTCCTGTGGCAATTATCACCGACTTTGCCTCAATTTTTTCCCCATTTTCCAATTCAATTTTAAATAACCTAACAGGCTGACTAGCTGACAAACTGACAAGCTTAACCACCCCGCCCAAAACCTCTACTCCCAAATTTTTCG
>CAYXLS010000056.1:0-1880 GCA_964464785.1 uncultured Gammaproteobacteria bacterium | reverse complement strand
TGTTGTTGCATATCCATCATCAATTTCACTCCACCAACTCCGTTTGGAAACCCTGGATAATTATCCACCAAGGTTGTAATTGTCAATTGACCCCCTGGTTGTCCTCCAGCTATCACTATTGTTTTTAAATTAGATCTAGCATTGTAAATTGCCGCCGTCAAACCTGCTGGCCCAGAGCCAACAATTAATGTGTCAAAAATTTGATTTTCATTAGTCATAGTCTATTTTAACATTTGATTTTGCTTTACTTTTTCTGAGTTTACTCTAATATTTTATTATCACTCATGATCAAAAAAACCAAAATTACTCTTTTTCTTATTTTTAAAATTATTAGCAATAAAACTCGCTTTTTATTTTGGTTTTTTATTCGATTTATTTCCACCATTTTACCTTTGTTATCGATTTATCTCTATTCACAAGTAGTCAGTGATTTTGAAACCAAAACAGAACTAAAACCAATTTTATTTTTGGTTCTAATTATCTTTATTGTTCGTATTATTGACAATTTCCTTCGTCTCAAATCTCTTTATAAACTAGAAGAATGTATTAGTGATATTGGCTTTGATATTCACAATTATTTCACCAAAGATCTTAAGGCCATCAACAAAGAAGAAAGACACCAAAGCATCCAAGCAATTCGTAATTTTTCTGATGCCAGTAGCTTGGTTTTATCCCTAATTCGTCAACCAGGGATTGACAGTATCGTCTCTCTTTTAATCATTCCAATTATTTTATTTTTTGTTGACAAACAAATATTTGTCCTCGAAGTTGCCTATATCTCGGTTTATTTACTTATCGATTATTATACAACCCAAAGATACATCAAATTACGTGATGTTCAAAACACTAAAATCGAAAATTATTTTGCCAAATTACAAGAGAGTGACGATGTCGAATTAGAACAAAAAACTTTTACTCGTCATTTTACTCGACTTTCCAATTGGAGTTTCTGGGAGTGGTTTTTGATCCAAAACAGCGCTGTTATCTTTTATTCATTGATATTAATTTTTTGTATCTATTCCATTTATGGCGGAGTCAAACAAATATCAGACTTGGTTTTAGTTATGGGTTATGTCGCCTCGACTCAAACCCATCTAAATTCTCTTTCTGAAATCAAAGATAACTTAGCCAATATGACTGTCGCCATCGAACACCTTGCTCGCAACAAAAGTATCTCTGTCATCGATCTTGACGATTTAATCTAGTTTTTATACTGCTCTCTTTTATCAAAGCCCGCCGGCAACACATAATGCATAGCATTTTTGGGCAGGGGAGCTGTCCCGAGTTTACCGAGAGACTGAGGGATTTTGCTTTTCTGACAGGCTGATAATCTGAAAAACTGATAAACTAAGAACATGCCAGAACTCCCAGAAGTTGAAATTGTCCGCCTCTTTTTACAAACACACCTTGTCGGCAAAACCATCTCAAATTTGGAAATAATCACTTCAAAAAGTTTTGTTGGCGATTCTAAAAAAATTTTAAATAAAAAAATCACCAGTACTTCTCGTTTAGGCAAACAACTATCTCTTCATCTTCAAAACGGTTTAATTCTCCTTTTTCATTTGAAAATGACCGGCCAGGTTATTTATAAAGGGGTTTCTCTTGGTCATCCCACTCCAAAAGAAAACAAAACTGTTTTACCGAATAAATCCACTCGTCTTATTTTTACTTTCTCCGACAATTCTAAATTATTTTTTAACGACCAACGAAAATTTGGTTGGGTTAAACTTCTTAATAAGACTGAGCTCACCGAAGTCCAAAAAAATATCGGGGTCGACCTATTAAGTCCAAAATTTACTTCCAAATATTTTTACCACCAGCTTCAACCTAGCTCTCGTGCTATCAAACAAGTATTATTAGATCAATCAAAATTTGCCGGT